>CACALX010000001.1 GCA_902533445.1 uncultured Pelagibacteraceae bacterium
ATGGAAGAAAAATTCCTGAAAGCGCATTAATTTTATCAATTATAAGACAAGAAAGTGAATTTGATTTAAAAGCAAATAGTCATGCAGGTGCAAAAGGATTAATGCAATTAATGCCTTACACTGCAAAAATAGTTGCTAAACAAGCGAAGCTTCCTTATGCAAAATCTAGATTAACAACCGATCCTGAGTACAATATAAATTTAGGATCTCATTATATCGCTGGTTTAATTCAGCAATATGACGGTGCTTATCCATTTGCAATAGCAGCATACAATGCTGGTCCGAATAGAGTTAAATATTGGAAAAAATTAAATAATGATCCACAAAAAAAGCAGATAAACTATGTTGATTGGGTTGAGCTAATCAAGTTTAGAGAAACTAGAAACTATGTTCAGCGTGTATTAGAAAATTACAATGTATACAGATATGTACTGGAACAAAATCCAATAGTAATGAAAGATTTTTTTAAAGATCAGCCTTTATATTAGTGGCGGAGAGAGAGGGATTCGAACCCTCGGTACAAGTTTCCTCGCACGGTCATTTAGCAAACGACTGGTTTCAGCCTCTCACCCATCTCTCCGTATGACATTGTGTAATAAGTGATTTTATTGAAAATTCAATATTTATAAAGTAATTATTCAATTATTATGGGAAATAAATACTCAATATTTTCACTGATCAAAAATGCTCTTTCATATCATGAGAATTGGCAAAGAGCATGGAAAGACCCTACGCCAAAAAAAGAGTATGATGCTGTCATAGTTGGTGGAGGTGGTCATGGTCTAGCGACAGCATATTATTTAGCAAAAAAACACAACATGAAAAATATTGCTGTTGTTGAAAAAGGATGGATTGGTGGAGGAAACACTGGACGTAACACTACAATTATTAGATCGAATTATTTATGGGACGCTAGTGCTAGACTATATGATCACGCACTAAAAATTTGGGAAGGATTATCTCAAGAATTAAACTACAATGTTATGTTTAGTCAAAGAGGTGTAATGAATCTTGCTCACAATTTGCAAGATGTAAGAGATTTAAAAAGAAGAACACACGCAAATAGACTAAATGGCATTGATGCTGTTTACTTGAGTACAGAAGAAGTTAAAAAGTTTTGTCCAATTATAAATACATCTCAAGATATAAGATATCCAGTACTTGGTGGTACATTACAAAGAAGAGCTGGTACAGCAAGACATGATGCTGTTGCCTGGGGTTATGCTAGAGGTGCTGATGAAATGGGTGTTGATATAATTCAAAATTGTGAAGTAAAAGGTATAAAAAGAAATGGTGATACTGTTGAAGGTTTAGAAACAACAAAAGGATTTATTAAAACTAAAAAAATTGGAGTTGTAGCAGCTGGACATTCAAGTGTGATTGCTAATATGGCTGGAATAAGACTTCCTCTGGAAAGTAAACCTCTTCAAGCACTAGTATCTGAACCCGTAAAACCAATAATTGATACAGTAGTTATGTCAAACGCCGTACACGCTTATGTTAGTCAATCAGATAAAGGTGAATTGGTTATTGGTGCTGGTACAGATGATTATGTTTCATATGCTCAAAAAGGAAGTCATCAAATAGTTGAAGGTACTCTAAATGCTATTTTAGAATTGTATCCAATTTTTAGCCGTATGAGAATGTTAAGACAATGGGGAGGAATTGTAGATATATGTCCTGATGCAAGTCCAATATTAAGTAAAACTTCTATCAAAGGACTTTATTTTAATTGTGGTTGGGGTACAGGAGGCTTTAAAGCTACACCTGGATCAGGAGATTTGTTTGCACACACAATTGCTAATGATGAACCACACAAACTCAATGCAGCATTTAATTTAAATAGATTTGTAAGTGGAGACCTTGTTGATGAACATGGTGCTGCAGCAGTTGCTCACTAATGTTTGTTATTAATTGTCCATATTGTGGTGAGAGGGATCAGCAAGAATTTAAAGCTGGTGGTGAAGCTCATATTGAAAGACCAAAACAACCAACAGAGCTTAGTGATGATGAATGGGCAGAATATTTATTTATGAGAAAAAATATTAAAGGTGTTCAATATGAAAGATGGAACCATGCTCATGGTTGTCGCAAATGGTTTAATATGGTTAGAGACACTTCGAATGATGAAATAAAAGCAATTTATAAGATGGGAGAAAAACCTCCTTCAATATAAAAGAAATGTCAGAAAATTTAAGAATTAAATCTAGTCAATATATTGATGAAACTACAAGAATTTCATTTAAATTTAACGGTACTACCTATTATGGATTTAAAGGAGACACACTTGCTTCTGCTTTATTGGCAAATAATGTTCATTTAGTAGGTAGAAGTTTTAAATACCATAGACCAAGAGGTATAATGACGTCAGGTTCTGAGGAGCCCAATGCAATTGTTCAAATTAATCCAAATACCAATAGAACTGAACCAAATGTTAGGGCAACTGAAGTTGAAATATACGAGGGAATGGAGGCATCAAGTCAAAATTGCTGGCCAAGTGTAAACTTTGATATTGGTGGAATAAATAATTTCTTATCACCACTACTTCCTGCAGGATTTTATTACAAAACATTTATGTGGCCTGCAAGGTTCTGGGGGAAATATGAATACTTTATAAGACACTCAGCAGGATTAGGAAAATCACCAATGTTAAAAGATCCTGACATTTATGATCACAGAAATATTCATTGTGATGTTCTTGTAGTTGGCGCAGGTATATCTGGAATTCTAGCTGCTAAAAATGCTGCAAAGAATAACTACAAAACTTTACTTTTAGATGAAAAAAATGAATTGGGAGGATCAACTATTTATGAAAACAATGAAAGTAATAAAATTGATAACAAAAATTCATCTGAATGGTTAAAAAAAGAAATTGAAGAACTTAAAAATATTAAAAATTTAGAAATAAAAACTAGAACAAGTGTTGCTGCCTACCATCAATATAATTATTTACTAGCAAGAGAGAACTTAACAGATCATTTAGAAAAAAAAGATAAGACAAATAAAATTAGACAAAGGTTACTTAAAATAAGAGCAAAGAAGGTAATTTTGGCAACAGGTGCTTTGGAAAGACCGATGGTATTTAATAATAATGATAGACCTGGAATAATGCTTTCTTCTGCAATTAAAAAATATAGTGATTTTTATGGTGTAGCCTGTGGTAGGAAGATTGTATTTTTTACAAATAATGACAGTGCATATGAAAATGCTCTTTCATTAAACGATAAAGGTATCAAAGTTGAAGCAATAGTTGATATTAGAAAGCAATCTAAAACAAATTTAGAAAAAAGAGTTATTGATGCAGGTGTAAAAATATACTGGGAACATACAGTTGTTGATACCTCTGGTTATAAAAGATTAAACAATGTCTCAATAATGAAACTATCAAATGATGGAACTTCAGTAACTGGAAATAAAATTTCTATTTCATGTGATTGTTTAGGAGTTGCTGGTGGATGGACTCCAGCTGTTCACCTATGTACTCAGTCAGGTAGCAAACTTGCTTTTGATGAGGATAAAAAAATATTTATTCCAAATAAAAATAATTCAGATCAAATAAGTGTTGGATCTTGTTGTGGTGATTTTAAGCTTGATGAAATACTTAAAAACTTAAATGAAAAACTAAAAGATTTTTTAGATATAACTAAAACAGATTTTGAAAATATTACTTTTAATAACGACCAAGAGATTTCAAAAAGAAATATATGGTTATTACCGTCTGATAAAGCTTTAGGCAAAACTAGGCCTTTTGTTGATTATCAAAATGATGCAACTGCAAAAGATATAAAATTAGCACTAAGAGAGGGTTTCAGATCTATTGAACATGTCAAAAGATATACAACAATTGGGATGGGAACTGATCAAGGAAAATTAGGAAATATGCATGCTTTGGGAATAATTGCAGATACAGCAGGTGTTAAGATAGGAGAACTTGGAACAACTACTTTTAGACCTCCTTATACTCCTTTAACATTTGGAACAATTGTAGGACGTAATGTTGGTAAGTTTTTTGATATTTTTCGAAGAACACCTATGAATGATTGGCATGTTGAGCAAAAAGCAGAATTTGAAAATGTTGGTCAATGGAAAAGAGCTTGGTACTACCCCATTAATGGTGAAACTATGCACCAAGCAGTTCAAAGAGAAAGCAAAGCTGCAAGAGAAAGTTCAGGAATATTAGATGCGTCCACACTTGGTAAGATTGATATACAAGGAAGTGATGCTTCAGAGTTTTTGAATAGAGTTTATACAAATGCCTGGTCAAAACTTGGTATTGGCAAATGTAGATATGGTTTAATGTTAAATGAAGATGGTATGGTATATGACGATGGTGTTACTACGCGATTAGGCGAAAATCACTATCTGATGACAACAACAACTGGTGGTGCAGCAAATGTTCTTGGAAAATTAGAGGATTACCTTCAAACTGAATGGCCAGAATTAGATGTATATTTAACTTCAGTTACTGATCAATTTGCTACAGCAAGTTTGTGTGGCCCTAATAGTAAAAAAATTCTCAAAAAAATTATTCCTGATTTAGATTTGTCTGATGAAAATTTTCCACATATGTCTTTTAAAGAAGCAAAAGTTGAAAACATTGTTTGTAGGATTATGAGAATAAGTTTCACTGGTGAACAAAGTTTTGAAATTAACGTTCAAGCAAGTTATGGAAAAGATCTATGGGAAAAATGTATAGAGGCTGGTAAAGAATTTAATATTACTCCTTATGGTACAGAAACGATGCACTTATTAAGAGCTGAAAAAGGTTTTATTATTGTTGGTCAAGATACGGATGGTACGATGACCCCAATAGACTTACAGATGGATTGGATAGTAAGTAAAAAAAAATATGATTTTATTGGCAAAAGATCTCTTTACAGGTCAGATACTATAAGAGAAGACAGAAAACAATTGGTGGGATTGTTAACAGATGACCCAAAGGTTGTATTAGAAGAAGGAGCACAAATTGTTTCTGAACTAAATAAAAATCCTGTTGAAATGCTTGGTCATGTTACATCAAGTTACTTTAGTCCAAATTTAAATAAATCTATAGCCTTGGCCGTTGTCAGAGGAGGTAAAGATATGATTGGTAAAAAATTATTTATTCCTATGGAAGATAAAACAATCAATGTAACTGTTTCAAATCCAGTATTTTTTGATCAAACTAACGAAAGATTGAATGCTTAATTATAATCAAGTAACAATTAGCGAAATTAATAGTAACGGTGTTTCTGTAAAAGAAATTGCACCAGTAATGAAATTAAATTTAAGAGGTAAAACAAGAGAATTTTTTACAAATGTAGGAAAAAGTTTAAATATGATTTTACCAACAGAAGCCAATACATCTTCATCAAGTGATAAACTTACTGCGATATGGTTAAGTCCAGATGAATGGATGATTGTATCCAACGAGAGGACTAGTAAAGAAACCAATCAATACGAATTAAATGATATATTATTTAATAATATTTCAAAAACATCATTAGGTGCTGTAACTGATGTAACTGACCAATTTGTACAATTGGAGATAAAAGGTGATAAAGTTTATGATCTTTTTTCTTCAGGATGTCCTTTTAATTTTAACTTATTTCGTGAAAAAAAAGGATCGACTGCTCAAACTTTACTAAATCATATAGATGTTATTATTCACAATAAAGACAAAGATTTTGTTAATTTATTTGTTAGAAGATCATTTGCTAAACATCTTTGGGAATGGATAGAAGATAGTTCTTTAAGACTGTAAAGATTAATTTTTTCGCCTAAAATCCCATGGCATTTCAAATTTACCTTGCCAAATACCTAATTTGTTATTTTTGGCATTAATTTCATCAGAAATGTATTTTTTAGAATACTTTCTATATGCTACTGCATAACCATTTGAAACCATCCAAGAATTTAAATTTATATTTCTTTTAAAACACTCGCCTATTAACCTTTTATACCTATCAACATCTAAAATATTACAATTTAATTTTTGTTTATTGATCTTTTTAATTAACTTTTGAGTAGATACTTCTCCACACATATAATCTTTAGTAAAAGACATAAAAGATATTGTTAAATAAGTTTTTTTACATTTTTGTTTTTTTTCAGGTGCATCAATACCGTATAATCTGATTTTTTTTGAATTGATCTTGATTGTATCTCCATCAACAACTTTAGCAAAACCTGATATTTTATTTATATTTTCAGATCTTACATCGTTATATGTAAGTATAAAAAATATAGATGAAATAATTATCAAAATTATCAATTTCTTTTTTGTATAAAACATTAACCAATAGTTAATTTATTGTTAATATAATATTTAACATAAAAGAACAGTAAGATTGATATTAACCATTGCAATATTGCCCAGATATAAAAAAAAGTTTTAAAATCTGCATCAATAGAACGTGCTATATAATAAGATAAAAATGGAACCAGCACGTTCCTCAATATGTTGTTAATCATTGCTTTCTCAGATTTTTTTAAAGCCATAAAAAAACCATTTGATAGAAAAAATATTGGGTATGCTGGTAAGATAAATGCAGAAATTTTTAAATACATTGACCCATATTCAATAACTTCTGTGTTAGATGAGAAAAATTTTGGCATTACATCTGCAGTTACAAATACTAAAACCCCAGACGCTAACATTATAATCAAGCCGTATTTTACTGATGTAAAATAAGATTGTTTTACTCTATAATAATATTTCGCACCTATATTCTGTGCAATAATTGATATTATTGCTGTATTTATCCCCAATATAGGCAGTAAGACAACCTGCTCTATCCTTGTTGCTGCTCCATAACCAGCTACGGCATATTCTCCTGTAAATGCAACATAAGTAAATACGATTGTTGCAGCAATTGAGTAGCCCAAAATAGCTATTGTAATTGGCATTGATTGGAAGAAAATATTTTTAATGTAGAGTAGTTTGATCTTAAAATTTTGAGTAGCGATTTCTTGAATACGTTTATTTTTTAACAATTTAATTAAAACGATTATTAGTGAAAGAAATTGAGCAATCAAAGTTGCGTAACCTATGCCTGCAACACCAAAAGCAGGGATAAATAAAAAACCAAATATAAATATTGGATTTAATAAAACGTTTAAAAAAAAAGATAATATCAGAGCATTTCTATATGTAACTGTATCACCCTCTGCATGAAGAAATGAATTTAAAGCTACAACCAGGATGAAGAGAATAGTTCCGTAAAATATTACATTGGTATATTCAAGGCCAAGAGTAATTACCTCTCTTGATGAATTCATGGTTAAAAATAATTTTTCAGAGAAACTAAAGCCAATTATTGATACAAGTATTGAAATTATTACTGAATAAAGAATGATATTTGTAAAATAACCTAATACATTTTTTTCGTTTTTTTCCCCAATGCTACTTCCAATTAATGAAGTGCCCGCAACAGTGACACCAATAGATGTAGCAATAATTAAAAAGTAGATTGGAAAGGACTTACTTAATGCAGATAAAGCTTCAGGTGAAATTTTCCCAGCATAAAAAGTATCAACTAAAGTGTATAGTGTTTGAAATAATGTTCCAACACTTGCGGGTATTGCAAGTTTTTTTATAAGTTTAGAAACTTCATCTTTTAATAAATTCATTTTTTTAAACTAAAAATATTTTAATATTCTTTTTGAAAGATATGTCTTTTCCCGGTTTTTTTAGCAAGATTAATTTGTTTTTGTCTCATTCTAAATCTTGATTTTTGATCGTTTGTTAAATTATCGTGACAATTTGGACAAGAAACTCCTTCTTCATATTTTTTAGATTTTTTATCTATTGGAGAAATAGGTTTTCTACAACCACTACACATTGAGTAAGAACCTATTTTCAAACCATGCTTTAAACTAATTCTGTTATCAAATACAAAACATTCACCCTTCCATAAACTTTTTTTTAGGGCTGTTTTTTTTAAATAGTTTAAAATACCACCCTTTAGTTGGTAAACGTTATTGTAGCCTTTATTTTCCAGAAATACTGATGCTTTTTCACACCTAATACCTCCAGTACAAAACATAGCAATAGGTTGATTTTTGTTTAATTTTTTTAAATATTTTGGAAAATCTCTAAAATTATCTATTTCCGGATTAATTGAACCTTTGAAGGTTCCAACTTTATATTCAAATGGTTTTCTCGCATCAATTAAAACTGTTTTTTTGTCTTTTATTAATGAGTTCCACTTTTGAGGATTAACATGACTATCTTTTTTTTTAATTCTCTTTTTTAAACTTAAATTCATTGGAACTAATTCTTTTTTAATTTTTACTTTTGGTTTGTGAAACGGTTGAAATGAGCTTTTTGAAATATTGTTACTATCAAATTTTTCGAATTTAAATAATTTGTGTAAATAATCTTTGATTAATTTAATATCTTTATTTTTTCCAGAAATTGTTCCATTTAATCCTTCTTTAGAAATAATTATTGTTCCACGTATGTTTTTATTTAATAATTTTTTGTGAAGTAGTTTTTGATTTTTCTTTAAATAAGAAATTTTTATAAATTTATAAAATCCAAAAACATCAAACATTATAATTTTCTACAAACTGTCATTCCATCACCTAAAGGTACTATGGTTTTTTCAACTCTTTTATCTTTAGAAACATAATTATTAAAATCTTTAATGGTTAAAGTGATTTTATCATCACTTTTTTCATCAACAACCTGACCATACCATAGAACATTATCAATTATTATTAAGCCGTTTCTCTTTAATAAAATTAAAGATTTTTCATAATATTCTTTATAATTTTTTTTATCAGCATCAATAAAAATTAAATCAAAATCATTTTCTTTGATTTCGTTCATACTTTCTAAAGCAGGTTTAATTATTGTTTGAATTTTATGACTTTGTTTTGCTTTCTCAAAAAATTTAATTGCAATTTCGTTAGTTTCTTGATTTTTGTCTAAAGCAATAATTCTACCAACTTCTGGTAAAGCTAGAGACATTGATAAAGCACTTAAACCAGTAAAAGTTCCAATCTCTAGTATTTTTTTAACATTAGATATTTTTACTATTAAGTGTAAAAATTGAGATTGTGATATAGATATTTGCATCCTTTTAATATCTCCAAGAGACTCATTATAAGAAATAATTTCTTTTTGAACCGGATGAAGATCTAGTCCATTATTTAAAATGTAGTCTTGAATTTTGCTGCTAATTTTTAGGTCTGAGCCCATGAACCTAAAGCTTTTTCTTTAAAATCTCATTTACTAACTGAGGGTTAGCTTTTCCACCTGAAACTTTCATTACTTGTCCAACAAAGAATCCAAATAATTTAACTTTACCAGATTTATATTCAGTAGCTTTATCTCTATTGTTATCAATAACTTTATCTATTAAAGCCTCTAAAGCTTTTGGATCGCTTTCTTGTTTTAATCCCTTTTCTTCAACAATTTTTTTAGGATCCTTGTCCCCTTCCATCATTTGTTCAAATACAGTTTTTGCAATTTTTCCAGAAATTGTTCCATCCTTAATTAAATTAATTAATTTTGATAAATTACCAGCACTAATTGGGCTACCGGTTATTTCTAAATTTTTTTCATTAAGTGCAGCAAATAATTCACCTATAATCCAGTTGGTTGCTAATTTAACGTCAGATTTTTTAACAACATCTTCAAAATAGTTTGAAGTTTCAATGTCTGAAACCATGATATTTGCTTCATATGGAGTTAATTTAAATTGATCTATAAATCTTTTTTTCTTTTCATCGGGTAACTCTGGTATTTCTGATTGTAATTGATCGATAAATTCATCAGAAACTTCTAATGGTAATAAATCAGGATCTGGAAAATATCTATAATCATGAGCATCTTCTTTTGACCTCATAGATCGTGTTTCATTTTTTTTGGTATCAAAAAGTCTTGTTTCTTGATCAACAGATTGTCCATCTTCAATTAAATCAACTTGTCTATTTGCTTCATATTCAATTGCCATTTGCATGAATTTAATAGAATTAACGTTTTTAATTTCACATCTAGTACCAAAATCTTTTGTACCTTTTTTTCTTACAGAAACATTAACATCTGCTCTCAAAGATCCTTCCTGCATGTTACCATCACAAGTTCCTAAATATCGCATTATTGATCTTAATTTCTTAATATAAGCATTAACTTCCTCTGGTGATCTTAAATCAGGCTTGCTAACAATTTCCATTAAAGCAACTCCTGATCTATTTAAATCAACAAAAGTATTTTTTGGATCTAAATCATGAATACTTTTGCCTGCATCTTGTTCTAAATGTAATCTTTCTATACCAACCTCTTTTTGACCTTCTGGCATATCTAAAATCACTTTACCTTCACCAACTATTGGGTCTTTAAATTGAGAGATTTGGTATCCTTGTGGTAAATCAGCATAAAAATAATTTTTTCTATCGAATACTGATCTTTTGTTAATTTTAGCTTTTAATCCTATTCCAGTTTTAATTGCTTGCTTCACACAAAATTCGTTAATAACTGGAAGCATTCCAGGAAATGCTGCATCTACTAAACTTACCTGTGTGTTTGGTTCAGCACCAAATTTAGTAGCTGACGTAGAAAATAACTTTGATTGAGAAAGTACTTGAGCGTGAACTTCTAAACCAATGACAACTTCGTATTGATTGTCATTTCTATTAATTAAATATTCTGACTTTTCTTTACTCACTTAATCCACCAATCAGAAATTTTATTTTTAAAATTAATTTTTTCTTCCATTGCATAAGCAATGTTTAAGATATTTTGTTCATCAAATACTTTTCCAATAATTTGCAAACCTAAAGGATAACCTTTGCTGTCATGACCAGCTGGAATAGAAATTCCTGGTAAACCCGCTAAATTTACAGGAACAGTAAAAATATCGTTTAAGTACATTGAAACTGGGTCATTTGTTTTTTCACCAATTTTAAAAGCAGAACTTGGCGTTGATGGGGTTAATATTGCATCTACTTTTTTGTACGCTTCGTCAAAATCATTTTTAATTAGTTTTCTAACTTTTTGAGCTTTCAAATAATATGCATCGTAATAACCTGAAGATAAAACATATGTACCTATCATTATTCTTCTTTGAACTTCGGCTCCAAATCCCTCTGATCTAGTTTTTTCATACATATCAATAAGGTTTTCTCCATCAGCTCTAAAGCCATATTTAACACCATCATATCTTGCAAGATTAGAAGATGCTTCAGCTGGTGCCACTATATAGTAAGTTGGTAAAGCATAATTTGTGTGTGGAAGAGAAATATCGATTATTTCTGCACCACAATCTTTAGCGTACTCAATACCTTTCTGCCAAAGATCATCAACTTCTTTTGGCATTCCATCAACTCTATATTCTTTTGGTATACCTATTTTTTTTCCTTTAATGTTTTTTGTTAATTCTTTGCTGTATTGGTTTCTTTTAAAATCAATAGAAGTTGAGTCTTTTTGATCGTATGAGCTAATTACCTCTTGCAACAAAGCACAGTCTTTAACATTTTGAGCCATTGGACCTGCTTGATCGAGGGAAGATGCAAATGCAACTATTCCGTATCTAGAACAACTACCATAAGTTGGTTTTAAACCTACTGTACCTGTAAATGACGCTGGTTGTCTGATAGATCCACCTGTATCTGTTCCAATTGTAATTGGAGTTAATTGTGCTGCTACAGCAGAAGATGAACCACCAGATGAACCACCTGGAACTAAATTTTTATCAATCGGATTTTGAACATTTCCAAAAAAACTTGTTTCATTTGAAGATCCCATTGCAAATTCATCACAATTTAATTTACCTATAAGAATTGCTCCTTCATTCCAAATATTTTGAGTTACAGTAGATTCGTAAGTAGGTTCAAAATTATTTAATATTTTGCTACCAGCTGTTGTTCTTAAATTAGCTGTACAAAATAAATCTTTAACAGCCATTGGAATTCCTGGTAATTTTAAATCTAAGTTTGGGTTGGCATCAAATTTTTTAGCTTTATCTAAAGCATTACTAAAATCTTCAGTAATATAAGTGTTTAATTCTTTTGATTTTTCTGATCTATCAACAAAAGCTTTAGTAACTTCTGAAGAAGAAAGTTTTTTTTTTTTAATATTATTAACTAATTCAGAAAGTGTTTGCTTGGTAATATCAGACATTATTCTATAACTTTTGGTACAACAAAATAATCTTCATTATCTTTTGGAGAATTTTTTATTATTTGTTCCCTTAAATTTTTACTTTTAACTTCATCAGGTCTTAATTTTAAAGTCGTTTCAGCCACGGATGTAAGTGGTTCAAGGTTTTCAGTTTTAAGTTCATTGAGTTTCTCAATGAAATCAAAAATTGAGTTCAAATCACTAGCAAGTTTTTCAGCTTTTTTCTCATCTACTGAAATTCTTGATAATTTAGATATATGCTTTATGGTTTTAAGATCGATGCTCATATGATATTTAAATATGACGCAAACTATCACTATAGTTTAAAATATACAACATGATCACAATAGAAGAATTTAAAAAAAAACAGTCAGAAAAATGTCGTTTGATAGGTTTGGATCTTGGCTCAAAAAGAATTGGTGTATCAATTTGTGACGAAAAGCAATTAATTGCTACCCCTTATAAAACTATACATAAATCAAAAAATAAAGAATTAATTGAAGAGTTAAAAAACATTATTCAAGATAATGATATAAAGGCAATTATCATTGGTTACCCTTTAAATATGGATGGATCTGCAGGCTCTTCAGCACAGTCAGTCAATGATGTATCTAAAAATATAGATAAAGAGATAGATGTTGATGTTTGTCTCTGGGATGAGAGATTGTCAACAGTTGGGGCTTTTAATTTATCAAGCCAATTAGATTTTAATGTATCTAAAAGAGAAAAGAATATAGATCAGAACGCAGCAGCTTTTATTTTACAGGGAGCCATAGACTATCTAAATAATTAATCCTTGCCATTCAACGGCTTTATAGTTATAGAGTTAATTTTAATGGCAAAAAACATCAAAGCTATTAAAATTTCTCAAAAACATTTGTTAGGTATCCAAGATCTGTCTGTAAGTGATATTAACTACATTTTAGATGAATCTGAAACTTTCATTAAATTAAATCAAAGTAAGAACAAGAAAATTGATGTTCTAAGAGGTAAAACTCAAATTAATCTATTTTTTGAACCATCAACAAGAACTCAAAGTTCATTTGAGTTAGCTGGAAAAAGACTTGGTGCTGATGTGATGTCAATGAATATGAATAATTCAGCAATTAAAAAAGGTGAAACTTTAATTGATACAGCAATGACTCTAAATGCGATGCATCCTGATATTATTGTAATAAGACATCAAGATTCTGGAGCATGTAATTTATTATCTCAGAAAGTTAATTGTGTAGTATTAAATGCAGGTGATGGAAGGCGTGAGCACCCTACTCAAGCATTACTTGACGCTTTAACAATAAGAAATAGAAAGAAAAAAATTGAAGGATTAAAAATTGCTATATGTGGAGATATTCTTCACTCCAGGGTCGCAAGATCAAATATTTATTTATTAACTATGCTTGGTGCTGAAGTAAATATTGTTGCTCCAACAAATTTAATGCCAAAGGAAATCGAAAAATTTGGTGTTAATACTTTTACTGATATGAAAAAAGGATTGAAAGATTGTGACATTGTAATGATGCTAAGATTGCAAAATGAGAGAATGACAAGCTCTTATTTATCGTCAAATAGAGAATATTATGAATATTATGGTTTAACACCTGATAAATTGGATCATGCAAAACCTGATGCACTAATAATGCATCCTGGCCCAATGAACAGAGGTATCGAAATAGATACTAGATTAGCAGATGATATAAATAAAAGTGTAATCAAAGAACAAGTTGAACTAGGAGTTGCTGTTAGGATGGCTTGTTTAAAAATATTTTGTGAATAAATGAAAAAACAATATTTTATTAACGCAAATATAATTGATCCTCAAAATTCAATAAATGAAAATGGAGGATTAATTGTTAATGAAGTAGGTAAAATTGAAGCAATAGGAAAAAAAGTAAATACAAATAATTTACCATCCAGAGAAAAGCCTATTGATTTAAAAGGAAAATATATATTCCCTGGTTTAGTCGATATGAGAGTTTTTGTTGGAGAACCTGGTTATGAGTATAAAGAAAATTTCAGAACTTTGAGTAATGCAGCTTTATCTGGAGGAGTAACATCTGTAGTAACAATGCCTAATACAGATCCTGTAATTGACAATGTTTCAATTGTAGATTTTTTAAAACGAAGAGGACGAGATAAATCTAAGATTAATATATTTCCATGCGCATCTCTTACACAAAATGTAGAGGGAACTAATATGACAGAGTTTGGATTATTAGCTAATAAAGGGATTGTAGCTTTTACAGATGGTGTAAAAACAATTCAAAATACTAGATTAATGTCAAGAATAATGAATTCAGCAAAAGATTTGGGATGTCTTATAATGCAACATGCTGAGGATTATGAGTTAGCAAAAAACGGTATGATTAACTCAGGTATAATTGCTACCAAACTCGGATTATCTAGTATACCAGATGTAGCTGAGAGAATAATAATTGAAAGAGATTTGACATTATTAGAAAAAGTAAAGTGTCGATATCATATATCTCAACTATCATCAGGAAAATCAGTAGAAATTATTAAGGAAAGAAAAAATGATATTAAATTTACTTGTGGAGTTTCAATAAATAATCTTTCGTTAAATGAAAATGATATCGGAGATTTTAAAACATTTTTAAAATTATCCCCACCATTGAGAAAAGAAGAAGACAGATTAGCGTTAGTTCAAGGAATTAAAGATAAAACAATTGATGTGATTGTTTCTGATCATAAACCAGAAGATGAAGAATCAAAAAGATTGACATTTTCTCAAGCTGCAACTGGTGCTTCTGGTATTGAAACTTTATTGTCTTTAAGTTTAGAACTATTTCATAATGGATCTGTAAAACTTGAAACAATAATTCAAGCACTAACATCTAATCCAGCAAAAATTTTAAATATCAATAAAGGAAATCTTTCAATTGGTAATGATGCTGACTTTTGTATAGTTGATATAAATAAACCTTGGATTGTAAAAAAAGAAAATTTAATTTCAAAGTCTAAAAATACGTCTATTGAAGACAAAAAACTTCAAGGAAAAGTAACCAATACATTTGTAAAAGGTAAAGAATTATTTAAGATATAAAAATGGAATTATTAACAATAGGTATTGTCTCATACCTAATGGGTTCTATCCCTTTTGGGTTAATATTAACTAAAATTTTTTTAAAAAAAGATATTAGAGAAATTGGATCAGGTAATATTGGTGCAACAAATGCGCTAAGAACAGGAAATAAATTTATTGGTTATTCAACTTTAATACTTGATATAGTCAAAGCAGTTATTCCAGTTTTATATGTAAAAGTAAATTTTCCTGATCTGATTTATGTATCAGCTTTATGTGTTTTTTTAGGTCATGTTTTACCAGTTTGGTTAAAGTTTAAAGGTGGTAAGGGAGTGGCTACTTATGTTGGTATATTATGTAGTATAAACATATTGTTTGGAATAGTTTTTGGTATTTGTTGGCTTGTAACTTTTTTTATTTCTAAATTTTCATCATTAGCATCACTGATTGGATCATTCTCAGTTCCTATTTATTTATTACTTTTTGATGCTGCTGGAAATAAAATATTTTTTGGAATAATGTTTATTTTAATATTTTATACTCATAGAGAAAATATTAAACGACTGATAAATAAAGAGGAAAACAAGACTAAAATTTATTAATTTGACTATCAAACACTTTTAAGTAGTTTGTTAAATTATGAATCTAGTCATAGTTGAAAGTCCTGCAAAAGCTAAAACCATCAACAAATATCTTGGTGATAATTATACTGTTTTAGCTAGTTATGGTCACATAAGAGATTTACCATCGAAAAATGGATCGGTTGATCCTGATCATAATTTTAAAATGGAATGGGAAGTTGATAGTTTTTCAAAAAAATATTTAAAAGAAATAACTGATGTTGCAAAAGAATCCTCTAAAATAATACTAGCTACTGATCCTGACCGTGAAGGAGAAGCTATAGCATGGCATGTTAAAGAATATCTTGATGAAAAAAAACTTCTAAAAGATAAAGAAATTGAAAGGGTTGTTTTTAATGAGATAACCAAAAAAGCTGTAATTCATGGCATTGAAAATCCACGACAAATCGAACCATTGTTGGTGGATGCCTACATGGCAAGAAGAGCTCTTGATTACTTGGTTGGTTTTAATATTTCTCCAATACTTTGGACTAAACTACCTGGGTCAAAATCAGCTGGAAGAGTTCAGTCTGTAGCTTTAAAATTAATCACTGAAAGAGAACATGAAATAGAATTATTTAATCCAGAAGAATTTTGGACACTTACTCTTAAATTTGGAGATGATAATAAAAACACTATTACTGCAAGCATCTCTCAATTAAATGGAGATAAAATAGAAAAATTTACTTTCAGAGATAAAAGTAGCATTGAAAAAGCAATCAAAAAAATAAAAGAGAAAAAATTTCAAATAACAGATATTTCTTCGAAGGTTGTAAAAAGAAACCCATCAGGTCCATTTACAACTTCTACACTTCAACAAGTAGCATCTAGTAGGTTGGGTTTTGGAGCTTCAAGAACAATGCAAATTGCACAAAAATTATATCAAGGTGTTGAGATTGATGGAGATACTGTTGGATTAATTACTTATATGAGAACTGATGGAACTAACTTATCAGCTGATGCAGTAAATGATTTTAGAAATTTTATTAATAATGAGTACGGTAATGAATATTTGCCTGCTTCTGCAAATAATTATTCTGGTAAAAAAGCCAAGAATGCACAAGAAGCTCATGAAGCTATTAGGCCAACAGATATAAATAGAGCACCCAACACTTTAAAAAAATATTTAAGCAGTGATCAACAAAAACTATACAATTTAATTTGGTCCAGAGCTTTGTCCTCACAGATGGAAGTTGCCCAATTTGACAGAAACACCATAACAATAGAGTCGGAAGATAATCAAACAATATGTAAGGCAAGTGGCTCTGTACTAAAATTTGATGGTTTTTTAAAAGTTTACTCAAATACAATTAAAGATGATGATGAAGAAATTTTACCAGAAATGTCAAAAGGGCCGATTAATATTGAAGCATTAATTGATGAACAACATTTTACACAGCCACCTCCAAGATATTCTGAAGCAAGTTTAGTAAAAAAATTAGAAGAACTGGGAATTGGTAGACCTTCTACTTATGCAAGTATAATTTCAACTATAGCTAATCGAGGTTACGCAGAAATAGTAAATAAAAGGTTTTTTCCAACAGATCGTGGCAAACTTATCTCTGCTTTTTTAGAAAAGTTATTTTCTAAATATGTTGATTATAACTTTACAGCAGGTTTAGAAGATCAATTAGATGAAATTACAACTGGTAAAGAAAGTTGGATAAAAGTTTTAGAAATGTTTTGGAAAGATTTTAACAATAATGTTTCTGAGGTTAAGGAGAAAAGAACAAGAGAAGTGTTAGATCTGTTAAATGAAAGTTTAGGAGCCCTAATTTTTGATACTGATAAAGATGGAAATATTGTTCGAAAGTGTCAGCTATGTGATACAGGTTCACTAAGTCTTAAAAATAGTTTTAGAGGTGGAGCTTTTATAGGATGTTCAAATTATCCAGAGTGTAAATTCACTAGACCCTTGTCTAAGGCAAAAGCAGCAGCTCAATCACAGTTAGCTGAACCTAAATTTTTAGGAAAACATGAAAATGGTAATGATATATATCTGAAAAATGGAAGATTTGGCCCCTATCTGCAATATGAAAAACTTAAGGAAGAAGAATTAGTAGAGACAAAAACTAAAAAAAAGAAAAAAACAAAATCTAAACCAAATGTTAATGAATTAATTAAAAATGTTTCTATCCCAAAGGGTTTAGAGTTAGAAAGTATAGACTTAGAAAAAGCTCAGTTTTTATGTTCTCTGCCAAAATCAATTGGTGTTAACCCTGACAATCAAAAAGAAATCATTTTAAATACTGGAAGATTTGGTCCTTATCTAAAGTGTGAAAATAAATCTGCTAGAATAGAAAATGTTGATGAAATTTTCTCTATAGGATTAAATCGAGCAATTACTCTTATTGCTGAAGCAAAACCAGGTAGAATGTCTTCCTCAATTATTAAAGATTTAGGAGAACACCCAGAAGATAAAAAACCAGTTAGAGTTATGAAGGGACAATATGGTCCTTATATTAAATATAAATCTTTAAATGCAACAATTCCTGAAGAAAAAGATCCAACAGAGCTTACAATGGAAGAGGCTCTAATCTTAATTGAAAAAAGAAGAGAATACGACAAAAACAAAAAAGGTAAAAATAAAAAATAAAATGAAAAAACTATTTTTAATTTTTATAGTTTTTTTTTAACATTAGCATTTCATTAGCATAAGAAAATAAATGTAAAGAATTTAAAAAATTTTCTAAGGAATACATAGAATGTAATGCAAAAAAATTAAAAGAAGCAAGTTCAAAGAATGCTAAAGAATTAAAGGATGGAACGTCCAAAAAAACACAAGAATTAAAAGAAGGAACTTCTAAAAAAGCTAAAGAACTGAAAGAAAATCTTGTAGAAATTGGAGATAAGGTTAAAAATAAGATTAAAAAAAAGTAATAGTTAATGAGTTTTAATAAAAAAATAGAAGAATTAAAAATTATACTTCCAGAGGCGAAGCCTCCTGTTGGATCTTATGTGGCAACAAAAAAGTCAGGAAATTTACTTTTTATTTCTGGTCAAATTTCGATTGATGAAAATGGAGAATTAATTAAGGGAAAAGTTGGAAAAGATTTAAGCACAGAACAAGGTTATGAAGCTGCAAAAAGATGTGGATTAAGTTTAGTTGCACAAGCAAAGGATGCTTGTGATGGAGATCTATCTAAAATAAAGTCATGTATCAAATTAACTGGATTTGTTAATTCAACAAATGACTTTACTGAACAACCAAAAGTAATTAATGGAGCTTCAGATTTAATTGCATCGATATTTGGAGATGCTGGTATACATACAAGAGCTGCGGTAAGTACTAATAGTTTACCATTAGGAGTTTCTGTGGAAGTTGATGCTATATTTGAGCTAAACTAAACTATCTTCCAATCCCAAAATAATTGATATTTAATTTTTTCATTTTTGAAGGAGAATACATATTTCTCATATCATAAATATTAAAATTTCTTTTTTTTACTAATTTTTTAAAATTTAATAATTTAAAATCATTCCATTCAGTATGTAAAATTATTAAATCACTATTCAAACATGCCTTATTTATATTATTAAAATACTTAACATTTTTTAAATTTTGAAATTCCTTCTTCTGACCTGAGGGATCAAAATATTTTATTTTACATTTTTTTTTATTAAAATACTTAATCATTGGTATACTAGAGGCTTCTCTCATATCATCTGTATTTGGTTTAAATGTTACTCCTAAAAATGTAATTGTTTTATTTAAAAGTTTATTATTTAATATTTTCTCAACTCTTTTGATTGATAAAAATCTTCTTTTATCATTCGATGTAACAACAGTTTTGACTATAGATAAATCTGTATTAAATTTTTTACCTGTATCAATTAAGGCTCTAGTATCTTTTGGAAAACATGATCCTCCGTAAGCTGGTCCTGCTCTCAAAAACCTATCCCCGATACGTTCATCTGATCCCATACCAACAGATATATCTTTCACATCTATACCCGTTTTTTCACAAAGATTTGCAATTTCATTAATAAATGAAATTTTTGTAGCTAAAAATGCATTTGAAGCATATTTAATTAATTCAGCACCTCTTCGAGAAGTATTAAAATATCTACTATTTGTCTTTATTATAGGCATGTAAAGTGACTTTAAAATCTTATTAGCTTTTTTGCTGTCAGTGCCAATAATTACTCTATCAGGGTAGACAAAATCTCTTATGGCCTCACCTTCTCTTAAAAACTCAGGATTGGAAACAATATCGACCAATTTTCTTTTTTTTAAATTTTTTAAAATGTTTTCAATTTTATCACCAGTAGTTACTGGGACTGTAGATTTGGTTATTATAATTTTATAACTTTTTATTATATTTTTTAATTCTTTTGCAACACTAAACACATATTTTAAATCAGCTGAATTACTATTTTTTTTTGTCGGAGTTCCAACACATATAAAAATTATGTCAGAACTTGAAACCGCTTTTTTTAAATCAGATGTAAATTTTAAACGATTTTGTTTATAATTTTTTTTTAAAATTTCCTCTAAACCAGGCTCATAAATAGGAACATTGCCTTTGTTTAATTCTTCTATTTTTTTTTTATCTTTATCTACACAGTAAACAATATTACCAACATCAGAAAAACAAACACCACTAACTAAGCCAACATAACCTGTACCTATCATACAAAGTTTCATATTTTTTCTATTTCTTTATTTGAATTAATAAAACCTTGCATAGTCCCACAATCTAAATACTTACCAGAAAAATTATGAGCTATAAATTTTTCACCTTCTTTAATTAAAGTTTGAATAGCATCTGTTATGTGTATTTCACCACCATTACCAGGTTTCTGCCTAGCTAATTTATTAAATACAGTTTTAGGAAGAATGTATCTTCCTATTACTGCTTTATTGGAAGGAGCATTTTTAACTGAAGGTTTTTCAACTACTCCATCAATATAATAATCATTTTTTGAAATTTTTTTGTTTAAACTATAGATGCCCCATCTTGAAACTGTTTTAGAATTAACTTTCATACTGGCCATTACAGATGATTTATGTTTATGATGGACTTTAATCATATCTTTGGAACAGTTTTTTTTAATTATCAAATCGTCTGGTAGCAACATTAAAAAATATTTATCTTTTATATATTTTTTTGTTTTAAATACAGCATCACCTGTTCCCTTAGGTACATTTTGATATACAAATTTTATTAATTTTTTATATTTTAATATTTTTTTATATTCAAAAATAATTCTAGGATCTTTTTTCTTTTTTATAATTTTTTTGTAGAAATTATCACTGTAGAAATAATTTTTAATCATTTTTTTTTTATTTGATATTATGAAAACAACTTCTTTTATACCAGCTTCAATGCATTCATCTAAAATATATTCAATTCCAGGCTTTCCATTTATTGGAAGTAGTTCTTTTGCAAAAACACTTGTTAAAGGCAAAAGTCTGGTTCCTTGACCTGCTAGAGGAATAATTGCTTGTTTAATCATATAAATGTTTTACTTATCTAGATTTCTAATACAAATGAAAATTTTATTAAATAATAATTCATTATTTAGAGCTTTAAGGCCATATAATGATGTTGGTTTTGTTCCTACAATGGGGAGTATACATGAGGGTCATTTATCACTTATAGAAAGATCAAATCGAAGTTGCAAAAAGACAATAGTAAGTATTTTCGTCAACCCCAAACAATTTAACAATAAAAAAGATTTCAAGAACTATCCCACAAATATCAAAGAAGATATTAAAATTTTAAAAAAAACTAAAAAAGTGGATTTCTTATACATCCCAAAATTCAAAGATGTTTACAATAATAATAAAAAATCAAACATAAAAATTACAAAAAAAAATAAAATTTTATGCGCCAAATTTAGAAAAGGCCATTTTGAAGGAGTACTAGATGTAATGGAGAGATTAACTAATCTCGTAAATCCGAAAAAAATATTTATGGGCAAAAAAGATTATCAACAATATTTCTTAATAAAAAATTATCTAAAAAATAAATATAAAACTTCTATTATTCCATGCAGAACGATTAGAAATAAAAGCAAAATAGCTTTGTCTTCAAGAAATAATCATTTGGATTTAAATGGAATTAAAAAAGCAAGTTTTCTAAGTAAAAGTTTAATCAAATTAAAAAAAAAATTGAAAAATAGTAAAAAAATAAAACAAAATTTAAATACTCAAATAAAAAATTTTGAGAAATTATTAAAAATTAAAATTGAATACTTGGAATTAATATCAATTAAAAATCTTAAAATATCTAATACTGTTAGAGGCTCACGTTTATTTGTTGCTTATTATATTGATAACGTAAGATTGATTGATAATTTTTAGAGAAAGTAAGCTCCAACACCTAAAAATGAGACAAAACCTATAACATCAGTAATGGTGGTAACAAAAACACTCGATGCAATTGCGGGATCAACATTCATTTTTTTTAAAGTAAAAGGAACAAGTATACCAAACAGTCCAGCTATAATCATCGTAAGTACCATTGATATTGAAATGATTATTGAAAGAATACTATCTTGAAACCAAATTTGAACTATTAAAGCACTTATGGCAGCAAATATAATTCCATTTAATATGCCAATTGAAAATTCTTTAAAAACATTTGATGAAAAATTATTTTGTGTTAAGTCATTTGTTGCAATTGTTCTGACTGTAACAGCCAGTGTTTGCATTCCTGCATTTCCACCCATTGAGGCAACAATTGGCATCAGAAAAGCAAGAACTACCATTTGCTCAATAGTTGCTCCAAACAGGCTGATACACCAAGTAGCTAGAAAAGCTGTAAATAAATTTAATAAAAGCCAGTTAAATCTTCTTTTAGTTTTTGTTACAATACCATCGGTTATTTCTTCATCACCTACACCTGCAAGTCTTAATGCATCTTCCTCAGCCTCTTCTTTTAGGACTGTGAGAACATCATCGTTCATAATCATTCCTACCAATTTATTATTTTTATCAACTACGGCTGCTGAGTTAAGATTATAATTTTCAAATAGGTTAGCCACCTCTTCTTTATCCATATCCACAGGCACTAATAGTTGAGATTCAGACATGATGCTTGCCATCTTTGTGTCTCTCGGTGAAGTAAGCACTCTTGATGATGGAACTGTTCCAATAGGTTTAAATTCTTCATTAACAATAAAAATTTCCAAAAATTCTTCAGGCAGATCTTTATTTTCTCTTAGATAGTCAATTGTTTGACCTACAGACCAGTTGCTTGGTATAGCTGTAAACTCACGCTGCATAAGTCTAGCAGCAGTATCCTCTGGATAGCTTAAGCTTTCTAACAGAGCAAATCTGTCTTTAGGTGGTAATGAGCTTAATATAGTGTTCTTGTCTTCTTCAGGTACATTTTCTAAAATCGAAATAGCATCATCTGACTCTAAGTTGGTAAGTATAGTTACAATTGAATCTGAAGATAAATATTTAATTATTTCAGTTTGTATAGACTCATTTAATTCAACAAAAACCTCTGCATCAATATTAAAGTTATTTAACTTAATTAAACTTTCTCTATCACTAATACTTAAGTGTTCAATTATGTCTGCTGCATCAGCAGGATGCATTTCATTAAATGAGTCGTTAATAAATTTTGCGTCATTATTAGATATTTTAGAGGTGACAACTCTTAAATATTCTTTATTAAATTCAAAATTTACTTTTTTATCTTTAGTTTTTTTAATTAAAGACATAAATGTACCTATAATTTAGTTGTGCACTATTAATACATAATTAAAATATTACAAATTTTAAATGGATATAGAGATCAAAAAGTCAATAAAACCGGTAAATTATTTTGAGGCTATTGATCTATTAGAGTCTAGATTAATAAATATTACAGCTAATAAAGAAAAAGAATTAATTTGGATTTTAGAGCATCCTGAAATTTTTACCGCAGGTACATCGTATAAAGAAAATGAAATAATTGATAAATCAATTGATCTATTAAAAACAAACAGAGGAGGAAAAATTACGTATCATGGTCCAGGTCAATTAATTTGTTATTTTGTTATTGATCTAAGAGAAAAAAAAGACATTAGAAAATTTATTAAAACTATTGAAAATACAATTATTCAAAGTTTAAAAAAATATAATATTGAAACGTTTGCTGATAAAGAAAATATTGGAATATGGCATGAAGACAAAAATAAAATTCAAAAAATTGCTGCGATAGGTATTAGAGTGAGAAAATGGATTGCGTATCATGGATTTGCAATAAATATTGATAACAACTTAGAAAATTATAAAAAAATAGTACCATGTGGAATTTCCGATAAAGGTGTGACAAATTTAAAAAAAATTTCAAATCAAGATTATTCTAACTTGTATAATGAAATTATTGAAAATTTTATTTCAAATTTGAAAATCTAAGTCTTTTTGATTTTAACAACTTTTTAAAATATTCAGGTAATAAGGCTGAATAAGTATGCTTCATATCATTTATTTTAAATTTAATTTGGTACGAGTGCAGCATAAGATTTTTATTTATACCTTTATCTGACTTAGAGAGTTTGTATTTAGTATCACCAAATATAGGATTTCCAATTGCAAAAAGCTGTTTACGTAACTGATGTTTTCTTCCAGTTATTGGTTTTAATTCCAATAAAGATGCTTCAGAATTTTTATCTATTACCTTGAATATAGTTTTTGCTTTTTCTACTAACTTTTTATCTCCATCGTATCTTATTAAGTCATCATCCCAAACTCCTGAGTTTTTATTTATTTCTCCTTGGCATATGGCAAGATAAGTTTTATGTACCTTTCTTAATCTAAATAATGATGTTAGTAGCTGTGCGCTCTCTCTATTTTTCGCCATTATAAATACACCAGATGTATCTTTGTCTAATCTATGAACAGAGTAAGGTTTTGTTCCTTTAAAAATTTCACTCTTTGCAAAAATATCAACTAAGTTTTTTTTAGATTTTGTACCACCTTGTACAGATATTCCTGATGCTTTATTTAATACAACAAAATTATCATTATCATCAATTATTTGATCTTCGTTTGATTTTATTATTTCTTTAGTTGGTAAAAATTTTATTTTTTTTTGTTCTACTCTTTCTTTAAATTCAATATTAAATATATTTATCTGATCTCCATTTTTTATTTTGTGAAAACTTTTAACTTTTTTTTTATTAATTTTAATTTTTCCTGTCCTAAGATATTTTTCAATTAAACCTTGAGGTATTTTTCCAATATTTAATCTCATCCATCTATCAATACGCATATCATTACACGTTGAATCAACGATGTATACCTTGTTCATGAATTTGGATTTAAGCTGTAGCTTGTTTATTTTCTTCTGTTTTTGGAGCTTCTTTTGACGTATCTTTTTTCTTCTTATCTACTCTTTTGGCTTCAACATTTCTATCTACAAATTCTATAATTGCCATTGGAGCATTATCACCATATCTAAAACCTGCTTTAATAATTCTAGTGTAGCCACCTTTTCTATTTGAATATCTTTTAGAAAGAGTTTTTTTTACTTTATTAGCTGATTTAATATCCTGCAATTGAGATACAAGAATCTTAGTTGTTTGCAATGTATCTTTTTTACCTAAAGTAATAATTTTGTCAGCTTGAGGTCTTAAAAACTTTGCTTTTGGCAGTGTAGTTTTAATCTGTTCATATTTTATTAAAGAATTTAACATATTCTTTAACAGAGCTTTTCTATGCTCAGATGTTCTGTTTAGTTTTTTGTTGGCTAAGCCGTGTCTCATTAAATTGCTTCCTCTAATTTTTTAGACATTTCTGCTATATTATCTGGTGGCCAGTTAGGTATTTCCATACCTAAATACAGAGACATTCCAGTTAGAACTTCTTTAATCTCATTTAAAGATTTTCTACCAAAATTTGGTGTTCTTAACATTTCACCCTCAGATTTTTGAACTAAATCACCAATATAAATTATGTTGTCATTTTTTAAGCAATTCATTGATCTAACAGATAGCTCTAGTTCATCAACTTTTCTTAATAAATTCTTGTTAAACTCAGGTTCAGATGAAACTTCTTTTACTGGAGCTTCAACTGGCTCATCAAAATTAACAAACATTTTCAACTGGTCTTGAAAAATTCTAGCTGAATACGCAACAGCATCCTCAGCGGAAATTGAACCGTTAGTCTCTACTTCCATGGTTAATTTATCGTAATCAAGAGCTTTACCTTCTCTTGCTGTGCTAACAGAATAAGAAACTTTTTTTACAGGGCTATATAAAGAGTCAATAGCAATTAAACCTAATGGTGGCTCCTCTGGCTTGTTTAGGTCAGCTGGAACATAACCTTTTCCAGTGTTTACATTCATTTCCATGTGAAAAGTAGTATTTTCATCTAAATTACAAATTACTAACTCTGGATTTAATATTTCTACATCAGTCACTGGAGCAATGTCTGAAGCTTTTATTTCACCTGGGCCTTTTGCATCTAATACTAGTTTTTTTGTACCTTCAGAATTACATTTTAATGCTAATGATTTAACATTTAATACTATATCTGTTACATCCTCTCTTACACCTTTAATTGATGTAAATTCATGTAGAACACCATCTATTTGAATTGAGGTAACTGCAGCTCCTCTGATTGAAGAAAGCAAAATTCTTCTTAAAGAGTTTCCTAAAGTTAATCCGTAACCTTTTTCTAAAGGCTCAGCTACAATCTTAGCATGTGTTAAGTCATCACTAATTTGAACATCTAATTTAGATGGTTTAATCAAAGATTTCCAATTTTTAACATTAACGTTTTCTAATTCCATTAAACTCTCCTTTTTTTTGGTGGTCTAGTTCCGTTGTGAGGCATAGGTGTTGTATCTTTAATTGACAAAATTTTAAAACCTCTTGCTTGTAAAGCTCTTAATGCTGTTTCTCTTCCTGAACCAGGCCCTTTTACCTCAACAGATAAAGTTTTCATTCCATACTCTAATGCTTTTGATGCTGCGGAGTCCGCTGCTATTTGAGCTGCATAAGGTGTAGATTTTCTTGATCCTTTAAATCCTTTCTGTCCAGCAGATGCCCAGGATATTACATTTCCATTTGTATCAGCAATTGAAATTATTGTGTTATTAAATGTCGACTGCACATAAGCAATTCCATTTAAAATATTTTTTTTTATCTTTTTCTTTTTTGAATAAGAACTTTTAGCACTTTTTTTAGAAGATTTTTCTACCTTCTGATCTTTATTGTCAGTTTTTTCTGTTTTTGCCATTATTATTTTTTAGTTGGTGTTAATTTCTTCCCTGCAATAGCTATTGCTTTTCCTTTTCTTGTTCTTGCATTACATCTTGTTCTTTGACCTCTTACAGGTAATTTTTTTCTATGTCTTGTTCCTCGATAACATGCAAGATCTATTAATCTTTTAATACTTAAAGAATAATCTCTTCTAAGATCTCCTTCGACTTTAAAATTTTGATCGATGAATTCTCTTATTTTTAAAATTTCATCATCAGTTAACTCATTCACTCTTTTGGCTCTTGGAATTTCTAGAGAAGAACAAATTTGTTGTGAGAATTTATCACCAATTCCATAAATATATGTTAGTCCAATGTGGACAAGTTTATTTTGTGGAATGTTTATACCTGCGATACGAGCCATAATTTTTGTGATAAATTGTGCCTTTTATATAAGAAGATTAATCAAAGTCAACGTCTTAAACATTTATAAAAGTGTCTATTTTCCTTGTTATTTCGTCTATTTCTAAGCTCCCTTCAATTTGCCTAAATTTAGGATTCTCTGAGTAGTAATTCAGCACTGGCTCTGTAGTGTTCATATATGTATCAAAACGTTTTAGAATAGTACTTGTTTCATCGTCTGATCTATTTTCAATAATTTTTCTTTTCTCTAGTCTTTTTACCACCGTATCTTTATCAACTTTAAGATACAAAATTAAATCTATCTTTTGATTTGATGCCTCAAGTAAGATATCTAAATTTTTTGCTTGGCTCAAAGATCTAGGGTATCCATCAAATATTAACCTATTTTTTTTTTGAGGGTCAGAAACTAAATTTTCAATAAGCTTATTTACAATTTCGTCACTTACAAATTTACCATTTTTCATGTCATTGGTTATTTTCTTACCAATATCAGAATTTTTATATATTTCTTCTCTTAAAAGTTCACCAGTTGAAATCTGAAAGGAATTTAATTTTTTTACTAAATATTTAGCTTGAGTACCCTTACCAGCACCAGGCGGTCCAAACAAAACTATATTCACTTACTTTCCAAATTTAGTTTTCTTAATTAATTGTTCGTATTGAGAGCTCATTAATCTCGTTTGAATTTGAGTTACAGTATCAATGGCTACAACAACAACAATTAGAATAGATGCACCACCCAAATAAAAAGGAATTGGGTAATTAGCTATTAAAAATTCTGGCATTAAACATACAAGTGTCAAATATAGAGCACCTATTGTAGTAAGTTTAGTTAAAATATTTTCAATATATAATGCTGTACTTTCACCAGGTCTAATTCCTGGTACAAAGCCACCATATTTTCTTAAGTTTTCTGCTGTTTCAGTTGGGTTAAATGTAATTGAAGTATAGAAAAATGTAAAAAATATTATACCAGATGCATATAGCAACATGTACAAAGGTTGACCTTGAGTAAAATAAGAACTTAAGTTTAAAAAAGTTTCATTGTTTGAAAAAGAAAAGTTAGAAAAAGTAACTGGTAACAATAATAAAGCAGATGCAAAAATTGCTGGTATTACTCCTGCTTGATTAATTTTTAATGGCAAATGAGAAGACTCGCCACCATACATTTTGTTTCCCATTTGTCTTTTAGGATAATTGATAAGAATTTTTCTTAACGCTCTCTCCATAAAAACAACAAATAAAATAGTTAATATTAAAAGAACAAAAATTGCTAGGATCATGAAAGTTGACACGGCACCTGTTCTACCTAATTCAAAAGTTGTAACCAAAGCTCTAGGTATTTCAGCAACGATACCAGCAAAAATAATTAAAGAAATTCCATTTCCAATTCCTCTTTGAGTGATTTGTTCTCCTAACCACATAAGAAAAATTGTACCAGCAACAATGGTTGTCACTGTTGTAATTTTAAAAAATGCTCCTGGATTAATTACCAAATCTGCAGAAGATTCTAAACCTACTGATAAACCATAACCTTGAACTGTAGCGAGTAAAACTGTTCCATATCTTGTAATTTGAGTAATCTTTGCCCTACCAGTTTCTCCCTGAGCTTTTAAATTCTTAAAATAATCTGAAACCCCTGTTAACAACTGAACTATAATAGCTGATGATATATATGGCATTATACCAAGAGCAAAAATTGCCATTCTACTGACGGCACCTCCAGCAAAAACATTAAACATGCCAAGTAACCCTTTTTGATTGCCGTCCATCATGATTTTTAATTGTTCTGGGTCAATTCCTGGCAAAGGAACAAATGTACCAAATCTATATACTGCAAGAATTGCTATGGTAAAAATTATTCTATTTCTTAAATCATTTGTTGAAGATGATGCGCTCATTTAAACAAATTATTTTTTCAATTGAATAGATCCACCAATTTTTTCTAGTTTTTCTATTGCTGATTTTGATGCTAAGTCAGCCTCAATATTAATTTTATTTTTTAACTCTCCAGTACCTAGTATTTTTAATTTTGTAGAGTTTTTGTTAATTAATTTTAATTTTTTTAAAGATGAAGAATTTAGTACTTCATTTGGATTAATATTTTTTTTATCAATGTAAGACTGAATTTTTTCTAAGTTTAAAATTGCAATGTTTTCTCTTGAAATTGGATTAAAACCTCTTTTAGGTAATCTTCTGTATAAGGGCATTTGACCACCTTCAAAACTTTTTATTGCTACACCAGATCTAGATTTTTGACCTTTAACACCTCTGCCAGATGTTTTACCTTTTCCTGATCCTATACCTCTTCCTACTCTAATTTTAGGTTTATTAATTTTCTGTCTTGTATTTAATGTAATCATTATCCTCTTTTTTCAATAATTTCTGATATTTTTATATTTCTTATTGCTGAAATTTGTTTTGGTGAATTTTGTTTCATTAAAGCTTTCATAGTAGCTCTAATCACATTATGTGCATTAGATGTACCCATTGATTTAGCAACAATATCTTTTACTCCCAATACTTCGCAAACAGCTCTTACTGGACCACCTGCAATAATACCTGTACCTTTTGATGCTGCTCTTAAAACTATTCTACCAGAACCATCTTTGGCTTTGACATCATGATGGATTGTTCTTCCTTCTCTCAAAGGTATGTGTGTTAATTTTCTTCTAGCCATTTCATTAGCTTTTTTAATTGCATCTGGAACTTGCTTTGCTTTAGCGTGTGCTATTCCAATTTTTCCAGCCTGATTTCCTACTACTACAAGGGCTGAAAAACCAAATCTTCTTCCACCTTTAACAACCTTAGTAATTCTGTTGATATGAACTAACTTTTCTAAAATGTCGTCTGTTTTTTTATTTTTGTTATTTTCCATAATTAAAATTCCATCCCATTTTCTCTTAATGTGTCTGCAAAAGCTTTGATTCTGCCATGATATTTATAAGATCCTCTGTCAAAATAAATTTTTGTGATATTTTTTTCCTGAGCTTTTTTTGCAAGCTTTTGAGCAACTAATTTTGACAACTCTGTTTTATTAATTTTATCAGATGATTTTAAATCTTTCTCAATGGATGAAGCTGATAACAAAGTTACTTTTTTTGTATCATCAATGATTTGAGCTGAAATATTTTTGACAGATCTAGAAATACTTAATCTAAATCTATCTTTTGGAGCAACTTTCTTTACTTTATTGCTAACTCTAAATCTTTTTCTAATACTAGTGTTTAGTTTCATTATTTTTTCTTACCTTCTTTTTTAAGAACATATTGGCCTTTTTCTCTAACACCCTTACCCTTATATGGCTCAATTTTTCTAAATGTTTTAATTTTTGATGCAACTTCACCAACTAATTGTTTGTCAGATCCAGTGATCTTAAGCGTAGTTTGTTTTTCTACAGCAATTTTTATTCCTTCTGGAATATCAAAATCAATTTCGTGACTGTAGCCTAATTGTAAATTTAACTGATTTCCTTTTAATGCCGCTCTGTATCCAACGCCTACAAGTTCTAACACTTTTTCGTATCCGGTACTTGAGCCAATTACAGCATTATTAATTAAACTTCTGTTCATACCCCATAGTCGTTTAGAATTTTGGTCAATTTTTTTTGGTTTGATTGAGATCTCTTTTCCTTCTTTGATATCCAAATTAAACATATCTAAATCAATATTTATTGATTTCTTCCCTAATGGCCCTTCTATATTGATGATGTTACCAGCTAAAGCAACTTTAACTTTTTCAGGGATTGATATATTTATTTTTCCAATTTTAGACATTAAAATACCTTACAAATAATTTCACCACCAACACGTTGTTTTCTGGCATCGATATCAGTCATTACACCTTTAGGTGTAGATATTATTGCAATGCCAAGACCGTTATTAATTTTAGGTAAACCTTCGGCGCTAGAAAATATTCTTCTTCCTGGTTTAGAAACTCTTTCAAATGCACTGATTACTGGGTTACCAGAGTGATACTTAAGTTCTAAAGACAAAGTTGGCTTATTATCCTCTGAACTAATTTTAAAATCTTTAATAAAACCTTCATTTTTAAGTATATCTGCAATTTTTGACTTAAAGTTAGAAGATGGCAGATCTACTTTTTTATGATTTCTTGCTTGAGCGTTCTTAACTCTAGCTATCATATCTCCTATTGGGTCACTTAAACTCATAATTTTCCTTCCTACCAGCTCGACTTAACTAAGCCAGGTATTTTTCCTTGTAATCCTAATTGTCTAAGAGCGATTCTTGATATTTTTAATTTTCTATAAACACCATGTGGTCTACCTGTTATCTCACATCTATTCATCACTCTTGTTTTAGCTGAATTTCTTGGCAGTTTTGATAATTTTTGCTGCGCCTTAAATCTTTCCTCTAATGGTAGTTTTTTATCCATTATTATTTTTTTTAAATTTTGTCTTTTCTTGAACATTTTGTCTGAAAGTTTAATTCTTTTTTTATTTTTATTTACAGCGCTAAGTTTAGCCATTTTTAATTGTCTCCTTTTTTAATAAATGGAAAATTCATTTTTTCTAATAATGCAAAGCTATGCTCTTTGTTAATTGCTTTAATGACAATAATGATATCTAACCCTCTAACTTTATCAACTCTATCAAAACTAACTTCAGGAAATATAATGTGTTCCTTTATACCAAAAGTATAATTTCCAAATTTGTCAAAACCTTTTGGTGACAATCCTCTGAAATCTTTAATTCTAGGAAGAGCAATATTTACTAATCTATCTAAAAATTCATACATCTTGTTTTTTCTTAAGGTTACTTTTAAGCCTGCATTAGATCCTTTTCTTGTCTTAAAATTTGCTACAGATTTTTTGAATTTTGTAGTTACGGGTTTTTGACCTGTTATCTTTGCCATATCCTCTTCACACGATTTAAGAATTTTAGAGTCTGAACCATCTAAACCAAGACCCATATTTAAAACAATTTTTTCAATTCTTGGTGCCATGTAAATATTTTTAAAACCAAATTGATCTTTTAAAGCTGGTTGTATTTCTTTATTAAAAATTTCTTTTAATCTCGGAGTCATTATTTCTTAGCCTCTTTTTTCTTTTCTGCTTTTTCATCTATTAATTTTAAATTTGATAAATGAATAAAACTTTCTTTTGAAAAAATTCCACCTTTTTTCTCTTTTGTTGTTTTAACGTGTTTTTTAACCATATTAATTTCTTTTACTTTGGCTCTATTATTTGCTCTGTCAATTTCGATAACTTCACCTTCTTTTTTTTTATCTTTTCCATTTAACACTCTTACTTTTAAACCTTTTTTAATCATTTTATAAAACCTCCGGTGCTAGTGAAATTATTTTCATTTGCCCTCTACTTCTCAATTCTCTTGTAACGGGGCCAAATATTCTAGTACCAACTGGTTCACCTTTATCGTCAACTAATACTGCTGCATTGTTATCAAATTTTACTTTTGATCCATCGTTTCTATGTATTCCTTTTTTAACTCTTACTACTACAGCTTTATGAACAGTTCCCTTTTTGACTTTACCCTTAGGGATAGCCTCTTTCACAGCAATTACAATTGTATCTCCAATACTGGCATATCTTCTCTTAGATCCACCCAATACTTTGATACACTCTATTCTTTTTGCACCAGTGTTGTCAGCAACTTGTAATTCTGTCTGTACACCAATCATTATTTATTATTCTCCATAACTTGAAATTTTTTATTTTTTGAAAATGGTTTGCTTTCAATAATTGAAACTTTATCACCTGTTTTAAATGTATTGTTTTCATCATGAGCATTGTAATTTTTTCTAACTCTTATGACTTTTTTCAATACAGGGTGTGAATATTTTCTCTCTACCATAACAGTAACTGTTTTATCAGGTTTATCGCTTATCACCACTCCTGTTAATATTTTTTTAGGCATTTGTTTTTCCTTTTAAAATTGTTTTCAACCTTGCAATTGTTTTTCTTGTTTCTCCAATTTTTGCAGGATTGGTTATTTGAGAATTTATCTTTTGAAATCGAAAATTAAATAAGTCCTTTTTAAGTTTATCAATATTTTTGACAACTTCATCTTTGCTTAATTTTTTAATCTCTTGTTTTTTCATTTATGCAAATCTCTTTATTGTCTTTGTTTTTATTGGTAATTTTGCTGAAGCTTTATAAAGTGCCTCTTTAGCAATTTGTTCAGAAACACCATCAACTTCAAATAAAATTCTTCCAGGTTTTACTCTACAAGCAAAATATTCTGGTGATCCTTTTCCTTTACCCATTCTAACTTCTATTGGTTTTTTAGAAACTGGAATATTTGGAAAAACTCTCGTCCATACTCTTCCTTGTCTTTTCATGTGTCTAGTTAAAGCAACCCTAGCAGCCTCAATTTGCTTTCCAGTAACTCTTTCAGGCTGTAGTGCCTTCAAAGCATATGCACCGTAATTAATAGTACTTGCTCTAGTAGCATTACCATGAATTCTTCCTTTATGAGCTTTTCTCCATTTAGTTCTTACTGGCTGAAGCATTATTGTTTACCTTCCTTTGGAGTTACTTTGTTTGTTTCCTGGCTAAATTCTCTTGCAAAAACTTCTCCTTTATAAATCCAAACCTTAATTCCAATAATTCCATATGTTGTAAGAGCTTCCGCTTCTGCATAATCTATATCTGCTCTTAAAGTGTGTGATGGTATACTACCATCTCTTAACCATTCAGTTCTAGCGATCTCATTACCACCTAATCTTCCACTTACTGAAACTTTAATCCCTTTTGCACCTAGTCTGATACATGATTGCATTGCTCTTTTCATTGCTCTTCTGTATGAAATTCTTTTTACTAACTGTTGTGCAATGTTTTCAGCAACTAAATATGCGTTTGTTTCAGGTTTTTTAACCTCTTTTATATTTAAGTTTACTTCATTTGTCGTAAATTTTGATAAGTTATTTTTAATTTTATCAATATCACTACCTTTTTTACCAATTACAAATCCAGGTCTAGATGTGTAAATTGTAACATAACATTTGTTTGATGTTCTCTCTATCATCACTTTAGATACACCTGAATTAATTACATTTTTCTTGATGTATTCTCTTATTTTAAAATCTTCAATTAGATAGTTGCCAAAATCTTTTTTCTTAGCATACCAAACAGAGTCCCAACCTCTGTTTACACCTAATCTAAAACCTACAGGATTAACCTTTTGTCCCATGTTTCTCCATTTGTTTTGCCTCTGATAAAATTATAGTTACTGTTGACCAAGGTTTTAAAATTGGTGCCGCTCTACCTTTTGCTCTTGGTCTAAATCTTTTCATAACAATTTTTTTTCCACAATACGCTTCTTTGACAATTAAATTATCAATATCATATTGAAAGTTATTTTCAGCGTTTGCAACAGCTGAGCTAATTGTTTTTCTAATATCTCTGGTAACTCTTTTTTCCGAAAACTGTAGATCTCTAATAGCTACATCAACCTTTTTACCAACAATACTTTTTAAAATTGGATTAATTTTTCTTACGCTAGATCTAATTCCATTATTTATAGACTTTACAGTCTTATCGTTATTTTTATCAATTTTCTTTTTCTTGCCCATAATTATTTTTTCTCTGCTGGTTTAGCTTTCTTATCAGCTGGTGTGTGTCCAAAGAAAGTTCTTGTTGGCGCAAACTCTCCTAATTTGTGACCCACCATATCCTCTGATACTGTTATTGGAATAAATTTTTTACCGTTATATATTTGAAAAGCTACTCCAACAAAATCTGGAAGAATAGTAGATTTTCTTGACCATGTTTTAATTGGAATTTTCTTCGGATCATCTTTGTACTTGTCTACTTTTTTCATCAAGCTTTCTTCAACAAATGGTCCTTTCCATACAGCTCTAGCCATTACTTAGTATCCTTCCTTTTATTTCTTCTCTTAACTATAAATTTATCTGTTCTCTTATTATCTCTAGTTTTTAAACCTTTTGCTGATTGTCCTGTTGGAGACACCGGATGCCTTCCTCCTGCTGACTTACCTTCACCACCTCCATGTGGGTGATCTACTGGGTTTTTAACAACACCTCTAGTATGAGGTCTTCTTCCTAACCATCTTGATCTACCAGCTTTTCCAATTTTAATATTTTTTTGATCAGGATTACTTAAAATTCCAATAGTAGCTAAAGCTCTAGAATCTATTTTACGTACTTCACCTGATGCTAATTTAATTAAACTATAATTTCCATCTAATCCACTAATCGTAACTGAAGAACCAGCAGCTCTAGCTATTTTACCACCAGCACCTGGTTGAATTTCAACGTTATGAATATTGATACCAACTGGTATATCTTGTAACGGCATACAATTTCCAATTTTAATTTCTTTTTTCGATCCACTCTCAATCTTATCTCCTACCTTAATTTTTTGAGGAGCTAAAAAATACGAATGTGTTCCATCTTCAAATTTAACCAACATTATGTAGCAAGATCTATTCGGATCGTATTCTATTCTTTCAACAGTAGACTCCATGTCAAATTTTTTTCTATAAAAATCAACATGCCTATACATTTTCTTATGTCCACCAGCTCTGTTAATTGAAGTGATGTGTCCATTATTGTTTCTACCCTTCATGGCATTTTTTGGAGAAACAAGTGTTTTGAATGGTTTACCTTTCCAAAGACCAGTTCTATCAACTAAAATAGTGCCTCTAGTAGATTTTGTGTATGGTTTAAAAGTTTTTAATGCCATTCTTAAATTCCTGTTGTTAGATCAATGCTTTGACCTTTTTTTAGAGTTATGATTGCTTTTTTGTATCCTGAAACTTTCACTTTTTTACCTCTAGTGAGTTTAGTTCTATTTTGTTTATTAATGATGTTAATTTTAGTGACATTAACTTTAAAAATTTTTTCAATATTTTTTTTTAAGTTTTTTTTGTTAGCACCGTCAGGAACCTTGAAAGTAATTTTATTCAATTCTGATAAGTTTGTTGATTTCTCAGTTACAACTGGGAAAAGAATTTTGTCGTATAAATGAATTTTATCCATATTAAGAATACCTTTTCTCCAATTCTTTTACTGAACTTTCAGTAAAAACTACTTTCTTAAATTTTATAATATCGTATGCACTAAAATGATTTACGTCAGTAACTTTTACGTTTGGAATATTTCTTACAGATTTTTCTATCTTATCTTTTGAATTTTTATCAAGAATAATTAGTGAATTAGAAATCTCTAGTTTGTTAATTATTGAATTCATTTCTTTTGTTTTTTTAATTTCAGAATTAAAATCATTTAAAATTAATAAGTTCTTATTATTATTTTTTTCAGTAATTAAAGAAGCAACACTTTGTTTCTTTTCATTTTTATTCAACTTTCTTTTTTTGTAAGCTAATTCACCCTTTGGACCATGAGCTATACCACCACCAACAAATATAGGAGCCTTTCTACTAGCGTGTCTTGCTCCACCAGTTCCTTTTTGTGCATAAATTTTTGATGTTGGACCTTTTACTTCATTTTGTTGTTTAGTCTTAGCGTGTCGGCCTTTGTAATTGGCATTTGTTTTATATAAAACGCTAGTAACTAACTTTTGATTAATCTTAGCAGAAAATATTTTATCTAATACTTCTATGGTATCTTTTTTTCCGTCTATGCTAATTTTATCTAGTTTCATTATTTTTTCTTCTTCTCTGGTGTTTTTTTTGCTTCTTCAGCAGCAACATGTTTTTCACTTATTGTCATTTTATTTATATTTTTTACTGATTTTTTAACCATAACTTCAGCATTTTTTGATCCTGGAATAGATCCTTTTAAATAAAGTAGTTCGTTTTCTAAATCTGTTTTTATAATTTCAATATTTAGCATTGTTCTTAATTTATCACCCATATGACCAGCCATTTTTTTTCCTTTAAAAACTTTACCTGGGTCTTGGCTGTGTCCTGTTGAGCCATGCGCTCTGTGAGAAATAGAAACACCGTGACTGGCTCTCAACCCACCAAAATTATGTCTCTTCATAGCACCAGCAAAACCTTTACCAATTGTTTTTGATCTTGTGTCTACAAATTTTATATCTTTGAATATTTCTAGACCAAATTCATTTCCTTCTTTATATACAGAAGTATCATTTACCCTAAATTCTTTTAGTTTTTTCTTAGCTTCAGTGTTTTTTTTTGCAAAAACACCTTTCATTGCTTTTGTTAATTTTGAATTTTTTATTTTTCCGTATCCAAGTTGAACGGCTTTGTAACCTCTGTTTTCTTCTTCAATTACTTGAATAACTCTAGCTTTTTCAACTTTAAGAACTGTAACAGGTACTAGTTGACCAGACTTATAAAATTCTCTAGTCATGCCGATTTTCTTACCTAATAAAGCTATCTCACTCATAATTAAATTTTTATCTCCACATCTACACCTGAAGCTAAGTCTAGTTTCATTAGAGCTTCTACGGTTTGTGGTGTTGGTTCTATAATATCTATTAACCTTTTGTGAGTTCTTGACTCAAACTGCTCTCTACTTTTTTTATCAATGTGTGGTGATCTTAAAACTGTATATCTTTCAATCCTTGTTGGAAGTGGTATAGGACCCTTAATTGTAGCTCCAGTTCTTTTTACTGTATTTACAATCTCTTCAGTAGAAGCATCTAGAACTTTATTGTCATATGCTCTTAATTTAATTCTAATATTTTGTTTTTCCATAATTAACCTGCAATCTTCTTAGTTACTTCGTCTTGAACATTTTGAGGAACTTTGGAATAATGATCAAAAAACATTGAATATTGTGCTCTTCCTTGTGACATTGATCTTAAATTATTTATGTAACCAAACATATTAGCTAAAGGAACCATTGCTGTAATTACAGTCGCATTACCTCTTTGTTCTTGAGTGCTGATTTGACCTCTTCGACTGTTTAAATCACCTATTACATCACCCATGTAATCTTCTGGAGTTACTACCTCAACTCTCATTACTGGTTCTAATAATTTTAAACCACCTTTTGTACAAGCCTCTTTAAAGCAAGCTCTACTAGCTAATTCAAAAGCTAATACACTAGAGTCAACATCGTGATGTAAACCATCTAGGATAGTTACTTTATAATCAATCATTGGAAAACCAGCTAAAATTCCAGAATCTGAAACTGTTTCTATACCTTTTTCAACACCAGGGATAAATTCTTTTGGAATTGCGCCACCTTTAATTTTGCTCTCAACATCTCGACCTTTACCAGGTTCTTGGGGCTCTACTAAAAGTTTAACTTTTGCAAATTGACCTGCACCACCACTTTGTTTTTTGTGAGTGTATTCAACCTCTGAAGCAGCTTCTATAGTTTCTCTATAAGCAACTTGTGGAGCACCGACGTTTGCTTCTACTTTAAATTCTCTTTTCATTCTATCAACAATAATATCTAAGTGTAATTCACCCATTCCTTTTATAATAGTTTGTCCAGACTCTTCATCTGATGTAACTCTAAAAGAAGGATCTTCCTTAGCTAACCTACCTAAAGCTTCACCCATTTTCTCTTGGTCAGCTTTTGTTTTTGGTTCTACTGCAATTTCAATTACTGGATCAGGGAATTCCATTGGTTCAAGAAGCACTGAATTTTCTTTGTCGCATAAAGTGTGTCCTGTAATAGTATTTTTTAATCCAGCTAAAGCTACTATGTCGCCTGCATTAGCTTCTTTAATATCTTCTCTAGAGTTAGCGTGCATTAAAAGCATACGACCAACCCTTTCCTCTTTCTCTTTAGAAGAATTGAAGACGGCAGTACCAGTTTTGATTGTACCTGAATAAATTCTAATAAAAGTTAATGAGCCAACAAATGGATCGTTAGCCACTTTGAATGCTAAAGCAGAAAATGGAACACTGTCTTCAAATTTCATTTCCATTTCATCTTCACTGCCTAATTTAGTTCCCTTGATAGAACCAATATCTACTGGGCTTGGTAAATAATTCACAACAGCATCAAGTAAAGGCTGAACACCTTTGTTTTTGAATGCTGAACCTGTTAAAACTGGAACAAAACTGAAATTAAGTGTTCCTTTTCTTATACATTTAACTAAATCTTCTTCTTTAATTTCATCGCCATTTAAATAAGCCTCCATTAGCTTTTCGTCTTGTTCAACGGCTGTTTCTACTAATTCTGTTCTATATTTTTCTGAAATTTCTTTTAGATCATCAGGTATATCTTTATATTCCCACTCTGCACCTAATGCTTCATTTTTCCATACTTGTGCTTTCATTTTAACAAGATCAACAACGCCAGTTAAAGAAGCTTCAGCACCTATAGGGACTTGTACAACCAAAGGTTTGGCACCCAATCTATCTCTTATCATATCTACACATCTAAAGAAATCAGCACCTGTTCTATCTAATTTATTAACAAAGCAAATTCTTGGTACTTTATACTTATCAGCTTGTCTCCATACAGTTTCAGATTGAGGTTCTACGCCTGCTACACCATCAAAAACGGCAACAGCACCGTCTAAAACTTTTAAAGATCGTTCTACTTCAATAGTAAAATCTACGTGACCAGGAGTGTCTATGATATTAATTCTATGATCATTCCAAAAACAAGTAGTAGCCGCAGATGTAATTGTAATTCCTCTTTCTTGTTCTTGCTCCATCCAATCCATTGTTGCAGCACCATCATGTACTTCACCAATTTTGTGACTTTTTCCAGTATAGTATAGAACTCTTTCTGTAGTAGTTGTTTTGCCAGCATCTATATGTGCCATGATCCCAATATTTCTGTATTTATTTAATGTATGAGTTCTAGCCATAATTTATTACCACCTAAAATGAGCAAATGCCTTATTAGACTCTGCCATTTTATGAACATCCTCTCTTTTTTTAACTGCAGCACCTTTTTTTTCATAAGCATCATACAGTTCATTAAAAATTTTATCTGACATGTGTTTATCTTTTCTTTTTCTTGCAGAATCAACTAGCCATCTTATTGCAAGTGCTTGAGCTCTTTTACTTTTAACTTCAACAGGTACTTGATAAGTTGCACCACCAACTCTTCGTGATCTAACTTCTACAGTTGGTTTGATATTGTTGATTGCTTCATTAAAAATATTAATAGGTTCGTCTTTAGTTTTTGTTTTTATTTTTTCAATTGCTTCATAAACTATTTTTGCAGCAATTCCTCTTTTACCATCATACATAATGTTATTAATTAATTTTGGAATTATAGTTGAATTAAATTTTGGATCAGGAACTACATTTTTTTTGGGTTGAGTTTTTTTTCTAGACATTATTTACCTTTTTTTGTTCCGTATAAAGATCTTCTTTGTTTTCTATTTGCAACACCTTGAGTATCTAAATTTCCCCTTAAGATATGATATCTAACGCCAGGTAAATCTTTAACCCTACCACCTCTAATTAGTACTACTGAGTGTTCTTGTAAGTTATGGCCTTCACCTGGAATATAAGCAGTTACTTCAAAACCGTTTGACAATCTAACTCTTGCAACTTTTCTTAATGCAGAGTTTGGTTTTTTTGGAGTGGTTGTATAAACTTTAACACAAACACCTCTTTTTAAAGGTTGCTTTTGTAAAGCAGGAACTTTGTTTCTAGAAAGTTGTTTAACTCTTTTTTTTCTTAACAACTGATTAATAGTTGGCATAATTTCTTTATAATTAATTAGTTTATTTTTGAGATGAAAATAACTGACAGGTTATTTTGTGGCAGCGTTTAGTACCTCGAGAGCACTACATTCCAACCAAAAACATCGCCAAAATACTTATTAATCAGCTATTGTCAAACTAAAACTGCAATTTTTAAGTGATTTTTTTATTGATTTACTTGCGTTTCTTCAGTCTCAGAAGCTTCGAGTTTATCCTGTTCTTCTAAGAAGCTATTATCATCTTCCAAGGCCTTGTTGTTCCATCTGTTCTTGATATTACCCGTACCAGCAGGAACTAATCTTCCAACAATTACGTTCTCTTTTAAACCATTTAATGGATCAACTTTCCCTTTAATTGCAGCATCTGTTAATACTCTTGTTGTCTCTTGGAAAGATGCAGCAGAAATGAATGATTCAGTTTGAAGTGAAGCTTTAGTAATACCCATTAAAACTCTTTCTCCAACTGCAGGAGTTTTGCCTTCAGCAACTAATTTTTCATTAATATTATCAAACTTGATTCTATCAACCACTTCACCTGGTAAATAGCTTGAATCTCCAGATACCTTAACTTCAACTTTCTTAAGCATTTGTCTCAGAATTGTTTCAATATGTTTATCGTTAATAATTACACCTTGTAATCGATATACTTCTTGAACTTGATTAACAAAATATTCTGTTAATTCTTTAATGCCTAAAATTCTTAAAATATCATGCGGTAATGGCTGTCCATCTAAAAGATATTCACCTTTTTGAATTTTTTCACCAGGATTAAAGTTAATGTGTTTTCCTTTTGGAATTAAATAATTTGATGGTTCTGATCCGTCTTCAGGAACAATCGAAATTCTTTGTTTACCTCTAACCTCTTTTCCAAAAACAACGCTTCCATCATTTTCAGCAATAATAGCACTGTCCTTAGCTTTTCTAGCTTCAAAAAGTTCAGCTACTCTTGGAAGACCTCCGGTAATATCTTTGGTTTTAGTTGTTTCTTTAGGCAATCTTGCAATAACATCACCGGCATAAACTTTTTGACCATCTTTAATTGATAAAATCGAATCTGGTACTAAGTAATATCTAGCTTCATTGTCATCTGCTTTTTTAATTACATTTCCTTTTTCATCTCTTAAAGTAATTCTTGGTTTTAAATCTGTACTCTTAGATTGACCTCTCCAATCAATTACAGATTTTGATGATATACCAGTTGCATCATCAGTAGTTTCTTGAATTGAAACACCATCTATCAAATCAACATAACTTGCAATACCACTCTTTTCAGCAATAACTGGAGTTGTGTATGGATCCCACTCACAAATTTTTGTGTTTGCTTTAACTTTGTCTCCATTATTAAAAAATAATCTTGATCCATAAGCAACTTTGTAAACTGCTATTTGAACACCATTATCATCCTCTATAGAAAGCTGAGTATTTCGACCCATAACAATTAAATTCTTTTTAGAATCTTCCAAAATGTTTGAATTAATAATTTTTAATGTTCCATCGCTTTTGCTAATAATCTGGTTATCTTGTTTTACTGAAGCTGTTCCCCCAACGTGGAAAGTTCTCATAGTTAACTGTGTACCAGGTTCTCCAATTGATTGAGCTGAAATCATTCCAATAGCTTCACCAACATGTACCATTTTACCTCTTGATAAATCTCTACCGTATGATGTTGCGCAAACACCTTCTTTTGAACCACATGTCATGACTGAATAAACTTTAATTGATTTTACTCCAGCAGCATCAATTTTATCGCATCCAGCCTCATCAATCATAACCTGTTTTTTAATAATAACTTCACCAGTCAACGGATGTTTAATGTCATCAAACGAAACTCTACCTAAAGCTCTTTCAGATAAACTTACAACAACATTTCCACCTTCTAAAATCTCTGATAACTCTATAAAACCTGGATTTTTGCAATCACAAGCCTTTTTAGTAACTGTCAAATCTTGTGCAACGTCACATAATCTTCTTGTTAAATAACCAGAACTTGCTGTTTTAAGGGCAGTATCAGCTAATCCTTTTCTTGCTCCGTGTGTAGAATTAAAATACTCTAAAGCTGTTAATCCTTCTTTAAAGTTAGAGATAATTGGACTTTCAATAATTTCACCTGAAGGTTTTGCTATTAATCCTCTCATACCAGCTAGTTGTTTCATTTGCGCTGCTGAACCTCTTGCACCACTATCAGCCATCATAAATACTGAGTTTATTTTCAAGCCTTCCTCCGTTTTTTCAGTTGCAGAAATTCTTTTCATCATTTCACCCGCAACTTTATCTGTACATTTAGACCATGCATCAACAACTTTGTTGTACTTCTCGCCTCTTGTAATCAAACCTTCAGCATATTGAGTTTCATAATCAGCAATTAATTTTTTAGTATCATCAATTAATTGAGTTTTATTTTCAGGAATAATTAAATCATCTTTTCCAAACGAAATTCCTGCTTTAAATGCATGCTTAAATCCTAAATCTTTAAGTTTATCACAGAAAATAACTGTCGTTTTCTGACCACAGAATCTGAAAACCACATCAATTATTTCAGAAACAACTTTTTTTGGTAGCAATCTATCAACTAATGAAAATTTAATATTACTATTTTTAGGTAAAAGGTTAGCTAATAAAAATCTTCCTGCAGTTGATGTATATTTTTCAATCTTTTTACTACCTTGTTCATCAATAGTTTCATATCTTGAAATAATAGTGCTATGTACGTTAATTTCACCTGAAGATAATGCAAACTCTATTTGATCAGAATTAGTAAAGTATCCAGATGGTTTATCCGATACTGGTTCCTGTGAAAGATAATATATTCCTAAAATCATATCCTGACTTGGAACAATAATAGGTTTACCGTTTGAAGGTGATAGAATGTTGTTTGTTGATAGCATTAATATTCTTGCTTCCAACTGAGCTTCCAAACTTAACGGTACGTGAACAGCCATTTGGTCACCATCAAAGTCTGCATTAAAAGCAGCACAAGTTAAAGGGTGTAGCTCAATTGCATCACCTTCAATTAATTTTGGTTCAAAAGCTTGAACACCAAGTCTATGAAGTGTCGGTGCTCTATTTAATAAAACAGGGTGTTCTCTTACGATTAATTCTAATGCATCCCATACAGCATTAGTTTCTTTCTCTACTAATTTTTTAGCTTGTTTAATTGTAGATGCTAAACCTAATTTGTTTAATCTTGCGTATAAAAATGGTTTAAATAACTCCAAAGCCATTTTTTTTGGTAATCCACACTCATGTAATTTTAAGTCTGGACCGACAACAATTACCGATCTTCCAGAGTAATCTACTCTTTTTCCTAATAAGTTTTGTCTAAATCTACCCTGCTTACCTTTAAGCATTTCTGCAAGAGATTTAAGTGGTCTTTTACCTGTTCCAGTGATAACTCGACCTCTTCTTCCATTGTCGAAAAGAGCATCAACAGACTCTTGAAGCATTCTTTTTTCGTTTCTAACAATGATGTCTGGAGCTTTAAGATCCATTAATCTTTTTAATCTATTATTTCTGTTAATAACTCTTCTATATAGGTCGTTAAGATCTGAAGTAGCAAATCTACCACCATCTAGCGGAACCAAAGGTCTTAATTCTGGTGGAATAACTGGAACCACAGTCATAATCATCCACTCTGGTTTTTGACCAGTTTCGATAAATGACTCTATTAATTTTAATCTCTTAATAGCTCTTTCTTCATTAACTTTAGATTTAGTCTCTTTAATAAAGCTAACAAGATTTTTTCTTTCTAATTCTAAGTCAAGATTTTTTAACATCTCAAGAACGGCTTCTGCTCCAATACCTGCAGTAAAGCTTTCTTCTCCAAATTCATCTTGATATTTTGCTAATTCTTCCTCATTTAAAAGTTGGTTTTTTTGCAAACCAGTTAACCCAGGTTCAATAACTATAAAGTTTTCAAAATAAAGAACTCTCTCAATTTCTTTCAACTTCATATCTACAGCGAGTGCAATTCTACTTGGTAATGATTTTAAAAACCATATGTGTGCCACAGGAGTTGCAAGATTAATGTGGCCCATTCTCTCTCTTCTTACATTAGATTTTGTTACCTCAACACCGCACTTTTCACAAATAATACCTCTAAATTTCATTCGTTTATACTTTCCGCATAAACATTCATAATCTTTAATTGGTCCAAAAATTCTTGCACAGAATAGACCATCTTTCTCTGGTCTAAATGTTCTATAATTTATAGTTTCTGGTTTTTTAATTTCACCAAATGTCCAAGATTTAATTTTCTCAGGACTAGCTAAAGAAATTTTTATACTATTAAAATTCTGTGCTTCAGAAATTTCGCTACCTTTAAATAAATCTGTTAATTCTTTTTTCATTAATTAAGCTCCACATTTAATGCTAATGATTTAATTTCTTTAACTAAAACGTTAAATGACTCTGGAATACCAGACTCAAAATTTTCTTCACCTTTAACTATAGTTTCGTAAACTTTAACCCTTCCAGCAACATCATCAGATTTTACAGTCAAAATTTCTTGTAAAGTATAAGAAGCTCCGTAAGCTTCAAGAGCCCATACTTCCATTTCTCCAAATCTTTGACCACCTAATTGTGCTTTACCACCGAGAGGTTGTTGTGTAACCAAACTGTAAGGACCTGTAGATCTTGCGTGAATTTTATCTTCAACTAAGTGATGAAGTTTCAACATATAAATTATTCCAACTGTAACTGGTCTATCAAATTTTTCTCCAGTTCTTCCGTCCCATAAATAAGTTTGTCCAGATCCTGGTAAGTTCGCTAACTCTAACATGTCAGTTACATTTTTCTCTTTAGCGCCATCAAAAACAGGAGTTGATATTGCAATACCATTTTGTAAGTTTTCGCAAAGATCTTTAAATTCGTTCTTACTTAATTTGTCTACTTTTTCATTGAAAGTATCTTCTCCGTAAACAGATTTTAAAAATTTTTCTATTTTTTCAGTTCTTTCTATTTTTTTGTTATTTTCATTAACTAAATTTTTAATCTGTTCACCAAATTCTTTACAAGCCCAACCTAGGTGGGTCTCTAAAATTTGACCTACATTCATCCTACTTGGAACACCTAGAGGATTTAAAACAATATCTACTGGTCTACCATCTTCTCTATATGGCATATCTTCAACAGGTACTATTTTACTAACAACACCCTTGTTACCGTGTCTTCCTGACATTTTATCGCCTGGTCTTAATCTTCTCTTAATAGCCACAAAAACTTTTACCATTTTCATAACACTTGGTAATAAATCATCACCACTTCTAATTTTTAAAACTTTATCTTCAAATCTTTCTGTGATGTCTTGTTTTGCTTTATTGTATTGATCTTTAAGCTGTGCCAACGTTGCTTCATCATTTACATTTCCAATCGTTATTTTAAATACATCATTTATAGAAAGATTATTGATTGCATCAAAATCAAGCTTTGTTCCTTCAGACAAATCTTTTACTTTTTTAGTTAATGATGATCCTGATAAAATTTGTGAAGCTCTTTGCTTTATACTTCTTTCTAAAATTTCTTCCTCTACTAATTTATCTTGCTGTACTTGTTCAATTTCAGCTCTTTCAATAGTTATTGATCTTTCGTCTTTTTCAATACCATGTCTATTAAATACTCTTACATCAACAACCGTACCACTAGCACCTCGTGACATTCTTAAAGATGTATCCGTAACATCAATAGCTTTTTCTCCGAAGATTGATCTTAATAGTTTTTCTTCTGGTCCTGATGCTGAATCACCTTTTGGAGTTACTTTTCCAACTAAAATATCACCGGCGTTTACTTCGGCCCCAATGTAAACTATTCCAGACTCATCAAGATTTTTTAAAGCTTCTTCATTAACATTAGGAATATCTCTGGTAATTTCCTCTTCTCCTAATTTAGTGTCTCTCGCCATTATTTCGTATTCTTCAATATGAACTGAAGTAAATACATCGTCAGTTACACATCTTTCTGAAATCAAAATTGAGTCTTCAAAGTTGTAACCCTGCCATGGCATAAAAGCTACTGTTACATTTTTTCCAAGTGCTAACTCACCTAATTTTGTTGATGGTCCATCTGCAATAATATCACCAGATTTAACTTTATCACCAACTCTAACAAGTGGTCTTTGGTTAATACATGTATTTTGGTTTGATCTTTTAAATTTTTGTAAGTTATAAATATCTACACCTGATTCACTAAAATCAGTTTCTTCTGTTACTTTAATAACAATTCTCTTACCATCAATTTTATCAACAACTCCATCTCTCTTAGCAACAATCGTTACACCAGAGTCTAAAGCTACATCACTTTCAATTCCAGTACCAACCAATGGAGATTCTGGTTTTAAAAGAGGAACTGCTTGCCTCATCATGTTAGAACCCATTAGAGCTCTGTTTGCATCATCATTTTCCAAGAATGGTATCAAAGATGCAGCAACAGAAACTAGTTGTTTTGGTGAAACATCAATATAATCTATTGCATCTGGTTTTGATAAAAGGAAGTTTAAATTTTGTCTGCAAGAAACAAGCTCTTCAACTATCTTTCCATTTTTATCTAATTTTGTATTCGCTTGAGCAATTGTAAATTTGGTTTCTTCCATGGCAGATAAATATTCTACCTTATCTTGCACAACACCATCTTTTACTTTTTTATATGGGCTCTCAATAAAGCCATATTTATTTATTTTTGCATAAGTGGATAAACTATTTATTAAACCAATGTTTGGTCCCTCTGGAGTCTCGATTGGACAAATTCTTCCATAGTGAGTTGGGTGAACGTCTCGAACTTCAAATCCTGCTCTTTCTCTAGTAAGTCCGCCTGGTCCTAGTGCAGAAACTCTTCTTTTGTGTGTAATTTCAGATAATGGGTTCGTTTGATCCATAAACTGTGAAAGTTGAGAGCTAGCAAAGAAATCTTTTAGCGAAACAGTTAAAGGTTTTGCATTAATTAAATCTTGTGGCATCGCAGACTCAACATCTAAAGTAGTCATTTTTTCTTTGATTGCTCTTTCCATTCTGTAAACTCCAATTCTTGCTTGGTTTTCAACCAACTCACCTACAGAACGTACTCTTCTATTTCCTAAATGATCAATATCGTCAACATCATCTTTACCATCTCGCAAATCTAACATTTTGTGAATGATTGCTAGGATGTCATCATTTCTTAAAATTGTAATTTTATCAGAACACTCTTGGTTTAATCTTGAATTCATTTTTACTCTACCAACATCAGATAGATCATATCTATCAGAGCTAAAGAAAAGATTGTTAAATATTTGAGTAGCTATCTCTATTGTTGGTGGCTCACCTGGTCTTAGCATTTTATATATTTCAGTTATAGCTTCATCTTTAGAGTTATTTTTGTCTGCCAAAACAGTTGTTAATAAATATGGTCCTTTATTTATTGAATTTGTTACCGATATTTGTAAAGAGTGAATATTTGCATCCAGTATTTGTTGAATAGTTGTATCATTAAGTTCGGTACCAATTTTAAACGTACCTTCTTCTTCATCACTTACTTTAACATCTCTATGTAAGAATTTTCCAAAAAGAGATTCTCTTGAAACTAAAATATCTTTAAGTCCATCATTAGCTAATTTTTTAGCATTTAAAAAATTAATTTTATCACCTAATTTTATTACTACTTCACCAGTTTTTGCATCAATTACTTCTTCAGAAAAATTTTTAGCTTTGTAATTCTCGGGATTAAATTTAGTTTTCCATTTTTCTGTCTTAGGATCATAACTATATTGCTCACTATCATAAAACTCATCAACAATTTCTGATTTAGAAAAACCTAAAGCTAAAAGTAACGTTGAAGCAAATATTTTTTTCTTTCTATCAATTTTAAAATATAGAAAATCTTTAACATCATATTCAAAATCTAACCATGATCCCCTGTTAGGTATTACTCTACAATTAAATAATAACTTTCCGCTTGCATGAGTTTTTCCTTTATCATGGTCAAAAAAAACACCTGGACTTCTATGCATTTGGTTTACTACAACACGTTGAACACCATTGGTAATGAACGTTCCACTATTAGTCATCATAGGAACTTCGCCCATGTAAACTTCTTGTTCTTTCGCTGATAAAATATCTTTGGTATTGTTTTCTTGATCTATTTCGTAAACAACTAATCTTAATGTACATTTAAGAGCTGAAGAATAAGTTAAACCTCTTGTTATACATTCTTCAACATCAAATTTAGGTTTTTCTAATCTGTATGAAACATATTCAAGAGTTGCCTTGTCGTTCAGATCTTCAATTGGAAATATACTTTTAAAAACTCTATCAAAACCTTTTGTTAATTCTGTATCAGCATAGAATTCAGTTAATTCTTTGTAAGAATTTTTTTGAACTTCAATAAGATTTGGAATTGATAAGCTTTCTTTTAGTTTACCAAAACTTTTTCTAATGTTTTTCTTTTCAGTAAAAGATAATTGCATCTATATTTATTAATACTGATTAAAAATAATCAGTATTTGAATTCTTTCTAATTAATTTATTTAAGTTCTACTTTTGCGCCAGCAGCTTCTAATTTAGCTTTGATCTCTTCGGCATCTTTTTTGTTAACACCAGATTTAACTTCTTTTGGTGCTCCCTCTACAAGATCTTTTGCTTCTTTTAAACCTAATGAAGTAGCTGCTCTTACTTCTTTGATAACATTAATTTTTTTATCACCTGCAGAAACTAACATGATAGTGAAATCATCTTTTTCTTCTGCTGGAGCTGCACCACCTGCTGCTGCTGGAGCTGCTGCTGCCATTGGAGTTACACCCCACTTTTCTTCTAACTGTTTTGAAAGTTCAGCTGCTTCAGCAACAGTTAAACTTGATAAGTCTTCAATAATTTTGTTTAGGTCAGGCATATTTTTCTACTCTTTGGGTTGTGTTTCAGAATTTTCTGCGGACAAACTACTCATTTTTTCCGAATGTGCAAGCAAAATACTAATTAATTTTGAGGCTGGAGCGTTTAAAATACCTACAATATTGGCTCTTGCTTCATCTAGTGTAGGTAAACTAGCAACATTTTGGACACCGGCTTGATCCAAGACCTCATCATCCATTATTCCACCAATTAATTTAAGATTCTCATTATCTTTAGCAAATTTAGACAATATTCTTGCGGACATTATTGCATCTTCACCAAATGCAACTGCCGTTGGACCTGTGAAAAGATTAGATAAATCTTTACACTTAGTCTTTTCCAACGCTAATTTTGTAATTCTGTTTTTAGTGATCTTAAAGACGATACCATGCTCTCTCATTTTTGCTCTTAAATCATCTAACTGAGTCATTGTTAAGCCTTGATAGTGTGTAACCATTACGGCCTTACTACTCTCAAATTTAGAGACCATTTCTTCAATGTAATTTTTCTTTTGTTCTTTGTTCATCATAACTATATCGATTTTCCTAATTTAACTTTGTAAGAAACACCCATTGTAGTAGTTGCGAAAACACCTCTAATTAAATCTCCTTTTAGAGTGTTGTTGGACTTTTCCTTTTCTAATGCATCTATTGTAGCATTATAATTTTTTAACAATTGATCATCACTGAATGATTTTTTTCCAATACTAACTCCAATGTTTCCATCTTTATCATTTCTAATTTCAACTTGTCCTGATTTTGCATCAGTAACTGCTTGTTTAATATTTTCAGATACTGAACCAAGTTTTGGATTTGGCATTAATCCCTTTGGACCTAAAACTTTTCCTAATTTCGAAAGTTTAATCATCATTCCTGGTGTGCAAATTAATTTTTCAAAATTTAAATCTCCACCTTTGATTTGTTCAACAAATTCATCTCCACCAACAATATCAGCACCTGCATCTTTTGCCTCTTGAGCTTTATTATCTTCACAAACAACTGCAACTTTTACTCTCTTACCTGTTCCTCCAGGAAGATTTACTACAGTTCTAATGTTGACTTCACTTTTCTTTTGTTTGTTATTTATTTGAAAACTTAAATCTAAAGACTCATCAAATTTTGTTGTGCAGTTTTTTTTCAGCTCAGGTAATAATTTTTCAATAGATTCTGCATTTAAGTCTAGAGTTTTTTCAGGCAATTTTCTATATCTTTTTGAAGCCATTATTCTTTCACCTCTATACCCATTGATCTAGCTGAACCTGCAATAATTTTTACTGCTTCATTTATATCATGAGCATTTAAATCATTCATTTTTTCTTTTGCTATATCTTCTAATTGTTTTTTAGAAATTGAAGCTACAATATTTCTTCCTGGCTCTTTAGATCCACCTTTTAATTTAACAGCTTCTTTAATATAAAAAGATGCTGGCGGTGATTTAATTTTAAAATCGAATTTTTTGTCTTTATAAACAGTAATTTCAACTGGAACAGGTTTTCCAGCCATAGATTTTGTTTTGTCATTAAATGCTTTACAAAATTCCATTATATTCACACCACGTTGACCTAAAGCGGGACCAACAGGAGGAGCAGGATTAGCTTGACCACCTTTAATTTGTAATTTTATAAATCCACTTATTTCTTTTGCCATTAACTTACTTTCTCAACTTGGTTATATTCTAAATCTACCGGTGTTGGACGACCAAATATAGAAACTGACACCTTAAGTCTAGCTTTTTCTTCATCAATTTCTTCAATCATTCCATTAAATGATGCAAATGGACCATCAACAACCTGAACTTTTTCACCAACGCTGTAATCTATACCAGATTTCGGCTGAGCCACACCATCTTTAATTTGACCTAAAATCTTTTCAACTTCCTTATCAGAAACAGGTACTGGGATGCCTTTTGATCCAAGGAAACCACTAACTCTCTTTATTCCTTTGATCATATGATAAATATTGTTATCCATTTCACTCTTAATAAGTACGTATCCAGGAAAATATTTCTTTTTTCTTTGAATTCTCTTTCCTCTTTTAACTTCCGTAACATCGTGAGTTGGAACTATAATTTCTTCAAATTTCTCACTTATTTTAGCCTTATCCGCCTCTTCTTTAATTAGTGAAGCGACTTTATTCTCAAAACTGGAGTGTGATTGAACAATGTACCAATTTTTCATTAAATACTCACCTTTAACAACAATTCTAAGAAGAATTTAAGAACCTGATCTAATAAAAGAAAAAATAAAGACATTATAACCGCCATAACGAATACCATTAAAGCACCTTGCAAAGTTTCTTTCCAAGTGGGCCAAGTAACTTTAAATGCCTCTTGTTTTACTTCCTGAATAAATTTAATCGGGTTCTTCATAATTCTTTAGCTCAAATTGGCAGGAGCGGAGGGACTCGAACCCTCAGCCTCCGGTTTTGGAGACCGGCGCTCTACCAATTGAGCTACACTCCTATTTATAGAGTTACTCTATAATTTTAGTTACTACTCCTGCTCCAACAGTTCTACCACCTTCTCTAATAGCAAAGTTTAATTTTTCTGCCATTGCAATAGGTGTAATCAGTTTAACAGTGAATTTAGCATCATCACCTGGCATAACCATTTCAGTACCTGCTGGTAATTCTACTTCTCCTGTAACGTCTGTTGTTCTAAAATAAAACTGCGGTCTATATTTTGTAAAGAAAGGAGTGTGTCTTCCACCCTCGTCTTTTTTAAGAATATAGGCTTGAGCTTCAAATTTAGTATGAGGAGTTATTGATCCAGGCTTACAAAGAACTTGACCTCTTTCAATGTCTGTTCTCTCAATACCTCTCAATAAAATTCCTACGTTATCACCAGCTTCACCAGAATCTAAAAGTTTTCTAAACATTTCTACTCCAGTACAAACTGATTTTTTTGTTTCTTTAATTCCAACGATTTCAACTTCTTCACCAGTTTTAATTACACCAGATTCAACTCTTCCAGTTGCAACTGTACCTCTTCCTGAAATTGAAAATACGTCCTCAACTGGCATCAAGAATGGTTTGTCAACTTCTCTAGCTGGTTGCGGAATATGTTCATCAACAGCTTTCATTAATTCTAAAATTGAATTTTTTCCAATTTCATCATCTCTTTTTTCAACTGCCGCTAAAGCCGAACCTTTAACGATTGGTGTTGTATCTCCAGGATATTTATATGAAGTTAAAAGTTCTCTAATTTCTTCTTCTACAAGTTCAATCATATCTTTATCATCAACTTGGTCTACTTTATTTAAGTAAACAACAATTGCTGGAATACCAACCTGTCTTCCTAAAAGAATATGTTCTCTTGTTTGTGGCATTGGACCATCAGCTGCATTAACAACTAATATTGCTCCATCCATTTGTGCTGCACCAGTAATCATATTTTTTACATAGTCAGCGTGACCAGGACAGTCTACGTGAGCATAGTGTCTTTTTTCAGTTTCATATTCAACGTGTGCTGTTGAAATTGTAATCCCTCTTTCTTTTTCCTCTGGAGCTTTATCGATTTGATCGTATGCTACAGCTGTTCCACCACCAGCTTCAGCTAATACATTTGTTATAGCTGCAGTAAGAGTTGTTTTACCATGGTCGACATGACCAATAGTCCCAATGTTACAGTGGGGTTTACTTCGTACGAATTTTTCTTTTGACATTTCTTTTTAACCTCAATTTTTTTTTGTTTCTTACTTTAATTTCTTGGAGCGGGTAAAGGGAATCGAACCCTTACATCCAGCTTGGAAGGCTAGCGTTCTACCATTGAACTACACCCGCACAACCCCAAGAGTAACACTCCATTGTTATTTAAAATTATATTAAATGGTGGAGGGGGAAAGATTCGAACTTTCGAAGACCGAAGTCAACGGGTTTACAGCCCGCCCCATTTGACCGCTCTGGAACCCCTCCTTTGGGGAAGTGTCCCCTTGTTTAATATAGCTTCAAATTACATGCGTTTTATATATTTTATTTATCCAAATGCAACACGTGATTTATTAAGAAAAACTATAAAAAAACGTGTAAAACACATCATAATTTTATGAATAAATCATCTTTTTTCATTGTTGGTCAACATGCGGTAATGGAAGCATTACGTAATCCAAATAGGAAAGTTTTAAGAGTGTTTTTAACAGAGGATGCTAAAAAAAATATTCATAGAAAAAATCCAAATAAAAATCTTCTTGAAGAGGTAAAAGTATATTTTAAATCAAAAAAAGAGTTAGACAAATACTCATCAAAAGATCAATTAATGCATAATGGATATGTTGCTGAGATTGAACATTTAGATCAACTAGAATTAAAAGAATTTATTAAAGAAAAAAATAATTTAACCTTTGTATGTTTGGATGAAGTTACTGATCCAAGAAATATAGGTTCACTAATCAGAAGTGCAGCATCTTTTAATATTGATGGTGTAATAATTAAAGAGAGACATTTTCCAAAGGATAGTAAGCTAATGTATAAATCAGCGAGTGGGTGTATGGAACATGTAAATATTTTTGAAGTTTCAAATATTAATTCTACCTTAAAAAATTTAAGAGAAAAAAATTTTTGGGTTTATGGTTTTGATTCAAAGGGCCAAAAGGATTTTACTGATGTCAAATGGGAGGGGAATAATATTTTACTTTTTGGATCAGAAGGATTTGGAATGAGGCAACACACTGGAAAATATGCAGACTTTTTTGTCAAAATTGACATCAATGAAGAAATAGAAAGTTTGAATATATCAAATAGTGCAGCAATAGTGTTTCATCATTTAAGTTATTTAAAAAAAAAGAGTTGATTATTTAACAAATAATTAATAATTATTGCGCATGCCCTTGTAGCTCAGTTGGTAGAGCAATTGATTTGTAATCAATAGGTCCGCGGTTCGAATCCGTGCGGGGGCACCAGAAAACAATAAGCAATTCAATAAAATTTCCTTTCAAGAAAGTAAGAACATAAGAACAACGAAGAACATACATTGCACGAATGTGGAATTGTTTGTAGTCGATTTGTAGTCGATCTGTTTTTCGATACCTAAAGCGTTCAGTATCTGTTCCCTGTTTCCTGCTTTCTGATTTTAGAAATAAAATAAAACAAAAGTTATCGAAAGGAAAAAAATGAAATTAACAGATAAATATATTAAAGATTTAAATCACTTGGACAAGGATCAATGGATCAGTCATGATGGTGTAACAGGACTTGTACTTGGTGTTTATAAGTATCCATCGAAATCTAAAACTTTCTTTTATCAATATCGGCCTAAAGGAAAACACTCTGTCAGAATTAAAATTGGTTCTTACGAAGAGCTTGGAATACAAAGAGCTATTAAAAGAGCAAAGCAACTATCTAACGATATTTTTTCAGGTAAAGATCCGTATTTAACAAGACAGAAATTTGCAGGTGAGCCAACGCTTGGTGAACAGTTAAAAGAATCTTATAAATCTATTCTTACAACTACCAGATATTCAGCAGCAACTATTCAATCTATTAAAAGTATATTTGATACATATATTTTTAGAAAAACAGCAAGGCAAGAAATAAGAGATTTATTTAATCAACTAGACAATATTCAGCATATTAAATTATCTGGAATTACTAATAAACATATTCAAAATCATCATCAAATCATTGGTTCAAGAACCCCAACACAAGCTAATAGATTCACAGAATATCTTAGAATGTTTTTTAATATCTGGAATGACAGAGGTATTACAAACAATCAACCTTGCAAAATTAAAGCCCATGATAAGTTTGAAGAAAAAGAATATTTAGATTTTCTTAGACCTACAGAAGCAACCCGTGTTCTAAGTATTTGTTTTCAAAAAGACCATAGGACAGGAAGATTTTTAGAATCTCATTACAAGAAAAATAAATTATCTGTTGTTGCTTGTGCATTAATTGCATTTCAAATTTATTCTTCCAGAAGGACCAGATCCGAAGGTTCTAAGGTTAGATGGGATAAAATAATTGAAGGTGAAGAGCCGACACTTAGATTGGAAAAAACTAAAACATCAAAGAAAAACAAGAAGTTAGATTTTGGAATGGGTGATGATGAGTTAGATGTTATTCAAACTATTAGAAGAGATAGGCTCAACAATCCTAAAAGTAAGTTTTATTATCCGCCCCATGATCCAAGGTCAGAGTATGTATTTCCTAGTAGATCTTATGGTTACAAAAGAAAAAATGGTAAAATATTTAAAACTCCATACCTAGTTGATGTAGATAAAACATGGAAAAAAGTTTTGTTGTTAGCAGGTGTAAAAAGAAAGTTAAAACATTATGCAACAAGACACACCCATGCAACTTTACTACTAAGGAAGACAGGAAATTTAAAACTTGTTGCAGATACTTTAGGAATAACAATTAAACAGGCTAGTAAGTATGCAAAAACTATTCACTCAGATGTTATTGAAGGTAAGAACAAAACATTTGGAACAGTTGCTGCCCCTGCTCCATTGAAAGAAATAGTTTAGTTGTTCTGTTGATCCGTGAGGCCTGATGAATTAAACTCGGGCCATGGCTAAATGGGAAGAGCTTATAAAATATTTAAATACTACAACTGCTAAACCTGCAGCGGTTTTAAAGTTAATCAAAAATACTTGGAAACCCAAAGGTTCTAAATCTGTAAGAATAGATGATTATAATACGCTTAGAAGAGCTTGGAAATATCATGTAGTTAATTCTATTTACAATGCTGATGGTACAAATCTTAAAGCTAAAATTTGGAATGTTGTTGAAGCAGAGTCTTATGAACATCAATTTAAAGCATTTAATTTGAAAGCTAAAAATAAAACTCCAGAGCAACATTTTAATGCATGTAAAAAATTATGGACTACTTCTAAAAATATAAGAGCAGAATTAAAAAAGAATGGTGGTCATTTAGATCCGCTCACAATTGCTGAGGTCCTTGTGCCAATGTACAAAGACAATGAAGGAAAAATAAGTACAGATAAATTCCTAGATGAAAATAAATGGTTGGTGAAACCTTTAGCAGCTAAGAAGAAAAAGAAATAGATACCTACCGCAGCAAGTATCCGAACTCAGATATACTTATATAAAATATATTATACCAATACTTTCTATGAACTTAGAGCATAGAAAATTTCTTAGACCAAATGAAGTAGAGGAAATCTACGGAATTAAAGTTGGTACGTTAGCCAAGCAGCGTAATCAAGGATTTGGATTGCCTTATGTAGTTATTGGACGAAAGCCCAAAAAAAGAAAAGGTGGAATTATTCTTTATGACAAAGAGGCAATTGAAGAAGTTTTAAAATCAAAAAATAAAGTTGAGGTAGTAGCATGAACAATAGATCAAATGTTGAATCAAGAATGCCAAGTAAAGGTGATGGATCAGCAGCTAAAGAATTAATGAAACTTGCTTCTGAAACGCCAGAAGAGGAATTTGAATTAGACGTACAAACAACATTAAAAGAATTACCTAAGTGGTTAAAAGAAAATCCAGATAAAGATGTGATGGATTTCTATAGAGAAAAAGGAATTATAATTAAAAGAATTGAATTAGATGACGGGGGTAAAGTGATCGACCTTCAATCTTATTTGAAACAACGTGAAACTCCAAAAGTAAAAAAAATAGATTTAGCTCAAGGAGATTTTAACAAAACAGTCGCTGGACTAAGCTCAAAAGATAAAGATCTAATAAAAGAACTTCTAAGAAAATCAGGTGTGTTGGTTGGAGATTAAATGTCATTAACAAAAATAAATTTTAAAGAAAAAGAAATAGCTACTATGTATTCTATTCCATTAAAGACGCTGAAGAAGTGTCGTAAGAATCAAGAATTTGGTAAGGACGTTTGTTTTACAGCTCCGAATAGTCATATCGTTTTATACAACAAAGAAAAATTTGAAGAGTGGTTTGAAGCTAATAAAGAAACAGCTGTCTATACACTAAATCAACGGATGAAAGCTGTTGTTGCAAGTTTAAAAAAAAATGGTTGGTGGCCTGATGGTAGAAAAAAGAATTATGAACGAAAAAGATAAATTATTAAAATTAATAGAATCTATTGATCCTGAAGCAGTGGACCATGTTGAATTTACTGCAGATGAATACGCAAAATTTAAAAAAGAAATTAACCTACTAGGTGGAAAAATCAAACTTCACATCATTCCACCACCAAAAAGTAAAAGCTAATGAAAATAAAAGAATATAACGAAATGATGGCCTATTTAACAAAACCCAACAGAGTATTTCCGTCTAAGCCAAAAGAGAAAACAGATAAGACAGAGAAAGAAGTTATGAAAGATCCTAACCTACTTAGAAGAATTAAACATATAGCTGAAACATACGACGATATAAAACTTGGAGAAGATTTTGACAAAGCTATTGCACAAGAAGATAAAAAACTTGCAGAAGTAAATGGAAAAACAATTCTTCAAAGATATCCAAAAGAAACTACACAAACAGAAAAACCTTTTAAGCAGCAAAAGAAAACCCTGAGGCCTGAACCAACTGCAAGAGAGATCTTAGAAGATATAAAACTCAATATACCTGAAGTAGTTGAACCAATAGTCAAAACTCAGGATGAGATTGAAGCTGAAAAAAGATTTAATGACATGATGCAGAAAGCTGAAGAAGAAAAACAAAGAATTAAAAATGGTGGCCTGGCTTATCTAATGGGTGGAGCTAAAAAATGATGAAATGGCAACTAAAGGATAAAATCATAATGCTAGAAGCACAAATCAGGCAGCTTGTTGAAACAAATTTAAAATTAACAACTCAACTTGGAAACCTTTGGGACGAGATAGGCTCGAAAAATGACTACATACGAGAGCAAAAATTTGAATTAGCTGAAGTTAAAGTTGAACGTGACCGTTGGAAATCTAAGTGGTCAAGGTGTGTTGCGAGGAAATGGGAAAAGGTTGATGAAGCTTTAGAAGAAAAGAAAAAAAGAGAAGAAGGCAGAGCAATTATAGAAAAAGCTCTAAGTGACGAGAGGACAGATAACTAATTGTAGATAATTAATTTTTATGAGTCGGGAATTTAAAGAAGGAAATAATGATTTTGTTAAACATGCTCCATGCACCAAGTGTGGAAGTAAAGACAATGTGTCAGTTTATAAAGATGGTCACGGATATTGTTTTGGATGTGAATATTTCTATCCACAATATGATGCTGCAGGTTCAGTAACAAAGCTTAATGGACAAAGCTCCAACAAGAATAAAATAAATCAAAACAACTATACTTACATGAAAGGAGATTACCATGACATACCATGGTCACTGGATTTTACAGATCCAAAAGAAGGATTTAAACGAGAGCAATACAAAAAGAAAAAAGGCTACGATACCCATTACATCTACACTGACAAAGAAGGCAATACTGCGTTTGTTGTTGAAAGACAGTACACTGATGAGTCGAAACAAGAAAAGAAGTTTATACCTTATAGCAAATGGAAAAATAAGATTGATGGTTCAACGAGGTGGATTTCAAAGCACATGTCAAAAGAAAATAGAACCATCTATAATTTGGAAGCGTTATCAAAAAGTAGAGAGTCTACTGTTGTAGTTGTAGAAGGTGAAAAAGCAGCTAATGCTTATATCAAACAAAAGTTACTTCCCTGCACTACATGGTCAAGTGGAGCTAAGGCTGTATTAAAAAATGATTTTGATCCGCTATTAGACTTTCAAAATATAATTTTATTTCCAGATAATGATACTGAGGGATTTACAGCAATGCATAAGTTGGCTCAGCATCTTGTGACCGATTTAAATGTTGCAATAGAAAATATTAAACTAGTTTTATTTCCAGATGAATTTCCAGAAAAATGGGATTTGGCTGATCCTGTTCCTGAAAATTCGAACACAGATGGACACAGATTAGCATTTAACGCTCTACCCTATACTGAGGCTGCACCAAATTATTTAGATTTATGGAAAAAATTTAAAGAACCAGATTTATCAGAAAAAGAAAAAGATAAAAAAGATCGACTGTTAGAGGTATCGTCAAATGTAATTTACATTGTTGAGCTTGATGAGATGTTAGACATACAAAAAGATTTACTTACTCCATTAAAAGCATTTGATAATAATTATGGATATTTAAAGGTTGATAAAAAGAAGCCATCAACATGGTTATTAGAACAAGAACCAGAAATATTTAAAAGAGCTAACTCATTTGAATTTAACCCAAAAAGACCTAGAGGTTTGGTGGATGTAAATGGTGTTCCTATAGCTAATAGATACAGAGGTCCTTCTATTATTCCAAAGGTTGGTGATGTTACTATGTGGAAAGACACATTAATTGATTTATTTGATGATGAAGAAGCAGCTCATGCAGCAGAGCAATATTTTGGTTGGTGTGTTCAAAACCAAGGTGAAAAAGCTATGTGGGCACCATTATGGATTTCTCCGAAAAAAGGAATTGGAAAAAATTTTATAACTAACATTTTAGGTCAAGTATATGGACTCAAGAACTTTAGACCAAATTTAAAATACAAACATGTGATAGGTAAATTCAACTCATGGATAATTGGCGCACAGTTTGCGGTAATCAACGAAGTATTTTTATCTAAAAATTTTAACAAAAAGCAGGAACTGTCAGAAGAAATTAAAGATTTAATTACTGAGCCATATATTCATATTGAGGAAAAATTTAGAAGAGGTTTTGATTATCCTAACACCTGTAACTTTATTTTAATTTCTAATCATGAAGATTGTATGAATATTGCTGACGACGAACGAAGGTACTATGTAAAAAAATTAACTTCACAAATTAGAAAACGAGATTACTGGAAACCACGATGGGAATGGGCTGCTGCAGATGGTGCAAGGTTTGTGATGAGTCATTTAACAAATCTAAAAATAGATGATCCTGATCTGTATAAAGAGAGAGCTCCTGTCACTGATGACATGCAAGAACTTGCTAAACTAAGTGAACATCCAATATTCAAATGGTTGGATGAACACAGAGCAGCTGAAACAGGACCATTTAAAAGAAGTGGATCAAGTGACTTTAGAGTTTTTAATTACATGTGTGTTGCAACAGAACTACATAGAACTTGTCATGCATTTAAACAAGAAGGTGCATTGGAAGTGGTTATAGATTGGTGCAAAAAGAGATCAACATCATGGCACCCGATCAAACAAGAATATACTAAACAGATAGTCAGTGGTGATGGTTCGCGTCCGAGAGCCTATCTACTACCACCGCAAGATCCAGATACAGCAAATGAATATTGGCTGAAGACTCTAAGGTCTAAAGGACCAACGGACCTTGGCCGAATCTACGATATGAAGGGCAGCTATTCTCCAAAAGAGGAAGATATAATTTAATGCAGCAAAGGACATTGATTAACATGTTAATGAAAATGATCGAATATTTGATTGCAGATAATACAAGACTGAAAATGCAGATTGCTAAATATGAAAAAAGATCTGGTGCACAGTTTGGTGGCACTCAGCGTATCAACGAATTTAAAAAAGTTTAAAATGTGGCCACCTACCCTCATTGGTGTATGGCGAGGGTTCGAACTTATAATCTTTTTCTTTTTAACTGAGTTACCTGAGTTGCTTGAGATCTGATTGATTTATTTTATTTTTTCTCTTCTCAACCTTCTCATCACTAAGAAAAAAATAATAGCAACAAACTTACTCTGAATTTCGCAACCTTACCTGAACTGCTGCTAACGAACGCTTAATTAAATTAATAAATTGCTGACGTGAATGACCGTGCTAAGCAAGATGAAAAATTTTTTTTACTCAGCATGGTCAAATTTATTTAAAAGAAAAAATTAACTGTTATATATAAATAATTACGTCCGTAATAAATTCGCTGAGTCAGTTGAGCTCTTCCCGACGCCTTCTGGCTCAGCAATAATTAGTGACCCAAAAACGTCCTTTTTGCATCTAATAATTGAAGTAATTTTTTATTTTTTTTTAACAGATTTTTGTTTCATCAAAACATTTTTAGCAAATCATCAAAAGTTAGAGGTAATTTTTGATCTGGATTAGCATTATATGTATCAGGCATAAATATAGTTACACTATCTACCTCTGTTGGTCCTTGACCTATATTATCAATTTTTTCAAAAAAGATCGTGAAATAATTATCTTTAGGTAGAAATTCAATTCTAGAAATATTTTTAGATGGGCGTTTTTCATTAAACGCAAATTTACCTTTATCAATAAACTTTTTTTTACCTATTTTATCTATGTGCCAAATATCGAACTCTGCATCGCTTTCTAAGCACTTATAATTCATATTTCTACAATAAGGACGAATAGCAACTTCTATAGCAAATTGTTCATCTACGAATTTTCTTTTTGGAATTACACATTTTTTGGTGACATTTTTTGAATGTTGTAAATTAACTAAATTTTCATCCTCTGCCACTTCCCACATATTTAAATTCCAAGTGCCAATTTTTCTTAATTCAAAATAACCAGACTTTTCATAACAATTAATTTGAATAAGATCGAACCATTGATCAGCAAAACTATTGTTTGACCAAAAAAGACTAAAAAAGATTAATAATAAAAGTTTTTTCATCTAATAATTTGGAATATTTAATGTTTTATCGTTAACTAAAATTTTATTTCCCATTATTTTTATAGAAGCTTTTTGACGATCACCTAAGCTAATAGATACAAGTTTTTCCAATACCACCTGTTGTTTATCGAGAGTAATTCCTTTTGAATTAAACAAGTCATGATCTGCACCCAATCTTTTTTTAACTTTTAAAACTAATAGATCAGAAAATATCCCTGAACCTCCACTGTTTGACTGTGTTTTTAAAACCATTGCACCATTATCCGTAGTCCCATAATAAAAATATAAAAAATAACCTTCACCATTTGGATAGTTAATTGAAACGACAGGCTTTCCTTCATCTAATCTTGAGATTTCATAATCATCTAAAAGAGAATATTGGTTTGAATCAAATGCGTCTGAAAGATTAATTGTGATGATAATATCTCCACTATCTGCATATCCAGGAATGAAGTCCTTTATAATTTCAGGATGTACTGGATGTTTTTGATAAAAGAAATGTTTAGAAAGACATGATTTAATTGTTCCAAATTCATTATCTGATTTTTGACAAACTGGATCAAGTTTGTCCAAAGTATTTTTAACATTTAAATCCGATAGAGCACTTTCCAAAGATAATTTGGCTGGTTTATAAGTTGGATCAACTTCTAAGGTTTTTTTATAATATAAAATAGCTCCATTTAAGTATCCGTTCCTATTAAGCACATGTCCTTTTTGTAGAAGTAATTTTTTATTATCTGATTGTTCCTGTATAGAAACTAGTTTTCCATTTTCCCATACTGCTGAGAATTTTGCTTTAACATCAGCAAAAACTAAGGTTCCTTGACCATGTTTTTTATTATTCTTATATTTTCCATAAAATAATTCACTATTGTCATAAACAATTGGTTGCTCTCCTTCAAAAAATGCAACACCATCTTTAAATTGACCTACATACTCTTCACCAGTTGGTAATATTATTTTACCTTTGCCGTTCTCCTTATCATTTTTCCATTCACCACTATATTTGAGTCCATTCTTATATCTAATTGCACCAGAGCCACTTTTTTTATCATCCTTCCATTGACCTATATAAAGGATACCATCTGCTTCATCTGTGAATGTACCTTCACCATGTCTTTTGTCATTTTTAAATTCACCTTCATATTTTTTAAAATTCCAATAAATTAAAGTTCCTTTACCCTCACGTTTTCCATCAACTAATTTTCCAATGTATTCATCTCCGTTAGGATAGAAAAAAGATTCAGCTAAACTAAAATTGGACCATGATAAAATAATTGTCAGGATTAAAAAAATTTTCTTCATTTAAATTTTTCTATTTTAACTGAATAATCGATACCATTAAATGATGGTTTTTTATCGTCAAATTTTAGGAAATAAGCTTTTATAAAGTGTTTTCTAGATCCTGTACCCCAATTTGTTCCTTTTAATTTTATCTCACTTAAACCATCACTATTTAAATCTTCAATCTCTACACTTCTTGGTGCAAATGTTTGGGTTTGATCAAATTCTTTAATATAGAATGTTGTTTCTTCGCTAACTAATATTACAGGATTATTTTCTTCAATATAAAATATATAAAACTGTCCACTTTTAGTGTCCTCTCTTCCTGCGTAATAAAATTTATATCCATTATCAGTGGTTTTAATATCGACGATTCCTGAAAAAAAGTTATTCATTATATCTGAACGCTCTTTAAATTTCTTATAAAGATCATTGTTTGAAAGATTTTTGTTTATAAAATCACTGCTTACCTCTCCTGCAAAAGTTACTGTCGGCAGAAATAGAATTAAAAATATTACTAGTTGAACTTTTCTCATTTATTCATCCAAATTTAATTTTTTCTAATTTTTAAAAAGCAGTAAATATAAATACCTGAAGTAACAAAGTTAATTGGCATCCATATTTCTCTAGTTAAATTTACTGGAATAACTGGATTGTATAAAATTGCAATTAGTCCAAATAAAATTGTTATTTCGTTAATACCTCCTGCAGCTTTAACATTATATATAATTATAATTATTGACGTTATTGTTACGATCAATCTCAAAAACATATAGAAACCATACGGAAAGCTAATAAGAGGGGCTAAAATTAATAGAACTGCAGGTATTATTAAAAAAAGATTTAAAGAATTTTTATTCATTACTAACTCTATATTCCATTAAATAATAATAAAATGTAATAAGCATAATCACATCTCTAACAAAACTATTTATCATAAAAGAAAGGTTTACCTCAGATGAAGTGATTATATTTTCATATCCAAAATAGATCATCATTAATACAGGTACAATTAGAGTGAATTTAAAATTAAAATTCTTATAAATTTTTGAAATTGCAAAAGCTGAAAAGTAACCTGCAACATATCCAGAAATAGCAAAGAAAATAAATTCACTGCCAATTTGCATGTTTCCTGAAAAAAAATTGGCAAACGATGCAAAAAGTCTACTTCCTAATTGTCCAATTAACATTCCAATAACCGCTGTTAATGGAAACAGCAATGAAACTAAAACACTTAGAAATTTATTCATTCTATATTGATATTTGTTCTTTATACCCGCTTATTTTAATGACTTCATCATGAAGTTTTTTAGCTTTAGGACCTGCTCTTGAGTACTGGTTATCTAAAAAGAAAGCTTCAACTTCCATGTTGTTATAGTCAAAGTTTAAACTAAACCCTCCATAATCCATTATACCAATAATCCTATAATTAAATTTACTCCATGTTTTTCTATCTTCTGCTTCAATTGAAGGTGTGATCCATCTATGAGCACCAGAATATGTTAAATCAATTTTATGATCAAAAAATTCATCCTGAATAATTCCAATTCTGAATTTAGCCAACTCTTTGGTAATATCTTCCTTACTAAAATTTTTTTTATTTTTTTTTAACTGATCTAAAATGTTCCAAACTTCTTTAGTGATACCAACTATTTCTTTTGCTAATTTTTCAATCTCTTTATTTTTAAAAAGACCAAACATTCTAATTATTTTTTCTTAGTTACTTTTTTAGTTTTTTTCATTGGCTACTAGAATATATTGCATACGCTAAAGCTACAAGTTCAATAGCTATAACTACTTCAAGCATTCACTAAATCTTAACAACAGGAAAGTTAGAATGAGTAAATGATATTAATATTAACCACAGTATAAATATAAGTCCCATTATAGATCTAGCTTTCCACTTTTCAGTTGCCTCAAGGTAATAGTGAAATCTTGCAAATCTTCCATCGTTAGTATCAGCTAGATACAATATGGAATATATAACGACAAAATTAATACTGTAATTAATAAAATTATCTAAATTTCTATCCATTTCATGTATCAACCAAAACCAAAGAAGTGGGTAAACAGGATAAAAAAACACACTGAATGTAGGAGGAAAAACCCATTTCTTTAAAAATAATTTATAATTTGTATTAGATTTTTTATTATCATTCATATTAATTTTTAATACGTTTTATTTTTCCTGACTTGTAGTTGTATTTTCTTCGATGTGTTGAATTAAAATTTGTTATCAATAAATCGTTATCAGCAATCATTTCTGCCTTTAAACCTCTGTCATTAGAACCTTTAATGTACCAATATTTATTTTTATAAATTATCAAAGCTTCAGAAGTGTAGACACAATTTTCACCACACTTTTGATCTACTATAGAGCTCATCTCATATCTTTCATAAGAGATGTTTTTTGAAATAGATTTTAAAGTTTTTTTATTTTGAATAATATTTTGAGGCATCAAAGGTTTATCTGATGAATACGATTTAACCGGAAAAGTTTTATGATGTTTTTCAAACTTTTTTGATAAACAATCAATATCCAGATTTTCACCAACAAAGACCTCGACCTCTGTAATACTAGTTTCTGTAAAATTGTAAGAACGTTTATATTTACTACACGCTCCTAAATATTCTGCGTAAGTAGCGGACTGATCAATATATCTTTTATCCAAGTCCATTATTTGGATATAATTATTCTCATAGAACGAGGTAACTATAGCAGTCATTGTTCGAGCACCCATCGAATTGGAGCCATCAATCTGAAATCTAATAACAAGATCCATGAAGTCATCTTTGTTTGCATCTGCATAAAAATAATCAATAATATTTATCCAGTTATTTTTAAGATCTGCATCATCTTTGTATTTAATTGTATTTGGATCATATGTTGTTATTTCCTCCACACCGCACCTTCTGCTTATGTCGTAAAAAGTAATTCTTCTCTCTTTTTTGATGTTTATTTTGCATGTGTAGTAGGGATTGTTTGGGATGCTTATTCTTAATGAGTTGTTTTTAAGAAATTTAAAATCAAGTTTTTCTAAGTCTAAAGCAGCCCATCCATCTTGAATATAATCATACTTAGCCTCTGACTTAAATTCAGCACGCATACCAATGGTCTCACAATAATTCTCTATTGAGAATGCTATGTTCAAGGTCATCTGATCAAGTTGACTTAGATCTATGTTGCTAGATTTATATTGATTACAGATACCTAAAATTTCAGTTGTATTTAACTTTTTGTCTAATAGCTTTTCGTTAAAATCATAAACTGCATCATTAGAAATTGCAGGTGTTAAATATAAAAAGCATAAAAAAATAATTCCTAAAAGCTTTTTCATAATCCAAGACTACCAAATCTCAAACTATTCAACCAGCTCAAATTTTTTATATTTTAAAAACTTAACGTTATTAACAACATCTAATGAAAGCCTAATATTCCTATCCTCTTCTAAAGCAATGATTAATTTACCGTATGCCATCAGTTTTTAGATATTACAAAACCATCACTTTCAACTTTCCATTCTAAATTATTCTTAAATATGGATTTATCGATATTTGTAATTTTAAGTAATTTATTATAGTCAAATTTATCTGGGTTACTTTTATCTACCGGAAGCAAGTAAATAAAATACTTATCTTTTAATTTATTTGCAGTTTGTTTTTCTTTAACACTTAAATGAAATTCGTAATTGGATTTAGAGATAGCTTTTACCTCAATATATATTTTTTCAACCCTATCATCTTTTTTCTCAAAACTTTGTATATCATATCCAGCAGATACATCTCTTAAAGCTACATGATCAACTTTTAATGATGGACTGATTTGATCTACCTTGTCTTGCTCTTTTTTAAATATTAATTTTTCAGCATCATCACCTAATTGTTTTTTATCTTTTAATATTTTTTCAAGTTCACTCGGAGAAAATTCTTTATTTTTGACAAATTCTAACAAAGAATTATCTAGAATAAAGTAAGAACCATTTTTATAATCTATTTTTTTTGATGATATTAAAAAGTTTCTTAGATCACTTGAAAGATTATTGTAAAGAGAATCTGGTTCAAAAATATATAAACCATCTTTGAATGTAAAATTTAAAAGATATTCTTTTAAACACTGACCATAGTCAGATTTTTTTGATATTTTCCCAAAAAGCACTTTATCAAAGCTATTCTTGTCTAAATTATCTATTAAAATATTGTTTCCATTAATCCTAAGGAAATTTATATCAATTAAAAAATTTAAACTTTCTCTTAAATATTTATTTTTTTTTGAATATTCAATTTTTACAAGTTCTAGATATTTAATTTGTCTACAAATTTCATACAAATCTGAGAGGCGTTTATAATCAATCTTTTCGAATAATTCATAGCTCATAGCTCTAGATCATTATACAATTCTTCCCAACTTTCATCTTCATCATTTAAATCAAATGTAAAATTTTCTTCTTCAATAATTCTCATTTGTCTATCAGCTTTATGAAAAACCTTGTTGTAGACCTTGATATCTACTGAATCATTATAATGTAAAAAATCATACTCTACTGGATTATCTTCCGAACCGCCAACTCTATGAATTCTATCCAAGGATTGTAGAAATTCAGCCGCATTGTAGCTCAAATCATAATAAATGGCGTTTGTACATGCTTGATGTAAAGAAATAGACTCAGCACATGATTGAGGTGTTGCAACAATTGCATCAAGACTGGATTCTTTATCATTAAAATCTATTTTAATATTTTTCCTTTGATCAAGATCAGTCTCACCAATAATTTTTTCTGCTCTAATATTATTTAAAGTTAATTCTTTATGAATTAAATCAACTGTTTTCAGATGGGTAGACCATATAAGTACCTTTTTGTTTTTAAACTTAAGATTTTTAACTATTTCTAATAGTTTCAGTAATTTTGCTGGTTTTTCTAACTCATCATATCTTGCAATTATTCCTGATATATTATTGGTAATTAAATTTTCTTTTTGAAAAACAAGATTATCTTCAAGCACACTTTCAAGATTTTTTACATAAGATGCACATTGTTTTAATCTAATAATCCTAGCTTTACATATTTGTTCGATTAAATCAGCATTATCAAAAAATTCTTTACGACCATAATCTTTTATATTTGTTACAATTGCATCATAAATTTGTTTTTCGTAAGGATTCATGTCTACTAATATAGGTGGATTAAATATTTGCTTTGCTAAATTTAAATCGTTCTTAGTTACTCTAACAAAGTAAGGATTAATTTTCTGGCTTACAAATTCAATCGCTTCTTCATTGTTTTCTTTATTTAAAAGAAATTCAACTCTACTTTTATCTTCAGATGTTAAAACTTTATCTTGGCCATATAAAAAATCTAAATAATTAAATATATCTCTCAGATCATTCGGCACTGGTGTACCTGTAAGCACAACTTTAAATTCTGAACAAGCTGATAACTCTAAAATTGCTGATGACCAGGTACCTTCAATTTTTTTTATATAATGAGCTTCATCAATTACTAGTAAGATTTTATTTCTTGAAAAAAAGCTTTTTAATAAATCTATATCTCTGGTCACAGTTTGAAAGTGAGATAATATTAAATTTGATGTTAAAATTTTTTCATAAAAAAGTTGTCTATCATCTGGATCCGGACCAAGTATTTTCATTTTTGGTTTCTGATTAAAATTTTTATAGAATTCAAATTCCCAAGAACCAAAAGCATTTTTTGGTCCTATAACAAAAATTGCATCAACTTTATTTTCAAGCCTTAATTTTTCAAAGTATGCAAGTACGACTGATGTTTTTCCACTACCTGGTACAGAAAAATTTGCTGCTGATCCAGCAGAATATAAATGAAACAAACTATTAATTTGGTGATCAACAAGATTTCTATATAAAAAATTAATTGTCTTATTGAAATTATTTAATTCATCTTTGCTTTCCTTGTTTTTAATTTTAGAGATTAAATTTGCTTTATTTCTAAATTGCTCTCTCTCTGCTTTAATCTTATTCAAATAATCATCTAATTCATTATTTAGAATGATATGAATTTTGTTTTTTTCTAAAAATTTAACTATTTTCTCCATATTTATTAAATCAATAACTGAAGAATATTTTATTTTTTCTTCTGACTCTTCTTTGTTGAGATTAAAATATTTCAATTGAAAGATTATTTTATCAGGTGGTCTTTGATCAAAAATAATTGAAAAATTATTTTCTTTTAAATTAACTTTTGCCTTCAATTTAAATTTTCAGTTTCTTTTTTGAAATCTGCTAAGGAACGAGTACCTTTTTTAAGATTTTTAGGATGTTTTTTCTTAGCGGCAAATAATGTTGCATGTAAATCTCTGCTAGCTGTCTGTATTTTTTGACATAAGTCCATAGCTTCTTCGATATCATTGTCATTAATTAGTCTTTTTATTTGATCTTCATCTAAGTGTTTGTGGTCAAATTTTTTTAAAGCCTCTTTTAATCTATCGATTGGTCCATCTTGCTGTTCCTGTTTCTTGTCTAATCTTGTGAGTGCTTTAACAAGATTTGATACTTCACCTGCTCTTTTATGTTGCCAAGCTCTATCTTTTTCGTCTGCATCTTTATATCCATCACCAACATCTTCAATATCTGCTAATTTTAAAAAATCATCTTTAAATTCCATCCACCCTTTAATCTCTCTTATTATGTCTGTATGTCTTTTGAAATTAGCAACTTTTGGATCTTTAAGTTTTATTAAATTAAAGCACGCTTGTGTAATGGCACCTTGGTCATCTGCACTATATCCAAAATTTTGTAAAAAAGTTTTAAAGGATTTGTTATCAAATTTAGAAATAATTTTTTGATTTAATTCTTTGAAAGATTCCCATCTGTGTTCAATTTTTTTGTAGTCACCTTTCATTCCATTAGACTCTAAATATAAATCTATAAGATCTAATGTTCCAAAATTTTCAGTTTTCCAATCTTTAACTTCTTTTTTAAAATCTTTTTCTGATAATTCAGAAAAATTTGGATCATCATTTAATAGTTCTTCCAACTCAACAGTTCCATCAGTATAGGATCTAAATGAAAGTACTTTATTCATAACTGAATATTCAGACCAACCATCTCTTCTCATTTGAAGTCTGTTTTCTAGCAAGGCAATATCAACATGTGTCGGTGCATCACTTAACATGTTTCCTTTTTCATCATGACCAGGTAAAATTATAACATTGATATATTTGTAACTCTCTCTATCTCTTTTTTGTGTTTCAAATAATTTACCTAAAGCCCATCTCCTTCTATTTCCATTTATTAAAAATCCATCTGCAGTAATTATTGCTGGTTCAATTTGACCTGTACTTTTTAAAGATTTCATCAGCTCTTCATTTTTTGCTGGATCAGATTTTTCTAAAAAACTAGCAATCTTTTTTTGATCTTCTGATGACAAGTCATCAAGAGGTTTCTCTCGGGTTGCATGAGTTAAGGTTTCAGTTTTAATTCTCCCATTCTCAGATCTAAATCTACAGTATTCAATTGCTATTCTGTATATTGGGGATTTTTTACCAGTTTTTTTCCAATCTTTATATTCAATAGTATCTTCACCTATTGGATCACCTTTGGCGATTGAAATGGCTTTTTCAAACTTATCATTAATAACAAGTTTTTTATCTGTTATTATTGTCATAAATTATATTAACAAATCTCTAGCTGAGAGTCTAATTGCTATATGCAAAAACCTTGTATTATATAGCTTTTACTTCTTTAGCGTTTGCATGATAGCAGCTCTTACAGATACTTCCCGTATTGTATTCGAATTCAGAAAATACTATTGTGAAGTTTCTTTTAGCAATTTCAGTTCGATCAGAATTACAAAAAATACATCTATCGTATTCGACATTTTCAAATACCGATTTATGGTTCTCTTTGCCTGTGCCTCTGTACCATGCCATTTGAAATAAATTTTTTAAAAAATTTTTTACCTTTCACTTTAGAACATAGTTTAAAATTTCTGGTTTGTGAATCCGCTGCTGTTGAAAAACCAAAATGAATTTGGGACCCATAAGTGTTTCAACTCTAGTAAAGATAAGCATATAATCTAAAGGTTGTTTTTATTTAGGAAAGGTCATTAATCGTCCATAGAGCCATTTTAAGACTCGTTCGGGACCCCTCTTCAACAAGTGAACCATGGTGAACTTAGCGGAGCAACAGCGACGCTCTATGGCCTTAGTCTAGCAAAAATTCAGAGGTAAAAATCCGCATAAAGACTCAGTTATTTAATTTAAATTTAATTTTTTCTTTAGAAATAAAAACACAATAAACATTGATTTATTTAAACAAGTAATCCTGCTGTGTAGTCGATGTGTAGTAGAAAATAATTTAGTAGATTCACAACGAGCTAAAACTGTTATAAACTCTTGCTAAGAAAGGATAAATTTATTGGAGCTATAAATTTGTAATCAATAGGTCCGCGGTTCGAATCCGTGCGGGGGCACCATTTCTTTCTTTACCAAGCAGTTAACTTCAAACACTTATCAAAATTCTCGATACGAACATAGCAACCGAAGAATGACATTAATTTAAATGCAAAAAATCCTGCGAATAAAACTAAAGCAACTATTATAATTAGATTAAATTTATTCATTAAATCTAACTTGTTTCTTTTCTTATTTGTTCAATTTTAATTTTTTTTTGCAAACTTCTATTTTTGTCATAGAGAAGATTAAACTTAATTTTATTATTTATTTTCACAGTAATATATTTTGCATTTCTTACTTCCAAATTATCTGCAACTGCACTAATGGGTCTCTTAGATGGATTGAGATTTGTGATAACAATTTTAGTTTTATCATTAACTATTTTACCCTTCCACCTTCTTGGTCTAAATGCGCTAATTGGAGATATGGATAAATTTTTTGAATGAAGACTTAATATAGGTCCATGAACAGAAAGGTTGTAAGCAGTACTTCCAGCAGGTGTTGACACTAAAACTCCATCAGAAACTAATTTTTTTATAATTTGTCTAGAACCTTGTTTAATTGATAACGAAGCTGCTTGTCTGCTCTGTCTTAATACAGAAACCTCATTAATCGCTATAGATTTTTTGATTTGATTATTTTTATTTCTTACAATCATTTCTAAAGGAGAAATTGTAACCATATCTGCTTTAGAGAGGTTTTTTATAATATCTTTTGAGGAAAATTTATTCATTAAAAAACCATAGTTTCCAGAATTAATCCCATAGAAAAATTTATTTGAATTTTTGTTTCTTTTAAGAGTTTGGAGCATAAAACCATCACCTCCAATAACAATAGTTAAATTTTTGTTTTGAAGATTATTAGAACTAATTTTTTTTAATAAAATATTTTTTATATTTAAGGATTTCTTATTTTTATCAGAAATAATTTGCAGCTTGTTCATTTATTGGTGCCCTCGGCCAGACTCGAACTGGCACTCCGCAAGCGGCAAGGATTTTAAGTCCTTTGTGTCTACCAATTTCACCACGAGGGCATTAATGAATTTCATGAGTGTTTATGCTAATATTTATAATTGAACAAGTCTAATTAGTAAAATTGTTATTTATTGGAATATTTTATAAATATCAATCAATGAAAAAAGCAATAAAAGTTTTGATATTTACTGACTTAGACGGATCTCTGCTTCACAGAGATACGTTTAAATTTGATGAAATAAAAAACTATTTAAAACAACTAATTTCAAAAGGTATTTTTATAATACCCAATACTAGTAAAACAGAGAAAGAAATTTTAGAATTTAATTATGAGTTAGGATCAAATTTACCTTTTATTTCTGAAAATGGAGCAGCTATTAATGGCTTAGAATTATTGAATGCAGATTTACCTAAAGAATTAATTCTTAGCAGAGAAAAGTATGATCTTTTAAATATTTTTAAAAATATAGTTCCAATAAACCTGCAAAATAAATGCAGTTGGGTGTCTGAAATGAATAAAAAAAAACAAAGTTTAGTTTTTGGTTTAGAAGATAAAAAACTAAAGATGGCATTAAATCGTAAATACACTATTCCATTTATATTTGAGGGGACTAAAAATCAAAGGAATGAATTATCTAAGATAATTAAAAATGAAGATCTTTACTTACAAGAAGGAGGAAGGGTTATTAATTTAACAGATAGAGTTAGTAAAGCTAAAGCTCTTCAAATATTTGTAAGATTTTTGAAAAAAAATAATAAAAATATAAAAACAATAGCTGTTGGTGATAATTACAATGATTTAGACATGCTAAAAAAGAGTGATTTTCCGTGCTTAGTATTTAATGACAAATTTACTTTAGATGAAATTCCTATAAATAATTTAATAACAACAAATAAGCCATCACCTGAAGGCTGGGCAGATGTGATCAAAATGGCTCTAGTTAAAATAAACGAACATTAATAAGGTGTTATATGAGTGATTTTTCACAAAATGGCATTATTTCAACACTTCATGATTTTGGTACAAAGTCAACAAAGCAAATAGAAAAAGAGCTTTTAAGTTTTTCAAAAGAGAGAAAAATGGAACTTATATTGCCTTGTCTTTATAGCGAATTAAATGGAGATGCATTACCAAAAATTGTTTCTGAAATTGCTAAAACTAATTATCTACATCACATAATAATAGGACTAGATCAAGCTAATGAAAAACAAGCCAGAAAAGCATGGACATTTTTTGAAAAATTAGAAACTCCATTCACAATACTTTGGAACGATGGTCCAAATTTAAAAAAATTAGATAAAGAATTACAAAAAAAAGCATTAGCACCGAATGAAAAAGGCAAAGGCAGAAATGTTTGGTACTGCATAGGAATGTCTATAGCAAGAAATAGTGCAAGATCTGTCGCATTACATGATTGTGATATAAAAACATATGATCGAAGGATGCTAGCAAAATTATTTTACCCAGTAGTTAATCCTTTATTCAATTTTGAATTTTGCAAGGGTTACTATCCTAGGGTCGCAGATAACAAAATGAATGGAAGAGTAGCCAGACTTTTAGTGTTTCCGATATTAAATGCTTTAGAAAAAACAATAGGTAAAAGTGAATATTTGGATTTTATGAAATCATTTAAATACCCACTAGCTGGAGAATTTTCTTTTAGAAGAAATATTCTTCCTGAATTAAGAATTTCATCAGACTGGGGAATAGAAATTGGAATATTGTCAGAAATGCAAAGAAACTTTTCTCCACAAAATATCTGTCAGGTTGATTTAGCAGATACTTATGACCACAAACATCAAGATTTATCTATTGATGATGAAAATAAAGGTTTGTCAAGAATGTCCATTGATATAATTAAGACCTTTATCAAAAAACTTGCTACTCAAGGTCACTCGTTTAGTAGAGAACAATTGAGATCACTTAAAGCAACATACTATAGGTCAGCACTTGATTTAATTGACGCTTATCGAGGTGATGCTGAAATGAATGGTTTGAAATTTGATTCACACTCAGAAGAAAAAGCTGTTGAATTATTTTCAAAAAATATAATTAAAGCTGGCGAAGACTTTTATTTAAATCCCATGGATGCTCCATTTATACCAACATGGAGCAGAGTTAAAAGTGCAATTCCAGATTTTTTATCAAGATTAGAAATAGCTGTTAATGAGGATAATAAATATTATCTTTAGTCTTATTTATGTTCTAAGTGCTTTAAGTAAAAATCTTTTATCAAGTTTACAATCTTGATATCCTTTTTTTACAACATTTAAATATCTTTCGGTTGGAAATTTGAACGGAGATTTTTTAACCATTGTATAAGTCATGACTTTTTTTCCATAATAATAAAAATAATGTTTTTTATAAAGAATTGGAAAATCCTCATAAACATCCAACTTTTTCTCATCACTTTTTGAAATTTCAAATAATCCACCTGGTACAATGGAATTCTTTTTTGGCTCAATGTCTGCCGCTCTGTATTTGCTTCTAAATGTTAATTTAAAATCTTTTAAATTTATTTTTTTTAAAAAAATACTGTCTTTACATCTTCGTTTCATTTGAAAATGATGAAGATTGCTACCGTAAGCAAAATACAACATTAGCGCTCAACTACCTCAATTTTTTTTTCATTTACAAATTTTAAAATCTGCGAATTACAATCATCAATTTTATTTTGATCTTCTGATCTAATAACTATCGATACACCAAGCTTACCAGCATGAAAAAATGGGTAACTGCCAATCTCTACGTCCAAATTATTATTTTGTACTTTCGTTAATGAACTTGCAATTTCACTTTCAACTGTTCTTAAACTTATAGTTAAGCTTTTGATTGGTTCACCTCCAACTATATTATTTGTTAATCCACCTAACATAGATTTTAATATAGAAGGAACTCCTGGTAGCGAATAAACATTCTCAACATTAAATCCTGGAGCACCACTTGTTGGATTTAAAATAAGATTTGCATTTTCAGGCATCCATGCCATTTTCTGTCTTCCCTGATTAAATTCTCCAGGTTGGTAATATTCCTTTAGAATTTTGAAAGCTTCTTTGTGAACTTCATATTTTATACCAAATGCTTTTGAAACTGATTGAGCTGTTATATCGTCGTGAGTAGGACCAATACCACCAGTTGTAAAAACATAATCATATTTTAATCTAAGTAAATTTAGTGTTTCGACTATAGTGTTTTCAACATCAGGAATTACTCTAACCTCCTCAACCTCTACTCCTATAGAATTTAACCAGGTTGCTAATGTTGAGGTATTGGTATCTTGTGTTCTTCCAGATAAAATTTCATTACCAATAATTAAAATTGAAGCTTTAAATTTTGCTTTTTTATCCATATGAAATATATAATTTACCAATGGAATTTACCAAGTCTTTAGTAAAAGGCAAATTAATCAAACGTTACAAAAGGTTTTTTACCGACATCAAACTTGGTAAAGAAATTGTTACAGCTCATTGTCCTAACACAGGTTCTATGAAGGGCTTATTAGATGAAGGTAATGAGGTTTATTTACTACCAAATAATGATCCTAAGAGAAAACTTAAGTTTGGACTTGAAATAATTAAATCAAGAAAAAATTTAGTAGGTGTCAATACTCATATGGCTAACAAGATAGTAAATCATGCTATCCATAATAATTTTATCAATGAATTAAAAAATAACGATAAAATAAAACCAGAGGTATTCTTTAATAAGGAGACTAGATTTGATTTTTTGCTAGAAAAAAAAAATCAAAAAAGCTTTGTAGAGGTCAAGAACGTTACTTTATTTAGAGATAAAGAAACTGCTGAGTTTCCAGATGCCATTACTTCAAGAGGATCTAAGCATTTATTAACTCTTATTGACGCCATAAATAAAGGTTATAAAGGTTATCTGATATTTCTAGTTCAAATTCAAAATATGAAATATTTTAAAATAGCTAAAGATATCGACGAAGAATATTATAAAAATTATAAAAAAGCTAAAAAAGCTGGTGTAAATTTTCTAGCTTATAGATGTGATATAAGTTCAAAAAAAATTATTATAGATAAAAAACTTAAAATTTTAGATGAGTGATTATAAAGAAAAATTTGAAAAAATGAGAGTTGCTGGTGATTTAGCAGCTAGGACACTTGATATGTTAACTGATAACATTAAGGAAGGTGTCTCCACAGACTATATAGATAAATTGGGATATGAGTTTATAAGAGATAATGGAGGACACTCTGCTCCACTTTACTATAGAGGTTTTACAAAATCTTTATGTACTTCATTGAATCATGTTGTGTGTCATGGAATTCCTTCGGAGAGAGTTTTAAGAGATGGTGATGCGGTAAATATTGATGTTACTGCAATTGTAGATGAACATTATGGTGATACCAGTAGAATGTTTTGTATTGGTAAAACACCAATTAAATTAAACAATCTAATAAATGCTACTTACGAGTCAATGATGAGAGCAATTAGAATTTTAAAACCAGGAATTAAATTAGGTGATATTGGTTACGAAATTCAATCATTTGTTGAAGAAAAAGGATACTCTGTTGTAAGAGATTTTTGTGGTCACGGTATAAGTACAACATTTCATGAACCACCAAACATTTTACATTATGGAAGTAAAAACTCAGGACCAGAGTTAAAACCTGGAATGACTTTTACAATAGAGCCTATGATAAATTCAGGCAAATATGATGTTAAAATGTTAAATGATGGTTGGACTGCTGTCACAAAAGATAAATCTTTATCAGCTCAATTTGAACATACGTTAGGAATTACTGAAAATGGTTATGAAATCTTTACAGAATCTGCTAAAGGTTATTCAAAGCCTCCATACTTATAATTAATGATTAAAAGATACTCTCGAAAAGAATTAACTGATATTTGGTCAGAGGAAAATAAATATAAAATTTGGCTAGATGTAGAGGTTGCAGCTGCTGAGGCTATGGAAAAACTTGGTCAAATACCAAAAGGAGTAGCTTCAATTGTTAGCAAAAAAGCAATTATCAATGTAAATAGAATACATAAAATTGAATCTGAAGTTAAACATGATGTTATAGCTTTTCTTACCTCTGTTACAGAAAAAGCAGGAATTAAAGCAAGATATTTACATCAAGGTATGACTTCATCAGATGTACTTGATACTAGTTTTAATATTCAATTAGTTCAATCTGGAAAAATAATTCTTAAAGATATCGATCAGATTTTAAAAGTACTTAAGAAGCAGGCAAAAAAATATAAAATGACTCCATGTATGGGAAGAAGTCATGGAATTCATGCTGAACCAGTTACTTTTGGATTAAAATTAGCTTCTTTTTATGAGGAATTTAAAAGAAACAGAAAAAGACTTAAATATGCAATAGATGAGGTATCAACCTGTGCGATATCAGGAGCTGTTGGAACTTTTGCAAATATAAGCCCTAATGTTGAAAAACATGTTGCAAAAAAATTAGGTTTAAAAGTTGAACCAATTTCAACTCAAGTTATTCCAAGAGATCGACATGCTTTTTATTTTTCAGTTTTAGGTATTATTGCAGGTTCAATTGAGAGAGTTGCAATTGAGATAAGACATTTACAAAGAACAGAGGTTTATGAATTGCAAGAGTATTTTTCAAAAAAACAAAAAGGATCGTCTGCGATGCCTCATAAGAAAAATCCAATTTTAAGTGAAAACTTAACTGGTTTAGCTAGAATGGTTAGAAGTGCTGTGATACCAGCTTTAGAAAATATAGCGCTATGGCATGAAAGAGACATTTCACACTCAAGTGTTGAAAGAAACATTGGTCCTGATGCAAATATTACAACAGACTTTGCATTGGTTAGATTAACAAATATTTTAGACAAAATGATTGTTTACCCTAAAAAAATGTTAGAAAACTTGAATATAACAAAAGGGCTAATTTTCTCTCAAGAAGTTATGTTAGAATTAACTAAATCTGGTTTAAGTAGAGAAAAATCTTACAGAATAGTTCAATCGTATGCGAAAAAATGTTTTGCAGAAAACCTAAACTTATTTGATGTGATATCTAATGATAGGTTTATTATGAGCAAAATTACAACGAAAAGGCTTAAATCAATATTTAGTTACGCAAAACACTTTAAAAATGTGAATTTGATCTTTAGAAGAGTTTTTAAATAATGAAAAAAGGAAAAAAACTATACGAAGGTAAAGCAAAAATCATTTATGCAACAAATGATAAAAATTTAGTTATTCAATATTTCAAAGACGATGCGACAGCATTCAATAATCAAAAGAAAACTACGATTGAAGGAAAAGGTGTTTTAAATAACAGAATATCTGAACATATTCTTTCAAATTTATCTCAAATAGGAATTAAAAATCATTTAGTAAAAAGATTAAATATGCGTGAACAAATAATAAAACTAGTTGAGATAATTCCGATTGAATTTATTGTTAGAAATGTTGCAACAGGATCTATCACTAAAAGATTAGGCATTGAGGATGGGACTGTTTTAAAAGAACCATTAATTGAATACTGCTTAAAAGATGACAAATTAGGTGACCCTCTAATTGCAGAAGAACACATAATAGCTTTCGATTGGGCTAGTAAGAACGAAATTGATAAAGTCAAAAAAATGATATTAAGAATTAATGACTTTATGATTGGAATGTTTAGAGGAGTTGGAATTAAATTGATTGATTTCAAACTAGAATTTGGAAGATTAAAATCTAATGGGAAGCAAGAAGTAATACTAGCAGATGAAATTAGCCCAGATACATGCAGACTTTGGGACAGTATTACTGATAAAAAACTTGATAAAGACAGATTTAGAAAAGATTTAGGTGATTTAATTCCAGCGTACACAGAAGTTGCTAAAAGATTAGGTATTTTGCATGAACAATCAAATGTAAGTGCCGTGAATGTAACAAAATTATCATCTGTTAAGAGAAAGAAAAAATGAAAATCTCAGTAGTAATCACTTTAAAAAAAGATGTATTAGATCCACAAGGCAAAGTTATTCATCAAACTTTAGATGGCATGGGCTTTGATGATGTTAATGAAGTTAGACAAGGTAAATATTTTGAAATTGATACAAAAGAAAATGATCCAAAAAAAGCTAAAGATAAAGTTGAAGAAATGTGCAAAAAACTTTTAGCCAATCTTGTAATTGAAAACTATAAAATTATTGATCTAAAGTAATTAATGAAATCATCTGTCATTACTTTTCCTGGATCCAATTGCGATAGAGATATGGATGTCGCTCTAAAGAAATTTGGATTTAAGAATAAAATGGTTTGGCATGATGATGCTGAACTTCCAAAAAGTGATTTAATTGTATTACCAGGAGGATTTTCATATGGTGATTATTTAAGATGTGGAAGTATGGCATCTAAATCAAAAATCATGAAGTCAGTCATTAATTTTGCCAACTCTGGTGGCATGGTAATGGGAATTTGTAATGGATTTCAAATATTAGTTGAAACTGGACTAGTTCCAGGTGTTTTATTAAGAAACAAATATTTAGAATTTATTTGCAAAAATGTATTCGTAAAAATTAATAACAAAACAAATAATTATTTTAGTAATATTAAAAATGAAGTCCTAGAATTTCATATTGCACACAATGAAGGGAATTATTTTTGTACAAAAGATCAATTAAAAGAAATTGAAGATAATGAACAGATTGCAATAAATTATTGTAATGAAAATGGAAAAATAGAAGAACAATTTAATCCGAACGGTTCGATTAAAAATATTGCTGGTATATTTAATAAAGAAAAAAATATTTTAGGGATGATGCCTCATCCTGAAAGAATGATTGATAATTGTTTATCTGGAGAAGATGGATCAATTTTTTTTAATAATTTAATTAATAATTTAAAATGATAGTAAACGAACAGGTGGCGATTAATCATGGTTTGAAGAAAGATGAATATGCTAAAATTTGTGAATTATTAAAAAGAACACCAAATATTACTGAGCTTGGTATTTTTTCTGCAATGTGGAATGAGCACTGCTCATATAAATCTTCAAGACTGCATTTGAAAAAACTTCCTACAAAAGGAAAAAAAGTTATTCAAGGTCCTGGAGAAAATGCTGGTGTTATTGATATTGAAGATAATGATGCCATTGTATTTAAAATTGAAAGTCATAACCACCCATCTTTTATAGAGCCCTATCAAGGTGCAGCAACTGGCGTTGGTGGGATTATGAGAGATGTATTTACAATGGGTGCAAGGCCTATTGCAAATTTAAACTCAATTCATTTTGGTTCACCTCAACATAAAAAAACAAAAAATCTTCTAAGAGGTGTAGTTCATGGAATTGGAGGATATGGAAATTGTATGGGTGTTCCAACTGTTGCGGGACAAACAAGTTTCGATAGTTCATATAATGGAAATATCTTAGTTAATGCAATGACCTTGGGGTTGGTTAAAAAAGATAAGATTTTTTACTCAAAAGCAACTGGTTTAAACAAACCAGTTATTTATGTTGGTTCAAAAACAGGTAGAGACGGAATTCATGGAGCCAGCATGGCTTCAGCAAGTTTTGATGACAAAATAGAAGAAAAAAAACCCACTGTTCAAGTTGGAGATCCATTTACTGAAAAACTTCTGCTTGAAGCTTGTTTAGAATTAATGGCTGGAGACTCAATTATAGCTATACAAGATATGGGAGCTGCTGGATTAACATCATCAAGTATAGAAATGGCATCAAAAGGAAATCTTGGAATTGAAATTAATCTAAACAAAGTTCCTTGTAGAGAAACTAAGATGACACCCTATGAAATTATGCTCTCAGAAAGCCAAGAAAGAATGTTGATTGTTCTAGAAAATGGAAAAGAAAAACAAGCAAAAAAAATATTTGATAAATGGAATTTAGATTTTGCAGTAATTGGCAAAACTACTAATTCAAAAAAAATACAACTTTATTTTGATAATGAAAAGGTAGCAGATATCCCTGTAAATACATTAGTCGAAAATTCACCCATGTACGACCGTAAATGGAAAAAAGGAAAGCTACCTAAAAAGAATAAAATTAAAAAAGGAGATTTAAAAAATTTCAAAATTATAGATGTACTGAAAAAAGTTTTAGCAAACCCAAATATTTGTAGCAAAGATTGGATTTGGCAGCAGTATGATCATACGGTTATGGGGGATACTGTTCAAAAGCCAGGTGGAGATGCTGGAGTTGTGAGAGTACATGGGACAAATAAAGCTGTAGCTGCTTCAGTTGACAGTTCTGCTGTATATTGTTGGGCTCACCCTCTTACCGGTGGAAAACAAGTAGTTTGTGAAAGTTTTAGAAATTTAATTGCTGTTGGTGCAAAACCTGTAGCTATTACAAATTGTTTAAATTTTGGAAGCCCTGAAAACGAAGAGAATATGGGAGAGTTTGTCGAATGTGTTCATGGAATTGGTGAAGCAAGTGAATATTTAAAATTCCCAATAGTTTCAGGAAATGTTTCTTTTTACAATCAAACTAAAGATGAAGGTATAAAACCAACTCCTACTATTGGAGGTGTTGGTTTAATTAAAGACTATAATAAAATGATCACTATGGATTTTAAAGAAATTGATAATGTGGTTTTAGTTGTTGGAAAAACAGAGGGACATTTAGATCAAACTTTATTTGCAAGGAATATATTAAATGAAAAAAATGGTCCTCCACCTGAAATAAATTTATTTAATGAAAAAAATAATGGAGAAACTTTACTAAAACTTATAGAAAGTAATCTAATCAAAAGTGCTCATGATGTTTCTTTAGGTGGAATTATTACAGCAGTAGCCAAAATGTGCATCAAAGGTAAAAAAGGAATAAATTTAAATAAACCAAAATATTTAATCAATGAATTAGAATATTTCTTTGGTGAAGATCAAGGGCGTTACATTATTGAGGTTAGTAAAAAAGATTTAAAAAAAGTCACAGATATATTGAATAAAAATGCTGTTCATTTTGACGAACTTGGCACAATCAGTGAAAATGAGCTATATATTGATGATAAGACAAAAGTTACAATTGACGAATTAACAAGTTCAAATACAAAGTGGCTTACAGATTATATGAGTAATTAATGGCAATGGATTTAAAAGAAATTGAGAGTTTGATTAAAGAAGCAATGCCTGATGCAGTTGTAGAGATTCAAGATTTAGCAGGAGATGGAAATCATTATTCAGCGACTGTGACTTCTTCTAATTTTTCAGGAAAAAGTAAAATTGAACAACATAAAATGGTATATAATTCTCTAAAAGGACGTATGGGAAATGAATTACATGCCTTAGCAATTAAAACAAAGGAGCAATAATGGACGATAATACAAAAAATATAATTCAAAATCATATAGACAACAATGATGTTTGTTTATTTATGAAAGGAACTCCAGATGCTCCTCAGTGCGGTTTTTCAATGGCTGTTTCAAACATGTTAAAAATTCTTGAAGTAAATTTTAAAGGAGTAAATGTTTTAGAAGATCAAAACATCAGAGAAGGTATTAAAGTTTACAGTGATTGGCCAACAATTCCTCAATTGTATATTAAAAAAGAATTTGTTGGTGGATGTGATATCGTTAAAGAAATGTACGAAAACGGAGAACTTAAAAAAGTTCTTGAGGATAAAGGTATTAATTTTAAAAATTAAATTTAGAAATTATCTAGAGTAATATTCAATTACAAGATTTGGTTCCATTATCACAGGGTAAGGAACTTCTTCAAATTTAGGAACTCTTACAAATTTTAATTTTTTGTTTTTCTCATCCATTTGGATGTATTCTGGTGTTTCTCTTTCTTTATTTGCTAGAGCGATATCAATGATTGCTAACTGCTTAGATTTGTCTCTAATTTCAATTGTATCCTCTTCTTTTACTAAATAGCTTCCAATGTTAACTTTCTTACTATTTACTCTAACATGACCGTGATTGATTAATTGTCTAGCTGAAAAAATAGTAGTTGCAAATTTTGCTCTATAAATAATTGCGTCTAGTCTTCTCTCTAAAAGACCGATTAAATTTTCACCTGTATCACCCTTAAGCATAACTGCTTTTTTGTAAATGTTTCTGAACTGTTTTTCGTTAATATTTCCGTAATATGCTTTTAATTTTTGCTTAGCTTGTAACTGAATTCCATAATCTGAAGGTTTCGATGTTTTTGTTTGACCATGTTGACCAGGTCCATATGCTCTAGTATTAAAAGGACTTTTTGGTCTACCCCATAGGTTAACCTTTAATCTTCTGTCTACTTTATGTTTAGAGTTTAATCTTTTTGTCATTTAATAGTGGGCTTTATAAACTTACTCTTACTTTTGTCAATCAACGTTTTTTGCCTAAACTTGCAAATACACCAGATAAAATACGCGAATCTTTTGATGATAATTCCATCCGGTAAAAGATATTTCTTAGGTTTTCAAGCATTATTGGCTTCTTCTCTTTTGATTTAAAGAAATTAATCTCTTCCAGATTCTGAATACATAAATTAGCCATAGCGACAATCTCTTTTTTTGAGGCAGATTTTACTTTATTTGATTTATTAAAAGAGGACACTTTTGAATTAAAAATACTTGATACATAATGAGCAATAATTATGAGACTATGTGAGAGGTTTAATGACTTAAAATCAGGATTTGTTGGAATTTGGAGGGTATAATTGGCGTAACTAATCTCATTATTAGATAAACCTGATGCCTCTGATCCAAATAAGAAAGCTACTTTTTTTTTATAATTAATTTTTTTTAAATCTTCTAATTGAATATGTTTAACATTTTTATTTCTAAATCTAGCAGATGTTGCAATAACAATATCAATATTCTTTAAAGACTTCTCTAAATTTTCATAACTCTTTGTTTTATTAATAATATTCTTAGCACCAACAGAAGTTGCTATAATTTTATCGTTAGGAAATATTGGTTTAGGATCTACAACAACTAGTTTATGAAAATTAAAATTTTTCATTCCTCTTGCGCAAGCTCCAATATTTTCTGAAAGCTGAGGTTTATGTAAAATGAAAGAAATATTATTAACTGACATTAATCAATGCCATGATTTCTGTTATAACTAGAAACAGCAGATGGTTTAATATCTAATAAATACTTGGGATCTACAGACAAAATAGAAACTTTTAATGGATAACATTTTGCAACATCAGAAGAGTGTTCAGATCCACAATCTCCCCCAGGACAAGCTGAAAGAGCGCCCAACAAATCTGTTTCAGCAAAAAACTCTAGATAATCCCCTGGTCTAACAGGACTAGCTTTCATGAAGTATTGTTTCGTATCGTTAGTAAAACCAGTTAGCATAAATACATTTAATACATCATGAACTATTTTTTCTGCTTGATCTAATTGAACATTTTTTTCTTTAACTAATGCTCTAGTTAAATTTGAATGGCAACAATAATGATAATCATTGTCACTCAAAAGTTTTGAGGTATAAGGGTCACATCTGGTTCCAATTACATCATGAACAGAACCACCATCCTCATCATAATCATACCAATCCAAAGTATCCCAAGTTATAGTAGCTAAAGACCTTAGATATGGAAAACTACTAAACATTTTGTCTCCAACAGAAAGATGAGTTCCATATAAAGCTCTTGTTTTTCCTGAATAAAATTTTTCCTCTAAGTTATTTAAATTAAATATATTTAGATCTCCTACTTGTGGGCCATCTACACTTTCAATTCTAAAAAACTCACCAAATTTAACCTCAAATGTTTTCGCATCTCTTGGAGGTATGATTACTTCCTCTTTTTTTACCAAATGTTCTCTTGCAGAATGTAAAATGTTTAAATTTTTATCCTCAATAGTATTATTTGGATAACAAACGATCGGTTTTGCCCCTATTCTGCTATTAATATTTGATGGTTTTTTAGAAAATTTTTTAATTTTCATTTTTATAAACTTCCAGGTGCTTTATCCTTAAACAATTTATAATCTAAACTATCCACTAAAGCTTTGAATGAAGCATCAATTATGTTGGGTGATACTCCAATTGTGAACCAGTTCACTCCTTTAGAGTCTGTACTTTCAATACTAACTCTAGTAACTGCTTCTGTACCTGTATTTAAAATTCTAACTTTATAGTCAACAAGCCTTAAGTCTTTTAAATATTCAGAATATTTAGCAAGCTTATTAACATTCTTTCTAATTGCATTATCTAAAGCATTAACAGGTCCATTTCCTTGTCCCTCACATAAAATTTTATCTCCATCTACTTCCAATTGCGCTTTAGCATAAGATATAATCTCTCCTGTTTTATCTTTCTTTACTGAAACATCGTATTCATTAATTGAAATATATCTTGGTATCTCTCCCATCAATCTTCTTGCAAGTAATTCAAAAGATGCATCTGCACCATCATAGCTATAACCAATGAATTCTCTATCTTTTACTTCATCTAAAAGTTTTTTTATTTTTGGGTCGCTTTTCTGAACATTAATCCCAATTGAATTTAATCTAGACATTATATTTGATTGTCCTGATTGATCTGAAACTACGATATTTCTAGAATTTCCAACCTCTTCAGGATTAATGTGTTCATAAGTTTTTGGATCTTTTTGAACTGCAGATACATGCATTCCACCTTTATGAGAAAAAGCTGATGCACCAACATAAGGTAAATGTTTGTTTGGTTTTCTATTTAATATTTCATCTAGTAATCTTGAGCATTGAGTTAAATTTTTCAAATTTTCTCTTTTAATACTAAGTTCAAATTTATCAGAAAAATCTTTCTTTAAGAAAAATGAAGGGATTAATGACATCAAATTTGCATTACCACATCTTTCACCTAATCCATTTATAGTGCCTTGAACTTGTCTTACGCCAACTTGAACTGCTGCAAGACTATTAGCAACAGCATTTTCAGTATCATTATGAGCGTGAATTCCTAAATTTTTTCCAGGAATATGTTTAGTTATTTCAGTTACAATTTTAGAAATTTCATGAGGTAGTGTTCCACCATTAGTATCACATAAAATAATCCATCTTGCTCCATTATCATATGCAGCTTTTAAAGAAGACAACGCGTACTCAGAATTAGATTTATATCCATCAAAAAAATGTTCAGCATCAAACATAAATTCTTTACCTGATTTAACAATATGCTTAGTGCTTTCACTTATGTTGGTTAAATTTTGTTCGTTAGTAATTCCTAAGGCAACTTTCACTTGAAAATCCCAGGATTTACCGAACAAACAAACAGATGAGCTTTTTGAATTGATTAATGATGATAACATTGGATCATTTTCAGCACTATGCTCTGATTTTTTTGTCATCCCAAATGCAGTTAATTTAGTTGATTTAAAATTATGATCTTTATTAAAAAATTCTGTGTCTGTTGGATTGGCACCAGGCCAACCTCCTTCAACATAATCAACACCCAATAAGTCCAATGCAGATGCAATTTTCTCTTTATCATCAATAGAAAAATCTACACCTTGTGTCTGTGCACCATCGCGTAATGTTGTATCAAAGATATAAAGTTGTTCTTTACTCATTTAAATTTCCAAATCGTTTTACCATCTTTATCTTCTATTAAAACACCTTTGTCTGAGAGTTCATTTCTAATTTTATCAGCTTCTTCATAATTTTTGTCCTCTCTTGCTTTGTTTCTCTCATCAATTTTTTTTAATATTTCTTCTTCTGAAATAGAAGCTCTGCTCATTTTGAAACTTAACCACTCCTCTTTATTTTGGTTCAATAAACCTACAAATCGACAAGCAGAAACAAATAAAGCTTTGTCATTGTCATCACCTTTTTGCGCTTTTTCATATAATTTGTGTAAATTTGCTATGTAACCTGGTGTGTTTAAATCATCATACAGAGGTTGAAGAATTTCATCAGAGATATCTTGATTATTTTTACTATCTACATAAACATTGTACCATTTATTAATAGTATTTTGACAATCTTCTAAATGCTTATCATTCCAATCCAATGGTTGTTTGTAATGAGCACTTATTAAAGCTAATCTTAAAACCTGGCCACTTATCTTATTTCTAAAACCTTTTATTTTTAAAATGTTACCTTGAGATTTTGCCATCTTTTCATTGGACATAGTAATAAATGCATTGTGTAACCAAAAATTAGCAAATACCTTTGTGTCATTGGCACATCTTGATTGTGCTATTTCATTTTCATGATGGGGAAATATTAAATCAATACCACCTCCATGAACATCAAACTCGTCTCCTAAAAATTTTTTTGACATTGCTGAACATTCTAAATGCCATCCAGGCCTTCCTTTTCCCCATGGAGAATCCCAAGAAGGTTCTTCAGTTGCTGATGGCTTCCATAAAACAAAATCTTCTGAATTTTTTTTATTTTCACTTATTTCAATTCTTGATCCTGCTATTAAGTCCTCTAGTTTTTTGTTTGATAGCTGACCATAATCATTGAACTTTTTAACTTCAAAATAAACATGGTTGTTATTCTCGTAAGCAAAACCTTTTTTGATTAATTCAGAAACCATTTCAATCATCAAATCAATATTTTCAGTTGCTTTAGGTTCATGAGTTGGTGTTTCACAATTTAAATAATTACAATCTTCTCCAAAACTTTCTGTTACTTTATTTGTAAGCTCTGAAATTGAAATATTATTTTCTTTTGAAGATTTAATAATTTTATCATCTACATCTGTTATATTTCTAACATAAGTAACTTTTGAATATTTTTTTTTAAAAATTTTATAAAGGATATCAAAAACAACTATTGGTCTTGCATTTCCAATATGAGGATCATCATAAACTGTTGGTCCACAAACATACATTCTTATATTTTGTTTATCTATTGGAACAAATTTTTCTTTTTTGTTTGTGAGATTATTTGTTAAAAAAATATCATTACTCATAATTTTAGAAATATACTTAAATTATAGATTTGTGAATCTATTTGATTAATTTGGAATTTTGCATACTGGAATAGGCTCCATTTTATGCAAATTTTGTTTTCTAATGGTTTCGTATTTTGCTCTATTAGAAGATTTAGGATTATCCATAGCTTCCTCAAGTTCGTCATATTTTAAACCAAGCTGTCCTTCATCTGTCCTACCGTCATCCCACAAACCATCTGTAGGTGCTGCTTCAATAATTTCATTTAAAATACCAAGTTCTTTTCCAAGTTCCCAAATCTGAGTTTTATTACAATCAGCTATGGGAGAAATATCTACTCCTCCATCTCCATACTTTGTGTAAAATCCTACACCAAAATCCTCCACCTTATTTCCAGTTCCAACTACTATTCCTTTGTTAGCTGCAGCAACTTGGTAAAGAGTAGTCATTCTTAATCTTGCTCTAGAATTTGCCATTCCATGCTCGTTATAAAATTTAGATAAACTTGAACTAAATGCCAAAAACAATTCATCTAAGTTAATTGTATGTGCTTCAACATTTTTAAAATTTTTTACTAACCATTCTTGATGTTTTAAACTTAGATCATGTTGATATGATTTTTGTTTAATTGGCATCGACAAAACTATTGTTTTCAAACCCGTCATAGCGCTTAATGTGCTAGAAACAGATGAGTCAATTCCTCCAGATATTCCTATAACAAGAGACTCTGCTTTTGAAGGCATATTGTCCACATAGTTTTTGATCCAATTAGATATAAATTTAGCTTTTTCTGAAGTGTTCATAATTTACAAATATTTTATTTTAGAGATTTTACAATGTCTTAAGATGCCGCTCTATCTGCATTTTTAGAATATGAGCTATTCTTTTTAATCTCATCCGAAATCATAAATGCTAATTCTAAAGCTTGGTTGGCATTCAATCTTGGATCACAATGAGTATGGTATCTTGAAGAAAGATCTTCTTCAGAAATTTTTTGGGCTCCACCTATACATTCTGTTACATCTTGACCAGTTAACTCAATATGAAGACCTCCTGCATAACTTCCTTCACTTTGGTGACATGCAAAAACATTTTTAACTTCATTTAACACACTGTTGAATGGTCTAGTTTTGAAACCTGTTGCAGCTTTTATTGTGTTGCCATGGCATGGGTCACAAGACCAAATTACATTCAATCCTTCTTTTTTAATTGTTCTAATTAATTTTGGTAAAAATTTTGAAACATTATCTGCTCCAAATCTTGAAATTAAAGTTATTTTACCTTTTTCGTTTTTTGGATTAATTCTGTTACATAAATTAATTAAATCATCTGGTTTTAGTGTCGGTCCACATTTTATACCTATAGGATTTTCAATCCCTCTACAAAACTCTACATGACCTCCATCAAGCTGTCTTGTTCTGTCTCCTATCCAAACAAAATGAGCTGAGGTATCATGGTTCTCACCTGTAGTAGAGTCTGTTCTGGTCATTGCTTCTTCAAAAGGTAACAATAACGCTTCGTGTGATGTCCAAAAATTTACAGTGTATAATCTATTGTTAAAATCTGATGTAATTCCACACGCTCTCATAAATGCTATGGCATCTGCAATTTTATCCTCTAAATCTTTAAATTTTTTGGCTTCCGGACTTTTTTTAATGTAGCCTAAATTCCATAAATGAACTTTGTTCAAATCTGCAAAACCTCCTTTTGAGAATGCTCTTATAAGATTTAGAGTTGAAGCAGATTGAGAATAAGCTTTATATAATCTTTTTGGGTCTGGGATTCTTGCTTTCTCCGAAAATTCCATTCCATTTATATTGTCACCTAAATAACTTGGAAGCTCAACACCATCCTTATTTTCAACTGGAGAACTTCTAGGTTTTGAAAACTGACCAGCAATTCTTCCAACTTTAACGACTGGTAAAGATGCTGAGTAAGTTAGTACTAAAGACATTTGCAAAATTAATTTAAATGTATCTCTTAAATTATCAGGGTTAAATTCAGCAAAACTCTCTGCACAATCTCCACCCTGAAGTAAAAATGCTTTTCCATCAACTACATCAGCTAACTGATCTTTTAGGTGTCTAGTCTCTCCAGCAAATACTAAAGGAGGAAAAGTTCCAATTTTATCTAAAACTTTATTCAGTTCTTTTTTATCTGGATACTCCGGTATGTGTTTAACCGGATATTTTCTCCAACTGTTTTTTTTCCAATTTTTCATTTCAACTTGTAATTGTTTTAGCAAACATAAGTGATTTTTCAACTATGTAAATTAGTAAAATAATTTAATAGCTAAAATGCCTAATATTTCTCTAAAAAAAATATCGAAAGAGCTCAAATTTCCACTTACACTAAATTTTTGATAAAAATTAACAATAGATGAAAAATTATTTGATCTATAATCTACAGCATAGGGGATTAGTGTGATATCCAAACTATTTGCTATGTATAAACTTCTTTTCATGTGAAATGCAGATGTAATTAAAACATTTTTCTCATTATTATCTGCAAATTTTTTAAATTCTTTTAAATTTTCATGGGTATTTCTTGTTTTATTTACAAAGTGAATTCGGTTAAGATCAAAACTTACATCCTCATAAAATTTAGTTGCAACATTAATTTCATTAAGTGAATTTTTAACTAAATATCCATCTCCACCTATAAAATATATTTTAGAATTTTTAAATTTATTTGCTAATTTCACACTAGCAATCAATCTCTCAGATCCGCTATTAAGATTTAATTTTTTTGTTATTTTTGTAGATTGTAAATTCTCAGATCCAGCTAAAACAATTATATTGTCAATATCTGAAATTTTTTGTTGATTGACATAATCTTTTTCTAAATATCTTAAACCTAAATTCCCAATTGGAAATATGCTGATAAATAAAAATATAAAGATAATTAAATAACTAAAATATTTTATTCTTTTTTTTAAAAAAAAACTTCTAAAAATAATTATCAAAATAATTAATGTTATTAAAAGATTAGTTAAATTTAAAATAGGTGCTAGTAATTTTGATAAATAAAAGTACAAATTTATTCAACTGTAACTGATTTAGCTAAATTTCTTGGTTTATCTATATCATAACCCATTTTCAAAGCTGAATAATAAGCAAGCTTTTGAAGTGGAATTGTTAAAAGGAATGGTAATAAATCCTCGTTTGTATTTTCTACTTCAATAGTTTCCCAAATATTCTCTGAAACAATTTCATCCTTGCTTTTGTTTGTAATTAAAAGAACTTTAGCACCTCTTGCTATAACTTCCTGCATGTTAGAAATTGTTTTTTTATAGTAACTGTCTCTTGGTGCTAGAACAACAACTGGCATTCCTTCCTCTATCAATGCAAGTGGTCCATGTTTCATTTCACCAGCTGGATAACCCTCTGCATGAACATAAGATAATTCTTTCAATTTCAACGCACCTTCCAAAGCTATTGGGAAAGAGAAACCTCTGCCAAGGAACATAGATCCTTTAGCTTCATTAAATGTTGAGGATATTGCTTGAATGTCATTATCTATTAATAAAGTTTTTTCTATTAAGTTTGGTAAATTTTTAAGATCTTTAATTTTTTCTTGATAATTTTTTTTATCAATTTGACCAGACAAAGATCCAATTTTTAAAGCTAAAATATATAAAACAAGTATTTGACCTAAGAAAGCTTTTGTTGATGCAACCCCAATTTCAGGTCCGCAGTGAATTGGTAAAACAAAATTTGAGTCTCTTGCTATGGAGCTTTCAATTACATTAACTACAGCACATGTTTTCATATTATTTTTGTTACAAAGATCCAAGGCAGCATAAGTATCTGCAGTCTCACCAGACTGAGATACAAAAATATATAAACTATCCTTTTTAAATCTATTTTTTCTATATCTAAACTCAGAAGCTATATCGATATTAACATCTAAAGAAGTTAATTCTTCAAACCAATATTTTGCCATTAAGCAAGAATGATAAGCAGTACCACAGCCAATTAAAGTAACTGATTTAATCTCGTTAATTTTCCATGGAAAATTGAAAATATTTATCTCATTATTTACGCTGTCTAAATATTCTTTAATTCCTGCATTTATTGTTACAGGCTGCTCTTCTATTTCTTTAGCCATAAAGTGTTTAAAGTCACCTTTATCATAACTTGTCTTGTTAGATGATAATTCTAAAATTTTTTTGTTAATTTTCTTACCCTCTTCATTGTAAAAATGAACTTGATCTTTTTTAACAATACAAAACTCTCCATCATCAAGATAAGTAATTTTGTTTGTCATTGATTTTAAAGCATAAGAGTCTGACCCTAAGTAATTTTCATTAGGACCATAACCAACAGCTAATGGTGATCCTCTCCTTGCACCTACAATTAAATCTGGAATATCTTTAAAAATTATACCTAATGCAAAACTTCCATGAAGTTGTTTTAAAGTTTTGGTTATTGCCTCTTCCAGTTCCATAGTTTTTAAATTTTCTGTAATTAAATGAACAATTACCTCAGTATCAGTCTGAGATTTGAAAGTATGACCCTTATTAACTAAATGTTTTTTTAGAATTGTGGAATTCTCTATTATTCCATTATGGACAACAGAAACATTATCTGATGAGTGTGGGTGAGCGTTAATACTATTGGGAAATCCATGAGTAGCCCATCTGACATGGCCTATCCCTATATTTCCTTTTAAAGATTTTAAATCAAAGTTTTGTTCTAAATTATCAACTCTTCCCTCAGATTTAACCTCATTAATTTCACCACCAAATAAAGTTGCAACCCCTGCAGAGTCATAACCTCTATATTCAAGTTTTTTTAAAGAATTTATAATATTTGCAGAAACAGATTTATTGCTAGATATTCCTATAATTCCACACATAATTTATTTTTTCTTTCTTTTATAATTTTTAATTTCCACTTGTACAGATCTAGTTAATGCTAGAGATTTTTTTTTAACATTTTTTGTTATTACAGACCCTGCACCAACAATACTTTCTTTGTCAATTTTTACAGGAGCCACTAAAGATGAATTTGATCCTATAAATACTTTATCTTTTATTATTGTCTTACTTTTTTTTACACCATCATAATTACAGGTAATTGTCCCAGCACCAACATTTACCATCTTACCAATATTACTATCTCCAACATAGGATAAATGATTAATTTTTGAATTGTTTCCAACAGTTGATTTTTTAATCTCTACAAAATTTCCTACTTTTGAACCTTCTTTAAGAATTGTATCTGGTCTAATTCTTGCATAAGGACCTATCTCAACTTTATTTTCTAACTTACAAGACTCTAGATGTGAAAAAGATTTAATAACAACATTATTTCCTATTTTAACTTTAGAACCAATTACCACATATGGTTCGATTGTAACTCCTTTTCCAATTTTGGTATCATTTGAAAAAAAAATAGTTTCAGGACCTATCATTTTAACATCAGCTTTCAAAAATTTATTTCGAAGTTTATTTTGATTATTTTGCTGCTTTTTATGTTTCATCTAGATTTTCTTTACATTAAGTATATATGTTAATTAATTCACAAATTATTTCTTTAAAATACTTTTAACATGAAACAAAAATTTACAGTATTGTTTGATTTAGATGGAACTTTAATAGATACAGCACCAGATTTAATAACGGCACACAACCATGTAATGAAAAAATTTGGTTATCCAACAAAAACATTGGGTGAATTAAAAAATGCAGTTGGCAAAGGTGCAAAAGCTATGATGGCAAAAGCTAATGGTCAATGGAAGTGGTTTGATGAAAAAATTCAAAATGAAATGACTGATGAATTTTTGTCTTTCTATGGAAAAAATATTTATAACAAAAGCACTTTAATAAATGGAGTAAAAGATTTTTTAAATTGGTGTAAAAATGAAAATATCTCAATGGCTGTTTGTACTAACAAAACTGAGCATCTTGCTGTTGATCTTTTAAAAAAAATTGGAATTTATGATTATTTTGAATATGTAGCGGGGTACAATACATTTGATTATTGTAAACCCGATCCTAGACACTTAACTACAGTTATAGAAATTCTAGATGGTGATTTAAAAAAATCTATTATGATTGGAGATAGCGAAACTGATGCAAACTCAGCGAAAGCAGCTGATATTCCAATGATATTGTTAAAGTATGGATATACTGAAAAAAAATCTGACGAAATCTACCATAATCACCTAATAAAAGATTTTGTTGGTATAGAAAAAATCATATCTAAATATCTTTAATATTGATTAATTTATTTTAGCTATTAAAACAAAATTACTTATAAGGAGTTATTTTGTTACTACATACTGTTAAAGTTTTTCCATCTAAAATTCATTTACCTAAGAAAAAACAACTTGCCTGGAAAATTGCAGAAATTGCAAGTGATAATGCTAGACTAAATAAAGAAGCAGTTGAAATGGTGATCAATAGAATTATTGATAATGCTTCAGTTGCTATTGCTTCTTTAAATAGAAGGCCTGTTATTTCATCAAGAGAAATGGCTTTGAAGCATTTTAGAAAAAATGGAGCAACTATTTTTGGAGTTAACTCAAAACTAAAATTTGATTGTGAATGGGCAGCATGGTCAAATGGAACTGCTGTGAGAGAACTTGATTTTCATGATACTTTTTTAGCAGCAGATTATAGTCACCCTGGTGATAATATTCCCCCACTATTGAGTGTAGCTCAACAAAATAGAAAAAGTGGTTTAGATTTATTAAGAGGTATTATTACTGCTTACGAAGTTCAAGTAAATTTAGTTAAAGGGATTTGTTTACACAAACATAAAGTAGATCACATTGCTCACCTGGGTCCAAGTGTTGCTGCAGGATTAGGATCGATGTTAAAATTAGATACTGAAACAATTTACCAAGCAGTTCAACAAGCACTACACACAACTATTTCTACAAGACAATCAAGAAAAGGAGAGATATCTAGTTGGAAAGCATATGCGCCCGCACATGCAGGAAAACTTGCAATAGAGGCTGTTGATAGAGTCATGAGAGGTGAAGGCGCTCCAAGCCCAATTTACGAAGGTGAAGATAGTGTAATTGCAAGAATTCTAGATGGTAAAAAAGCAAAATACAAAGTCCCTTTACCTAAAAAAGGAGAAAGTAAAAAAGCTATATTAGAAACTTATACAAAAGAATATTCTGCAGAGTATCAATCTCAGGCTTTAATAGATCTTGCAAAGAAATTAAAAACTAAAATACCAAATTTAAATCAAATCAAAAAAATAGAAATTTATACAAGTCATCATACACATTATGTAATTGGAACAGGTGCAAATGATCCACAAAAAATGGATCCAGATGCAAGTAGAGAAACATTGGATCACTCTATAATGTATATTTTTGCAGTCGCCCTAGAAGATGGTGATTGGCATCATGTAAAATCTTATACAAAATCAAGAGCTAATAGAAAAAGTACTATTAAGATATGGAATTCAATAACAACCTATGAAGATAAAAAATGGACAAAAAAATATCATGATCCAGATCCAAAAAAGAAATCTTTTGGAGCAAAAGTTGTTGTTACATTGAATAGTGGGAAAAAAGTAACTGAAGAACTAGATAGAGCTGATTCTCATCCATATGGAGCAAGGCCATTTAAAAGAGATAATTATATAAATAAATTTTTAACTCTAACAGATGGCATTTTAGATAAAAAAGAGAGCGATCGTTTTTTAAGAAATGTTCAAAATTTAAAAAACTTAAAAGCTGGTCAATTAGATAAACTAAATATTGAGATTAAAAAAAGTAAGTTAAAAAGAAATTTAAAAAAAGGAATTTTTTAATGCACTTTGTTGAAAAAGAACCAAGTCAAAAAAGAATTGATTTTGACCAAAAACTTAAATCAAATAAAATTCTAAGAGTTCCTGGTGCTTACAATCCTCTAACAGCTAAATTGATTGAGGAAATTGGTTATGATGCAGTTTACGTATCAGGAGGTGTTATGGCTAATGATCTTGGTTTTCCTGATATTGGTTTAACAACACTTCAAGATGTGAGTACCAGATCTTATTTAATATCTAGGGTAACAAATCTTCCAACAATTGTTGATATAGATACAGGATTTAAATCTTGTAAAGAAACTATAGAAACTTTTGAAGAGTTTGGATTGACAGGTGTTCATTTAGAAGATCAAATTGAAAGAAAAAGATGCGGACATCTAGATAATAAGGAACTTATTTCAACAGAGGCTATGGTTTCGAAAATAAAAGAATGTGTAGCTTCAAAAAAAGATCAAAACTTTAAAATTATAGCACGTTCAGATGCAAAAAGTGTTGAGGGAATTGATAAGATGATTGATAGATGTAAAGCCTACATTGATGCTGGAGCAGAAATTATATTTCCTGAAGCTTTACATGATAAAAAAGATTTTGAAAAAGTAAGAAAAGAACTTTCATGTTATTTGTTAGCCAATATGACTGAATTTGGTAAATCCAAGCTATTAAACTATAAAGAGTTAGAAAACCTTGGATATAATATTGTTATATATCCAGTAACGACGCAAAGACTAGCAATGAAAAACGTTGAAGATGGATTAAGAGACATTTATACAAATGGACATCAAAATAATATAATAGATAAGATGCAGACAAGAAAAAGATTATATGAATTGGTAGAATACGAAAAATACAATTCTTTAGATGAAAAAATTTATAATTTTAGTACAGAAGGACATGAATAATGAGTGATGACATTAAAAAAGGTTTGCTTGGAATTGTTGTAGATGAAACTGAAGTTTCAAAAGTTATGCCAGAGATTAACTCTCTGACATATAGAGGTTATGCTGCTCAAGATTTATGTGAATATTGCAGATTCGAGGAAGTTGCTTATTTAATTCTAAATAAAGATTTACCTAACACTATCCAATTAAGACAATTTGAAAAAGAAGAGAGAAATAATAGAGAGCTTACGAAAAATTTATATGAAATTATAAAACACATGCCCAAAAAATCCCATCCAATGGATGTTGCAAGAACAGCTGTTAGTGTAATGGGATTAGAAGATAAAGAGACCTCCAACTCTACTCCAGAGGCTAATATGCGAAAAGCATTAAGAATTTTTGCTAAAACACCTACAGCTCTTGCTGCTTTTTATAGAATTAGAAGTGGTAAAAAAATAATTAAACCTAAAAAGAATTTAACTTTTGCTGAAAACTTTTTCTACATGTGCTTTGGAAAAGTGCCTCAAAAAGAAATTGTTAAAGCATTTGATGTTTCTTTAATATTGTACGCTGAACACAGTTTCAATGTTTCAACTTTTACTGCTAGAACAATTACAAGTAGTTTATCTGATATTCATGGAGCAATTACAGGCGCAATCGCTAGTTTAAAAGGTCCATTACATGGTGGAGCAAATGAAGAAGTAATGCACATGATGAACAGAATTAAAAAACCAGAAAATGCACTAAAATGGATTAATAATGCTCTTAAAAATAAAGAGGTAGTTATGGGCTTTGGTCATAGAGTTTATAAATCAGGAGACTCAAGAGTTCCAACTATGAGAAATTATTTTGGTAAAGTTGCTAAACTTAAAAAAGATAAAAAGTTTGAAAAAATTTACGATATTGTTGAAAAAGTTATGATCAAAAAGAAAAATATCCATCCCAATGTGGACTACCCTACTGGTCCAATGTATCATTTAATGGGATTTGATACTGATTTTTTCACGCCTATATTTGTTATTTCTAGAATTACAGGTTGGTCGGCGCATATTATGGAACAACATGCTGCAAACAAACTTATTCGACCACTTGCTAAATATAAAGGTAGCAAGCATCGAAAAGTAATGGAATTAAATTACAGATAATACAATTATATTTATTAACTAAATGCTTCTGCCCAAGTTCCTTGGGTTGATGCTTTAGAATATTCTGTAGCTCTTCCTTCAAAGAAGTTCATGTGCTCTACAGCATTTAACATCGTATCTAACCAAGTTAATGGGTTTTTATCAATGTCATAGATTGCTTCTAATCCTAACTGATCTAATCTTCTATTTGCAATAAAACGAATATATTTTTTAATATCATCTGCAGTCAAACCTTCCATTGGACCCATTTGAAAAGCTAAATCGATAAAAGCATCTTCATGCTCAACAATTGTTCTGCAAGCTTCATAAATTTCTTTTTTCAATTGAGGTGTCCATGTTTCAGGATTTTCTTTAATGAAATCTTTAAATAATCTGATCATAGAATTGCAATGCAACGTCTCATCTCTTACTGACCAAGTAACGATCTGACCCATTCCTTTCATCTTGTTGTGTCTTGGAAAGTTTAACAAAATTGCAAAACTTGCGAATAACTGAAGACCTTCTGTGAAAGCACTAAATACAGCAATTGTTTTTGCAATATCATGATTTGATTTAACATCAAAACCTTGCATGTAATCGTATTTATCTTTCATTTCTTTGTACTTCATGAATGCTGAATACTCAGACTCTGGCATACCAATTGTATCTAACAAATGTGAGTAAGCTGCAATATGAACAGTTTCCATTGAAGCAAAAGATGACATCATCATTAATACTTCGGTTGGTTTAAATACATTCATGTAATGTCTTATGTAACAGTTGCTAACTTCTACATCTGCTTGCGTAAAAAATCTAAATATTTGTGTTAATAGATTTTTTTCTGAAGCTGAAAGATTTTTTTGCCAATCTCTCACATCATCTCCAAGTGGAACTTCTTCTGGTAACCAGTGAATTCTTTGTTGAGTTAACCATGCATCATAGCACCATGGGTATCTAAAAGGTTTATAAACTGGATTTGCAACAAGCAATCCATTATTGTTTTTTTGTGGTTGAATAATTTCTGACTTAACTTTTTCTGCTACTGACATGATAAACACTCCTCGTACTCTGGTTCGCTATTTTTGGTTGATTTATTTTTATATACATTAGCCATGATGTCAGTTGACTTAGAGTCGTTAACATTCTCAGCTCTTTGAATTGATTTTGATCTACAATAATAAAGGCTTTTTAAACCTTTCTTCCACGCATCAAAATGAATTTTATGTAATTCTTTTTTATGAACATCTGCAGGTAAAAATAAGTTAACTGATTGAGCTTGTGAAATAAAAGGAGTTCTGTCTCCGCTCAATTCAATTATCCAGCTCTGATTAAGTTCAAATGCAGTTTTAAATACATCTTTTTCTAAATCAGTTAAAAAATCTAAATGGTTAACTGAGCCTTGGTTTGTAGTAATACTAGACCAAGTTTCCTCATCATTTTTACCGTGACTTTCAAGAATTTCTTCAAGATATCTGTTTCTCACATTAAACGAACCAGATAAAGTTTTATGAGTATAACTGTTTGCTGCAATGGGCTCTACTCCTGGAGAAGCTCCTCCACAAATAATAGAAATTGATGCTGTTGGTGCAATCGCAGTTTTGTTAGAAAATCTTTCTTGATAACCATACTCTGCAGCATCAGGACACGCTCCTCTTTCTTCAGCTAAATCTTTAGATGCTTGATTAACTTTTTCGTGAATGTTTTTAAATATTTTTTTATTCCATGATTTTGCCATTACAGACTCAAGTGGAATTCTATTTTTCTGTAAAAAAGAGTGGAAACCCATCACACCCAAACCAACACTTCTCTCTCTTTCAGCAGAATATTTAGCATCTTTAAATTGTTCAGGAGCTTTGTTAATGAAATCAGATAACACATTATCTAAAAATCTCATTACATCACTAATCATATCTGGATCATCTTTCCATTCTTCATATTTTTCTAAATTTAAAGATGATAAACAGCACACCGCTGTTCTATCTCTTCCGTCTTTATCAATTCCTGTAGGAAGAGTTATTTCACTACATAAGTTAGAAGTTTTAACAGTTAGATTTGCTAACTTGTGATGTTGAGGAATTTGTCGGTTAACTGTATCTATATAAATTATATATGGCTCACCGGTTTCAATTCTAGCAGTTAATAATCTTATCCATAAATTTCTTGCGGAAATAGTTTGTTGCACAGTTCCGTCTGCAGGACTTTTTAATGCCCACTGTTCATCTGTTTCAACTGCTCTCATGAAAGCATCTGAAACTAAAACACCATGATGTAAATTTAATGCTTTTCTATTTGGATCTCCACCAGTTGGTCTTCTCATTTCAATAAACTCTTCTATCTCAGGATGATCAATTGGAAGATAACAAGCAGCAGAACCTCTTCTTAATGAACCTTGGCTAATTGCCATTGTGAGAGAGTCCATTACTTTAATAAAAGGAATTATTCCTGAAGTTTTTCCAACTCTGCCAATTTTTTCTCCAATAGATCTTAGGTTACCCCAGTAGCTTCCAATTCCCCCACCCTTTGCAGCAAGCCAAACATTCTCACTCCAAAGATCTAAAATTCCACCTAAGCTATCAGATGCTTCATTTAAAAAACATGAAATAGGCAAACCTCTTTTAGTTCCGCCGTTTGATAAAACTGGTGTTGCTGGCATAAACCAAAGATTACTAATGTAATTATAAATTCTTTGTGCATGTAAATTGTCATCAGCATAAGTACTTGCTACTCTTGCAAATAAATCTTGATAAGATTCGTTTAAACCAAGGTATCTATCTTTTAAAGTTGCTTTACCAAAATCTGTGAGTTTCGAATCTTTAGAACGATCAATTTTAATTATTATACCTTTTTCGTTTTGAAATAATTCTGTTTCATTATTTAAAGAAAATAAATCAGGCTTATTCGCTTTTGAAACTTCTTTAACTTCTGGGCTATATTCGGAGACAGCTTTCTTGAGAGCTTGAGATAGAATATTATTCATAATTTTTTTATTATATTATTTTAGCTTTGCGAAAACAACTATATGTTGTAGGCGCTTTGATTAAGTATACTAAATAAACGTTTAATCAATGGAACATTTATAGAACGCGACAATATAATTATCAATAAAAAAATTGAATTTTTTTAAAGAAATTAACATAAAAAGAGTAAGTAGTGGATAAATGAGTGAAAATTTAAAAATAGATCCTTATGGTTTTAGAGAATATGACGCCCGTTGGTTGTATGAGAAAGACATAAACTCAGCAGGGATAGAGAATCTCGGCAAAGGACTTGGGACACAAATTAAAAATCACACCAAAAAAGATCATCCAAGAATTATTGTTGGACATGATTACAGATCTTACAGTGAGGAAATAAAAGCTTCACTTAAAAAGGGACTAAAGTCAACAGGATGTCATATAGAAGATATTGGTTTGTCATTATCTCCAATGGTTTATTTTGCACAATTTAATTTAGATACAGATGCAGTTGCTATGGTTACAGCAAGTCATAACGAAAATGGTTGGACTGGTGTAAAAATGGGAATCAAAAAAGGCTTAACTCATGCACCTGAAGAGATGAAAGAATTGAAAGAAATTACATTAAATGAAAAGTTTTCAAAAGGTGATGGAAATGAAAAAGAAATAAAAGATTTCGATAAAATTTATAAAAATGACCTGATTAATAAAAACAAAATAAATAAAAAAATTAAAGCTGTAGTTGCTTGTGGCAATGGAACTGCAGGTGTTTTTGCGCCGGATATTTTAAGAGGTATTGGGTGCGAGGTGATAGAGTTAGATTGTAACTTAGATTGGAATTTTCCTAAATATAATCCTAATCCAGAAGATTTGGAAATGCTCCATGAAATTGCTAAAGTGGTTAAAGAAAATAATGCTGATATAGGTTTTGGCTTTGATGGTGATGGAGATCGAGTTGGTGTTATTGACAATGAAGGTAACGAAATATTCTCTGATAAAATTGGTTTACTAATAGCAAGAAACTTATCTGCTAAACACAAAAATTCTAAATTTATTGTAGATGTAAAATCAACTGGTTTGTACTTAAAAGATAAGATTTTATTAAAAAATAATTGTGAAACAATTTATTGGAAAACAGGTCATTCCCATATTAAACGTAAGGTTAATACTGAAAAAGCATTAGCAGGCTTTGAAAAAAGTGGTCATTTCTTTTTCAATCAACCTTTAGGATATGGTTACGATGATGGAATAAATTCAGCTATTCATGTTTGTCATTTATTGGATAATGAAAATAAAAAAATGAGCGAAATAATTAACGAATTACCAAATACTTTTCAAACACCAACGATGGCTCCATTCTGTAAAGATGAAGAAAAATATCAAGTTGTTGAAGATTTAGTTAAAAAAGTAGAACAATTAAAAAATAATAAAACTAAAATTGATGATCAAGTAATAACTGAAGTTCTTAAAGTTAATGGTGTAAGATTTTCTTTTGAAGATGGATCTTGGGGATTGATAAGAGCATCATCCAACAAACCTTCACTAGTAATTGTAACTGAAAGCCCAACCTCAGATAATAGAAAGAAGAAAATCTTTAATTTTATTGACGATTTGCTCCAAAAAACTGGGAAAATAGGCGAATACGATCAAAAAATTTAGTACTTAATAAAGTTAATTTTCAACTAATAAGTGTTCATAAAACTTTAAAGAATCATTTAAAAAATTAGATGAGGTGATGGAGGGAGACTGAAGTCACCTCTTTTTATTTTAGAGCTTTTCTTAATTTTTCGACTATTAATTTTAAAGCTGTTTTTGAGTAATTTTTTTCCTTAACAATCCATACAGATAATGGCCATGAACTATCTTTTTTACTTCTAGCAATAATATGTATATGCAACTGAGGAACAATATTTCCAATTTTTTCTACGTTAAGTTTTGAAGTTTTAAATAATTTTTTCATTACTTTACTTAAATATACAATTTCTTTCATTAGTAGAGTTTGATCTTTATAATTAAGGTCGCTTATATCGGTAATCTTATTTCTTTTGGGAATTAGAATTATCCATGGAAATTTTGAATTATCGTTTAGCCTAATAGTGCATAATTTAAGATCAATAAGATGATGTGAAGTTTTTAAAAATTTCCTATTTAACTTAAACTGCATGCTTATAGTTTAATATATTCGTAGAAAAACTTAACTGCTACGATTAGTAAGAAAATAGCAAGTAATTTACTAATTTTATTTTTATCTATTCTGTGAGCTGTTCTTGCACCTAATCTTGCCATAAAAGTTGTAATCGGAATGAAGATTAAAAAAGCTGGTACATTTAAAAATCCAATACTAAATGGTAAATTTGTTTTTAAATAATTTCCTGAAACAAAAAAACCTGTAGCACCAAATAGTGCAATTAAAAAACCAATCGCTGCAGCACTTCCAATTGCTTTATTAATTGAATAACCGAAAAATTTAAGGATGGGTACATTCATAACAGCACCACCTATACCTGTAATAGCTGAAATAAATCCAACAATCGCACCAAGTATTATTTTTAAATACAATTTCATTTCAGATATTACATTTTGTTCTTTTTCTTTAACGGTGAGTAAATAAATTCCTAAAAGAAAGATTACGATTGCAAAAAAAAGTACTAATGATTTTGTTTTAAAAGTTGCAGCAAATATCGTTCCCAAAACAACTCCTGCAACTACAAAAATACCATAGCTTTTAACTACATTAAAATCGACTGAATTAAATTTATGATGGGTTAAAACTGAAACTATTGATGTTGGAATTATTATTGCAAAAGAAGTTCCTACCGCTAGATGCATTATATAAGCTTGATCAATTCCAAGTTTGCCAAATATGTAATAAAGAAAAGGAACAGTTATTAAACCGCCACCAATACCAAAAAGACCAGCTACAAATCCAACTGGAATTGCAGTCAAAGCCATTAATAAAACTATATAGATATATTCATTTGCTAAGATTGAACTAAGCAGATTGACCTTCTCTCATATCAACATTGTTGTATTTAATTTTATCCATAATGTGATCAATTTTTTTTACATCAGCATCTCTCACACACATATTTTCACTTAAATATCTTTTCCAATGACTAGCACCAGATTGACCGTGAAATAAACCTAGTGTGTGTCTCATGATTTGGTTTAACCGAGTTCCTTTTTTCAGTTCATCTTTTACATAAGGAATTAACTGTTCAATAACGTCTTGCCTACTAGGAATATCCTCATTATTAAAAATTTCTTTCTCAATATCTGCTAACAAATAAGGTGTGTGATAAGCAGCTCTTCCAATCATAACACCATCTGTTTTTTCTAAATGTGGTTTAATTTGATCAACAGAAGTTATTCCCCCATTTATTATTATTTCTTCATTTGGAAAATCTTCTTTTAATTTATAAACAAACTCATATTTTAAAGGTGGAATATTTAGATTTTGTTTAGGTGTAAACTTGCCAAGCATAGCCTTTCTTGCATGAATAATAAAAGTTTTAATACCTGTGGATTTAAGAGTAGATATAAAATTGTGCAAGTTTTCGTAATCTTCGACATTGTCATACCCAATTCTAGTTTTTATAGTTACAGGTAAATTGGTTTTTGATTGCATTTCAGTTAAACAATCTGCAACTAAGTTTGGCTCTTTCATTAAACAAGCACCAAATCGATTTTTTTCTACTTTTCTACTCGGACAGCCTAAATTTAAATTAATTTCATCGTAGCCAAAGTCTTCTCCTACTTTTGTTGCCTCCGCAAGTAACTTAGGTGAAGATCCACCTAATTGAAGTGCAACTGGCTTTTCATTGATATTAAACTCTAGTAATTTTTTTTTATCACCTCTATTGATTGCTTCATCGACAACCATTTCGGTATAAAGAAGTATATTTTTGGATATTAGTCTTAAAAAATATCTTTCATGACGATCTGTACAGTCCATCATAGGAGCAACTGATACTAACCTATTCATAAACTAAGACTTTATATTATTTTTTTATGAGTTTGAAGCTTCTGGATCCTCAGAAGCGACATCTGCTTCTTGATTTTCTGATTCTGAAACTTCATCTAATGAAACTTCACCTTGTTCATTCATAGTTTCTTGGCCAACTGAAGCGTCAACTTCAGGTGTAGCTGTTTCAGACAATTCAGCTAAATCTTCCTTTGATACTTGAATTTTTTCTGGAGTTTTTCTTGCTCTTTTAGATGGTAAAATTGGAGTTCCACTTTTTGAAATCTCTCCTTTGTAAAGGTTTTCAAAATCATCACCTATATCTTCATCATCTTCTACACCGTCATCAACTTGTTCAACGTGTTTTCTAAGTTTATAAACAGCGCTTTCAGTTAAATCTGATACTTTAATTTTCTCTTCAGCAATTTCTCTTAAAGATATCACTGTATTTTTGTCATTATCCCTATCTATTGTTGGTTCTAAACCAGCATTAAGTTGAGTAGCTCTTTCTTTAGCTACTAAAACTAACTCATAAGGACTTTCTACTTTATCTATACAGTCTTCAACGGTAACTCTAGCCATGGGCGGTTATTTATACCTGAGGCTCAAAAAAATCAAGCGTTTTCTAAATATAAATAGGATTTAGCCTCTTTCTTGTTAAAAACAGCAGAGCTAAAGACAAGAATATATAAATCGCAGAAACAACAGCAATTTTTTCAATTGAAAAACCAATGTCAATCAAAATTCCAAATAAAGCTGTTCCAAATGCTGTAGAAAATACCATTAACGCAGTAGTTAGAGCTTTAATTGACCCAATATGTTTCACTCCATAAATTTCAGCCCAAGTAGCTGAACCTAATACGTTAGCAAATCCATTAGAGATTCCAATCAATCCAAGAAATACAAATGCTGTAACTGATGAATCAAATAAAATAATTACAAATGTAGAAAACAATAATGGAATATTCATATAAATTAATAATTTTCTACTGCTAAATTTATCTATCAATGGACCTGCTAATAACAATGTAGAAACTGTGAAAATAGAATAAGACATGAATGATTGAGCAATAGTAAATTCACCCCAACCTTTTGAGCTAGTCACATAGGATTGATAAACAAAAACTCCTGTTGCAATCCAAGGCATAGCAAGCATGTTTGAACTAATTATATAAAATCTATAATCTTTTAAAACTTCTAGTCTTGTCCATTGCTTAATATTTTTATCTACTTGCTTTTGGTTATTATCTGTTTCTCTAGATTCTAAACCTAAGTTTTTAATTAAAAAAAAGGAAGCTAATGGTAAAAGTAAAATTACAATAATTGAAATTGTTACCCAAATATTTTGCCAAGTATATAAAGTTAATAAATAAACTGTCAAAATAGGTAAAATAAATTCACCACAAGACAATCCAAACCAACCTGCACTTAGAGCTTTACCTCTTGATTTGGTAAAGTATCTTGAAATTGTAGTGCTTGCAGTGTGAGACATCATTCCTTGACCTGAAAATCTCATTAAAAATATTGCTACAAATAAAAATGGTATTGAATATATTTTAGAAAAGAAAAAACATGCAAAAGCTAAAAGCGGAATTACAAATAAAGAAAATTTAAATACATTTATATCATCAATTTTTTTTCCTAACCATATAAAAAGAATACTGCTAAGTAATGTGGCCGAAGCAAAAATTGAGCCAAATTGTCCATGAGTAATAAACAAGGTATCTCTTATACTAGAATTAAAAAGTCCAAGAAAAAAACTCTGTCCAAAACTAGAAAAAAATGTAAAAATAAAACCAAATACAATTACTTTTAAACTTAAACTTTTAAACATAGAAAAAAATTATGACTTTTAATATTGCTTTCATAGGTCTTGGGGTTATGGGCTACCCAATGGCTGGTTATATATCAAAAGCCGAACACAATGTAACTGTTTTTAATAGAACAAAATCAAAAGCTGAAAAATGGATTGGTGAATACAAAGGTAAAATGGCTGATACTCCAGCACAAGCAGCAGAGGGTGCGGATTTTATATTTACATGTGTAGGTAATGACGATGATTTAAGAGAAGTATCATTGGGCGAAAATGGATTATTTAAATCAGCAAAAGAAGGTTCTGTATATATAGATAACTCAACTGTCTCTGCGGAAATTTCTAGAGAACTATATGCTGCTGCTAAAGAAAAAGGATTTGGATTTTTAGATGCTCCTATATCTGGAGGACAATCTGGAGCAGAAGGAGGAATTTTAACTGTTATGGTTGGTGGAGATGAAGATGTATTTTCAAAAGCTGAACCAATTATTGATTGTTATAGCAGAAAGGTAAAATTAATTGGTCCATCTGGAAGTGGACAACTAACAAAAATGATGAACCAAATGTGTATTGCGGGAGCAGTTCAAGGTTTATCAGAAGCAATTAATTTTGGGATAAATGCTGGTCTTGATATGGATATTGTAATGGAAACAATTTCAAAAGGTGCAGCTCAATCTTGGCAAATGGAAAATAGATACCGAACGATGACAGATGATAAGTTTGACTATGGATTTGCTATTGATTGGATGAGAAAAGATTTAAAAATTGCAATTGAAGAAGCAAAAAGAAATGGTTCACCTGTGCCAATTACAGAAATCATAGATGGTTACTATGCTGAAGTACAAGAAATGGGTGGTAACCGTTGGGATAGCTCTGCACTTATTGCTAGATTAAAAAAGAAAAAATAATTTGTGACTGATACTGTTCCTTATTATGAGGACTTTGTAGAGATCAAAAAGAAAATTTGGTCTATGTTAGATAGAGCTGTCAAAGACAGAAGTTCTCCTTTTAGAATACCTGTTTTTATATGTGGTAACCAATCTGATTTAGATGGTAGAATTGTAGTTCTTCGAAAATCAGATCATTCTAACAACTTAGTTCAGTACCATAGCGATATTCGCTCAGATAAAATTGAAAAATTAAAATCAAACAAAAATGCAGCGATGTTATTTTATGATAAAGAGGAAAAAATTCAGGTTAGACTAAAAGTAGAGTGTGCTATTAATCATAATAACAAAGTAACTAGAGAGTCTTGGTCAAAAACCCAACACATATCTAGAAAATGTTATTTAGTTGATAATGGACCAGGAACTGAGTCTGACACACCTACATCTGGACTGAAACCTGAACTTGATAATTTTGATTACACTAAAGAACAAAGTGAAGAAGGTTACAAAAACTTTACGGTTATTCAGTGCAAAATAAAATCAATAGAATGGTTATATTTAGCTGCTAAGGGTCATCGAAGAGCAAAATTTGATTTAGAAAATAATAAAGATACCTGGTTAGTACCTTAAATCCCTTTTACAATTATATTGCTTCCTTCAGAGTTTTGAAGACGAATGTCTTTAACTGGCTTATATTCATCAGAATGATACCACTCTAAAGCTTTTTCATACGATGGAAATTTAATGATTACTAACCTTGGAAAATTATCTTCACCCTCTACTACCTGATATTCACCATTTCTAACAAGATATTCACCGCCAAATTTTTTTACAACCTCTGTAACTTTAGCAACATACTCTTTATAGTTTTCTGGGTTTGTTACCTTTAATTGTGCAATCACATATCCTGCTGACATAATCTTCTCCTTTAAAATATTGATTTTGAATACTTCTTCCAGTTATCTTGATAGTGTTTAGTGTTTTCCTCTACAGCTTTTTTTTCTTCATCAGTCACCTCTCGTACAATTTTTCCAGGTGAGCCCACTATTAAAGAATTATCAGGTATAACTTTGTTTTCAGTTATTAGTGCTTTTGCTCCAATGATGCAGTTTTTTCCTATATTTGCTTTATTTAAAATTACTGCACCAATTCCAATTAAGCTATTATCTCCAATGGTACATCCATGAAGCATCACTAAATGACCTACTGTAACGTTTTTACCTACTCTTAACGGACAGCCAGGATCTGTGTGTAATACACTACCATCTTGAATGTTGGACCCCTCACCTATGTGAATATTTTCTATATCTCCTCTTAAAACAGCATTGAACCAAATGCTTGTATTTTTCTCTAATGTAACATCTCCAATTATAGTTGCATTAGGAGCTACCCAATTTTCGCCAGAGTTTTTTGGTTTTTTATCTTTTAAATCATAAAACATAATTTATATATTCTTACAGTATGCCAATACAAACTCCAATATGTGATTTTGGTCAAAAAGCTATTCCATTTGAATTAAAATCAACAGAAAATAAAATTCTTTCATTAGATGATATTAAAGGAGTAAATGGAACTTTGATAATGTTTATTTGTAATCATTGCCCTTTTGTAAAAGCAGTTACAAAAGAAATAGTTGAAGATTGCAATGAATTAAAAAAAATTGGAATAAATTCAGTTGCAATCTGTGCAAATGATGCAGAAAATTATCCTGAAGACTCTTTTGAAAATATGATTAAATTTTCTAAAGATAATAATTTTAATTTTCCTTACTTAAATGATGAGACACAAAATATCGCAAAAGCATATGACGCTGTCTGTACACCAGATTTTTTTGGTTATAACAAAAATTTAGAACTTCAATATCGAGGAAGATTAAGAGAGTTGAAAAATCTTATACCTGTTAAAGAAGGTGAAAGTGATTTGTTAAAAGCAATGAAACAAATTGCTGATACAAGTCAAGGTCCTAAAGACCAAATTCCTAGTGCTGGCTGCAGCATAAAGTGGAAAACTAATTAATGTATTTAATTGTTACTAGATCTTTTCCTCCTGAACTTGGTGGAATGCAGAGCCTGATGTGGGGTTTATCAAGAAAGTTGTCTAAAAACTTTATGATAAAAGTTTTTGCAGATTATATAGATAATCATAAAGATTTTGATGAACAAGCTTCGTTTTCAATTGAAAGAGTTGGTGGAATAAAACTTCTGAGAAAATATAGAAAAGCTCAATTAATCAATGAATTTATCAAAGAGAATAAAGTTGAAGGAATAATTGGAGATCATTGGAAAAGTTTGGAACTTATTAAAACCTCAAAAAAAAAATATTGCCTAATCCATGGTAAAGAGATCAATCATCCTAAAGGATCAAGTCAAAATAAAAGAGTTTTGAATGTTCTTAATAATTTAGAAAAAGTTATTGCTAACTCAATATATACCAAAAACCTTGCTATTGAATGTGGGGTTAATGAAAATAAAATTATTGTAATTAATCCTGGTGTTGATCCAACTAAAGAATTAAACAAAAAATCATTAGAAAAGGTTGAAAGCTTACTAAAAATTAAAACGCCAAGATTAATTACTGTTTCAAGATTTGATAAAAGAAAAAATCATGAAAAAATAGTGATGGCTCTTAGAAATCTAAAACAAATTTATCCAGATATAGTCTACATTTGTATTGGATACGGTGATGAAGAAGAAAATATTAAAAAATTAGTAAAAGAATTAAATTTAGATGAACAAGTAATGTTTTTTAAAGACATCAGTGATGATTTAAAAAATGCACTAATCGCTAAATCAAATTTATTTGTAATGCCTTCTATAATTCATAAAAAATCTGTTGAAGGGTTTGGAATTGCATATGTTGAAGCAGCACAATACGGTATACCATCTCTAGGCGGCAAAGATGGAGGTGCAGCAGATGCAATAGATCATGAAAAAACTGGTTTAATATGTGATGGAAATAATCTTGATGATATTTATTCTTCAATTAACTCAATTTTAGAAAATAAAAAATATTTAGAACATGGAAAAAATGCAAAAGAATTTGTGAATAAATTTCAATGGTCAAAAATAATTGAAGAATACAAAAAGATACTAAATTGATTTCAAATAATAAATTAGCAATTTTTTTAATTATAATCTCAGTTTTTTGTGGAACATTAATGTTAACCTTTTTAAAATTAGCTCAAGAAGAAGTTAATGTTTATGTAGCAGGTTTCTTCAGATTTTTATTTGGTTTCCTGATTATTTTTCCTTATATGTTAAAAACTAAATTTGCAGTTTTTAAATCAAATCATCATAAAAAACATTTTCTTAGAGCAGTTTTAAACTTGCCTTCAATGCTTTTATATTTCTCAGCTTTAACAATGATGCCAATTGAAAAAGCTACAGCAATATCTTTTGTTGTGCCTTTTATAGTAACAATATTAGCTGTTTTATTTCTTGGAGAAAAAATTTACATCTACAGAAGTTTTGCACTAGTTTTAGGATTTATTGGTATGTTGGTAATTTTAAGACCAGGTATGATTGACGTCTCTATTGGAGTGTATATGGCACTGGTATCTTCTTTTATGTGGTCAATAGTGATTATAATTACAAAAACTATAACAAAAGACGATAGTTCGATTACAATTTTATCTTATGGATACTGTTATATGACTATTTTTAGTTTCCTTATTGCATTGTTTTATTGGCAAACACCTAGTTTACAAACTTTGATTTATTTATTTTTTGCAGGTCTATCTGGCACATTGTTGCATCTTTGTATTAATCACGCTTATAAATTAGTTGATGTAAGCATGACCCAACCCTATTCTTTTCTAAGTTTAGTATTTGCATCTCTAATTGGCTATTTTGTGTTTAGCGAAATCCCTGATCTCTTCACTTGGATTGGTGCAAGTATAATATTTTTAGGAGTTTTCATTATGTCATACCGTGAAATGAAGCTTAATAAAGAAATCATTAGAAAACGAATAGATATTAAATCTTAATTTTTCTTCTTAAAGGTTTTGTAAATATGCCAAACTACAATTAAAATTGTAGTAGCTAAGATACATGCGGTTAAAGTTCTATCCCACAAAAATTCCCAAGAACCATTACTTAATAATAAAGATCTTCTCAAGTTTTCTTCCATCAATCCACCAAGTACAAAAGCTAATATCAAGGGTGGCATTGGGAAATCATATAATCTTAAATAAGTTGCTACTACCGCTATTCCAATCATTAAATAAATATCAAAATTATTAAATGACATTACGTAAATACCAGTGACAGAGAAAAATAAAATTAAAGGAATTAAATAATTTTTAGGAACTGCAAGAATTCTAGCTATATAGGGAATGAGTGGTAAGTTTAATATTAGAAGAATTACCATTCCAATATACATAGACATAATTATTGACCAAAAAATTTCTGGATTAGTCATATAAAGTCTAGGACCGGGCTGAACACCAAAACCTAAAAGAGCCCCAAGCATTACTGCTGTGGTTCCACTCCCAGGAATTCCTAAAGTGAGCATTGGTACAAAAGAACCAGAACAAGCAGCATTATTTGCAGTTTCTGGTGCTGACAAACCATTTACGCTTCCCTTACCAAATTTTTCTTTTTCCTGATCATTAACTACATTGCGTTCCATTCCATAAGCTAAAAAGGATGCAATTGTTGCACCAGCTCCAGGTAAAACACCAATTAAAAAACCAATTACTGATGATCTTGGAATTGTTTTATACATTTTGGTTCGTTCTTCTTTATTAATTTTAATTGAGCCTAATTCAGTTAATGAAACTTGTTTAGCGGCACTAGTTGGATCATTTCTCTTTAAAATAATTGTTAAAGCTTCACTCATCGCAAAAGTTGCCATTACAACTAGTACAAAGCTAATTCCGTCAGTTAGGTTCATATTGTTAAATGTATATCTTGTGATATCAGACAAACTGTCTTGACCAACTGAAGCTAACATTAAACCTAAAACAACCATCATCATTGCTTTTAAAAATTGTCCTTTAGATGAAAAAGCGGCAATAGCAGTTAAACCTAAAATCATCAAAGCAAAATAATCAGGTGATCTAAAAGATAAACTTACTTTGGATAAGCTTGGTGCCATGAATAACAAATAAATTGCAGATAATGTTCCTCCTGCAAATGAACTCCATGCTGCAATAGCTAAAGCTTTTCCAGCTTTACCTTGTTGAGCCATTGGATAGCCGTCAAATGAAGTTGCAACTGTTCCTGGAACACCAGGGGCATTTAATAATATTGAAGAAGTTGAACCACCAAATACTGCTCCATAATAAACTCCAGCCATCAAAATTAATCCAGTTGCAGGCTCAAAACCATATGTAATCGGTATCATTAGAGCAATTGCAGTCATTGGACCAAGACCAGGAAGCATTCCAATGATTGTTCCAAAAAAACAACCAACCATAACCATTAGTATATTTTGGATTGTAAGTGCTGTTGTTAATCCAATTAGTATTCCTTCAATCATCCCATAACTCCAATTAATTGTAAAAATGGATCTCTTAAATAAATATCAAGAATACCATGAAGCAAATACATAAAGGCAGCAACAAATGGAAAGGATAATAAAAACATTAAAATCCACCTTCGTTCTCCTAAAAAATAATATGAAGCAAATAAAAATAAAGATGTACTTAAAAAATAACCAACTTTTAAAATTGTAGCCCCATAAATAATTGCAATTAATATAAGTATAGCTGTTTTTTTATATTCTAAATGTTCATGTTCTACTTTGATTGTATTTGGGTCTGGTAAAATAAGTTTTAATCCAGAAAAAAATAATCCTGCATAACCTAAATAAATTGGAAAAGTTCTAGCATTAAATGGAGCATTCTCATCAAATGTGAAAACTTGAATTTGATAAGCTAAATATAAATAAAATGCTGAAAAGATAAAAAAGAGCAGTGATATAATTTTTGTAGTATTTATATTCACTGCTCTAATTTTAGTTTCTAACCAAAGGTTAGATAACTCCTAGTTTTTTCATAAGAGCTGTCATTTCTTCAGTTTGTTTTTCTAAGAATTCAACAAACTTACCTTCTGGGTTATAAATATTAACCCAAGCGTTTCTTGCTCTTACCGCTTCCCACTCAGGAGTTTTTTGCACATCGCCAAGTATTTTAGCAAGAGCTGATCTTTCAGAATCGCTCATACCTGGAGGACCAAAGAAACCTCTCCAGTTAACGAATTGTACATCATAACCTTGTTCTTTAAGAGTTGGTGCATCTGGTGCATCAGAAACTCTTGAAGGAGCAGTAATACCAATGATTGTTACTTGGTCTCTTGCACCCATCAATTCACCTAAACCAGTTGAAATGATTTGAGTTTCTCCAGATAAAAGTCCAGCTAACGCTTTTCCACCAGCATCATATGGAATGTATTGAACAGCATTTGGATCTGCACCTGCAGCTTGGAATGCTAAAGCACCAATTAAATGGTCCATACTTCCTCTTACTGATCCACCAGCCATTTTAACTGAGCTTGGATCTTTTTTGTATGCCTCAACTACATCTTTAAAGTTTTTGTAAGGTGAGTTTTTTGCAACTGCGATAGCACCGTAGTCACCAATTACACCTGCAATCGGCACAACATCTTTATAAGATAAAGTTCCAGTACCTTTTACATAACCTTCATGTCTAGTAATTGATCTTAGTACTAATGGTGTAGATTGAACTAAAATTGTGTTAGCAGGTTTAGTATTAATCATGTAAGCAAGTGCTTTACCACCACCACCACCTGACATATTTTCAAATGATGCACTTTTTAACAAACCAGCTTTTGTTAAAGCTTCTCCAGTACCTCTAGCAGTTCCATCCCAACCACCACCAGCACCACCACCGATCACAAAGTGCAATTTTTCATGCGCTACTGAGCTAGTAGTTGTTGCTGAGAATAATAGGATTGCTGAAAATAATACTGAAACTATTTTTTTTAAGTTTTTCATTATTTTTCCCTCTCTATTTTAAAAACTTTAGTTAATTATAGTCTTAAACTTTATGCAACCTATAATTAAGTAACACAACTTTTAATTGAAACTGTTTTAACAAAAAAAATATCAATCAAATGTGATGATTTATTTTTTTTACAGATTAAAGCTTCTCTTATTTCACTAGGTTTAATTTCTTTTTTCTTATCTTTTAAAAAGTTGATGATAGAAGCTTAATAAATGATTAATCATCAAATCACATTTTATCTTAAAGATGCAAAAAAAGTTTTTTCAATTAAGTTTGTTTCTTTTCTAATAATTTCTATTCCTAGCGCAATTATTTTTGACTATTTTAATATTCCACTAGCTTGGTTTTTAGGACCAATGATTATTACATCAATTGCTGCATTATCAGGTCTAAAAATCATCATGCCTAAAATTGTATTAAGTTTTATCTTAATAATTTTAGGTCTACATATTGGAAATTACATAGATCAAAATCTATTTCATCAAATGTTTGATTGGATTTGGACTTCGCTAATTATGTTAATCTACATAATAATTTGTATTTTAGTTGTCGCTAAATACCTTCAAAAATTTGCAAGTTATGGTGAAAAAGCCTCAATATTTTCAGCAGCTCCTGGTGCACTGGGTCCTTTAATGATTTTGGCTGAAAATGAAAAAACAGATTTATCTCAAGTTGCGACCTCTCACTTAATTAGATTGATCATCATAATAACTGTCATTCCATTTGTTATAGTTAATAATTCTGACAACAACGTCTTGTTAAATGATAACTTCAATTATTTAACTCAAAATCATTTAAATCTAATTTTACTTATTGTTGCATCATTATTTTTTATTTTTGTTTTTGATAAAATTAGAGTTCCTGCAGCTTTACTATCTGGAACATTATTTGCGAGTGGTTTGTTACAAATTACAGATATAGCCTCATATAAATTACCAAACGAAACAGTAAATTTTTGTCTACTAATTCTTGGTTCTTCAGTTGGTTGTAGGTTTGCTGAAAAAACTGTTAAAGAGATAGCTAATAATTCACTTCATAGTATTGTTGCAACGACCATATTGGTAGTGTTAGGTTTGCTTGCTGCTTATGTGGCAACATTTTTTGTTGATACGAACATTTTAACGTTAATATTATCTTTTAGCCCAGGTGGAATTTATGAGGTAGCAGTGATAGCAATTGCTTTCGATTTAGACCCAGATTTTGTTGCTTTTCACCATATAATAAGATTACTTTTTATACTTTTCACAGTTCCTATATTTTTAAGAGTATTAGAAAAAATTAAGAAATAATTTCAGAAAGTCTTTCAAAAACTTTTTCTGCTGAAAGTTTAGATAATTCAGGTGCTTGTATTGCTTTAAAGTTTTCTCTTTCAATACTGACTTTAAAAGGAGTTGTATGTGAACCAAATAAAGCAATACCCTTAGATCCTAAGTGTGCAGTTATGTGAGCGGGTCCAGTATCATTAGCGACCACAAACGAACTATCTTTAATTAATCCAGATAATTGTGAAATATTTAAAGCTTTACCATTATCCAAAACACACAATGCATTTATTTCTTCAGCATCTTTAATTTCATCTGGTCCAGGTGCAGTAACCACTTTAAATTTATTTTCAAATTTTTCATTAATCATAGTAATTAGATCATTATAGTAAGGCCATTTCTTTGAAGTTAAATGAGGTGAGCAAAAAGGAAAAAGTATTATGTATTTATCTAGTTCGTAATTATTTTTTATTTCTGAAATATCAACTGTACTCCATGAAAAGTCTGGTTTCATTGTATTATTGGTATTAATTCCTGAAGATTTTAACTGATAATCAAATCTTGAAAGAACAGAGTCTTTATCAAAATCTTTTTTGATTGTTCCTTCTGGAAGAGTTGTTTCTGTTGAGCACCAGATAGTTTTATCAGCTTTAGGAAATAATATATTTTTGTAAAATGATGTTCTACTAGAATTTTGAAGATCATAAACCTTTGAGAAATTATATTTTTTAATCTCTCTCATTAGTAAATATAAATAAATTAAGTTAATCTTTGATAATCTCTTATCTAGAATAATATTTGAAATATGCGGGTTTTTTTTAAATAGTTCAGAATAAGGTTTTGTTGTTAGTAAATGAATTTGATCTCCTTTATGATTTTCAGAAATATCTTGAATTGCCCCACATGCTTGAGCTATATCGCCTAAAGATCCATGTTTAATAATTAAAATATTAGACATAATTCTAACAACTTAACATAGTATAATTTAATATGAATAAAATTATAGTCGAGGTTTCTGTTGGAGAGCTTTTAGATAAGATTTCAATATTAGAAATCAAACAAGATAAAATAAAAGACCCAGAAAAATTAAATTTTATAAATAACGAACACTCTATTCTTAAAAATCAGTTAGAAAAAAATGTAAAGTCTAATGAAAAGCTTGAAAAATTATTTCAAGACTTAAAAGATATAAATGCTAAACTTTGGGTTATTGAAGATGACAAAAGAGATTGTGAAAAAAATAAAGATTTTGGAGAAAAATTCATAAAACTTTCTAGAGACGTTCATTTTTTAAATGATGATCGTGCAAAAATAAAACTAAAAATAAATAACCACACTGGTTCTGCTATTAAAGAAATTAAAGAGTATACTATTTATTAAAAACTTTTGGAAACCAATCCTCCCTCATCTGATCTCCAGATTTTAAATTAATTCCATCAAATGGTGGTGATGTTGGACCAACCCTTTCAGCAAAAGTAACATCATCACCAATAAATCTCATAGAAAATGCTCTACGAGATTGAGAACTTTGATTTCCAGTGGAACCATGAACAGTTTTAAAATTAAACAAAACTGCATCACCTAATTTTAGGTCGGGAACTAATACATCTTCCTCAAATTCCTCTTTTTTTGGAAGACTCATAAAAGAACTATCATCTTCATACCAAGGTTGATTGTTAGACCATTTAGTAGGTCTTAAAAGTTTTTGCCATTTATGTGATCCTAAAATTAATTTAAGGTTATTTTCTTTATTTACTTCATCTAATGGTATCCAAAAACTTCCTGTATTATTTCCATTAACACAGTAATACGGCATATCTTGATGCCAAGGTGTTTCTTTGTTTGTTCCTGGATCTTTAATAAAAAGATGATCATGAAAAATTTGTATAGATTTTGAATTTGTTGCCTCAGCAACTATTTGGGCTGCAGGAGAATTGAACATGCAATCTTTAAATTCTTGAATTCTATACCAATTGCAATAATCTTCAAAAAACCTTCCCTTTTTTTCTCCAACATTCTCTCTTCCATGTTGACTTGGGTTGTCTAAAACTTTTTGAAAACCACTTCTTAATGCTTCAATCCAATCTTTAAATACATCTTTAATAATTATTGCACCAAGATTTTGATACTCATCAATCTGTTTTTGAGAAAGATACATTTTATTGTTGGAAGCTATATTTTTTTTCTAAATACTTAATCACATTATGAATAACAAAAGTCATAAACAAATATATTCCACCAGCTACAATAAATACTTCAATAGGTTTAAATGTTGTGGATATAATGTATTTTGCAACACCAGTTAAATCCATTAGTGTTACTGTACTTGCTAATGAAGTACCCTTCATCATTAATATGATTTCATTTCCATATGCAGGAAGTGATTGTCTAATCGCAATAGGTATTTGAATTTTATAAAATATAATTTTATTTGAAATACCTAGACTTTTTCCAGCTTCAATAATTCCAGGTTTTATAGTTTGAAATGCAGATCTCAATATTTCAGAAGTATAAGCGCCTGTATTTAATGTAAAAGCTATTATTGCACACCAATAAGGTTCTTTTAAAACAACCCACAAAACTGTTGATCTTAAATATTCGATTTGTCCAAGACCAAAATAAATAATAAAAATTTGAACTAATAAAGGAGTTCCTCTAAAAACATAAGAATATCCATAAGCAAATTTATTAATAAATATATTTTTGTTTAGTCTTAAAATTGCGAAAAATAATCCAAGAAATAATCCAAAAAATAAAGACGCAGATAAAAGTTTTAAAGTAATAACAGTTGCTCCTAAAAGCTTTGGAAAACTAGTGAACATTAAATCAAAATCCATTAATAACCCCTGCTATATTTGACTTCTAATTTATTAATTAACTTCATACTTATATAAGTGAGCATTAAATATAAAACTGCTGCAAAAGAGTAAAAAAATAATGGATCTCTTGTAGATCCTGCAGCAATATAAGATTGTCTCATGATTTCGACTAAACCAGTTACTGATATTAAAGAGGTGTCCTTTAAGGTGATTTGCCAAACATTGCTTAAATTTGGAATTGCCAGTCTTAACATTTGAGGAAGAATTATTTTATAGAATTGACCAAATTTACTTATACCTAAAACCTTTGCAGCCTCGAATTGTCCTTTGTCAATTGATTGAATAGCTCCTCTAAAAACCTCTGTTGAATAAGCTCCTGAAATTATGCCAATAGCAACAGCGCCAGTAATAAATGCATTAATCTCTATATATTCGTAATAACCAAAAATTGACGCAACATACATTATTGCACCACTTCCACCAAAAAATAATAAATAAATTACTAATAGTTCTGGCACACCTCTTATTACTGTGGTGTAAATATTACCTACAAAATTTAGTGTTTTATATTTAGAAAGTTTAAGCGGAGTAAAAATTAAAGCAAAAAGGAAACCAACTAACATTGCTGTAACAGATACAGCAACAGTCATTAAGGTTGCATAAAATAACTCGTCACCCCAACCTGTTTTTCCAAATGCAAGAAGTTCCATATAGACTGGCGACTATATATTATAGCCGCCAAATCCAAAATTAATTACATAGAAGCGTCGAAACCAAAATGTTTAATTGCAAGTTTGCTAATTATTCCTTGTTTTCTAGCTTTGTTAATAGCTTTATTGAAATCTTTTAAGATTTTAGCGTCTCTTTTTCCAATAGCACTATCGCTTGCTTGTCTGATTCCAACACCAACTCCATTTCCAAATGCACCACCTGAAAAAGTTGGTCCAACTAATACAACTGGTTTACCAGATTTATCAGCATAGTCTGTAAATGCTACTGCTGCAGCAAGTGCCACATCACATCTTCCAGAAGTTAAATCTAAGTTAACCTCATCTTGAGTTTTGTAAGTTCTAACATTTACACTTCCAACATCACCTGACTCTAAAAAGTTTTGGTGAATTGTACCAGTCTGTGTACATACAGTTTTTCCAGCTAAAGTACCTGTTAAAGTTTTTAAAGCTTTTTTAACATCAGACCCACCTAAAGATAAATTAATACCTTCTGGTGTATCCATACCTTCTAAGCTTGAACCTTTCATTACAGCAAGAGATGCAACTTCATCTGCATAACCTTGTGAGAAAGTGATTGTTTTCTTTCTTTCATCAGTGATTGACATACCAGCCATGATTGCATCAAATTTTCTCATTACTAATGCAGGTATCATTCCATCCCAATCTTGCTCAACGATTGTACACTCATACTTCATAATTTTACAAAGCTCTTGAGCTAGCTCAACCTCAAACCCAATTAGATTGCCAGAGGCATCTTTTGAATTCCATGGAGGATAAGCACCTTCAGTTCCAATCTTTATAGATTCAGCAGAAACGTTTCCAATGATAAATAAAGAGGCAAAAACTGATAAAATAGTTTTTTTAAATATATTCATTATTTCTCCTTTAATAAAATTGTAATATTTATTTCACAATTTAATTAAATCTCAAAGAAATTAATGATTTATTGAGGAAGAAAAATTCCAAGCGCAATCAAAACTAGGTATGTAAACTCTGGATAATTTAGCATTCCCAAAATTTTGATTAAATACATTTAACCAACTATCTACTTGTTTGGGTTTTTTATCCTGACTACCAACTTGAGCTGTAATTACTCCTTTTGGTTTTAATATTCTCACCAAAGAATCCATATTTTTTGCTGCTAGATCAATGCAAAACTGATCATCATTCAGATCAACAAAAATATGATCGTAAGTATCTTCAGCTACTGATTTAATACTTTCAAATGCATCTCCCCAAACACATTTGACTGAATTTTTTTCTGTTGCTTTTTTTCCAATATCACCAAGATGTTTATTGCAAACGTCTACAACTTCTGGATCTAATTCATACCAATCAATAAAATTAAAATTTTTTGAAATACATTCTCTTGCAACACCACCATCTCCACCTCCGATGATAGCTGCTCTTTCGTTATCTTTGTTTAAATTTAAACCTGAACCAACAAATGTTGAACTGTATAAATGTTCATCTGATGCAGCAACTTGAATTTCACCATCTATAAACAAAGATTTTCCAAATTGTTCAAGATCTAAAATTTCAATATGTTGACCAACTTTAGATTTAAAATCTTCTAAAACATCATTTACAACATAAGATTTTTGCAAACCTGGAGAGCTATAAATGTCATGATATAGTGATTTTGTATCTCTATTAAATTCTTTTTTAACAATTCTAGTGTGTTCAAATTCTTTTTTAATTATTTCAATTGCTACAGACGGATTTACCTTTCCGCATGTAAAAAAATCAAAACTAATTATTCCTTTTTCAGGAAATGTATGAAAGCTGATATGACTTTCTGCGAGAAGAGCTAATATTGTAAATCCTTGTGGTTCAAATTTATATTTAGAAATATTTAAAATTGTAACTTTCGCTGCTTTTGCAATTTCATGAATTACTCTTTCAAAAACTGAAGGATCATATTCTTTGGTAGTCCCAATTATATCTAAAGTTATATGTTCACCTACTTTTATCATTTTACCAATTAGTTGGAACTTACTAGTGGTATTTTTTGCTTCTTTCAATCAAAAAACTATTATAATACTTCGCAGAGGTTAAAACAGTGAAAAACAATTGGTCAAATTCAGAAGCACAAAAATATATTAAAAAGTATAAGAAACTTGGTCATTCTAAAGATATGGCACTGAGGGTTTATACCACAAGATTATTAGGAAGAAACAGTGAGTTAGTTCTACACGGAGGTGGAAATACATCTGTAAAAACTTCAATTAAGGATATTGATGGCAAAAATTATGATGTTCTCTGTGTAAAAGGAAGTGGTTGGGATATGGCTGAAATAGAGCCAGCTGGATTACCGGCTGTAAAACTAAATCCACTATTGGCTTTAAAAAATAAAAAATATTTAAGCGATGAAGACATGGTTGTATATCAAAAAAGAAATTTAATAGATATCAAATCTCCAAACCCTTCTGTTGAAACTTTTTTACATGCGTTTCTACCTTTTAAGTTTGTAGATCATACTCACTCTGATGCGATAATGGATATAACTAATAGATCTAACGGAAAGGAACTTTGTAAGAAAATTTTTGGACCAAAAGTTAGTATAGTCCCTTATGTAATGCCAGGATTTGGTTTGGCTCAAAAAATAAATGAGGTTTATAAAAAAAATCCGAACATTAATTGCTTAATTTTATTAAACCACGGAATATTTACTTTTGATGATGATGCCAAAAAATCTTATGACTTAATGATCAAATACGTATCGATAGCTGAAAAAACTATTAAAAAATTAAAGAGAAAAAAAATTAAACAAATTAAAAATTATAATTTTAAATTCAAGCCTCATGAAATTGCACCAATTTTAAGAGGATTATTATCAGAAAATAAAGATCAAAAATTTATCTTAAATTATAGATCAAATAAAAATCTAAATTATTTTATTAATGGTAAAGATGTCAAAAGATACTCTAGTATAGGAACAGCAACACCTGATCATGTTATTAGAGTAAAACCATTTCCACTAGTTATTAGCCCAAGAGAGAATTCTTCAATTGAAGATTTTAAAAAACTAGCTGAGAAAAGTTTTAATGATTACAGAAAAAAGTATGTGAGATATTTCAATACCAATAAGAAAAAGGTTAAAGGCAAGAAAACTATGCTAGATACTTCCCCGAGAGTAATTTTGGTACAAAATGTTGGTTTGTTTAGCGTTGGAGACAGTCTTAAGGCATCTAAAATAGCTGGAGATTTAACTGAAACAAACGCAAGAGTGATTTCATCTGTAGAGGAAACTACAAAATACAAGTTTATTCCTGAAAAAGATTTATTTGATGTTGAGTATTGGTCTTTAGAACAAGCAAAAATTAAGAAAGCTAAAAAAATTCTTCAAGGAAACGTTGTTGTAATTACTGGAGGATTTGGTGCAATTGGTTCTGCAACTTATAAACTTTTTAAAAGTTATGGTGCTGAAATTGTTCTCTTAGATTATGACGCAAAAAAAGTTACAGAAATGCAAAGTAAAATTTCAGATCTTTGTTTACATTGTGATGTACGAAATAAAAATAGTGTTAAAGCTGCTTTTAAAAAAATAAACGAGATATATGGTGGTGTTGATATTCTAATTTCTAATGCAGGGACTGCAATTGGTGGGTCTATTGCTGAAGTGGATGATAAAATTTTAAGAGAAAGCTTTGAGGATAATTTCTTTTCTCACCAAAATTGTGCATCAGAAACAATTAAAATAATGAAAAAACAAAATATTCAAGGATGCTTATTATTTAATATTTCAAAACAATCAGTAAATCCTGGAAAAAATTTTGGTCCTTATGGTCTTCCAAAAACTGCTTTGTTAAGTTTATGTAAACAATATGCATTAGATTATGGTTCTCTTGGAATAAGATCAAATGGTGTAAATGCTGATAGAATTAGAAGTGGACTGCTTAATGATGGAATGATTAAATCTCGTGCAAAAGCTAGAGAAGTTTCTACAGATGAATATATGAGAGGAAACTTGCTGTTAAATGAAGTAAAAGCTGAAGATGTTGCAAAAGCATTTTTTCATTTAGCAGTTTCAAAAAAAACAACAGGTGCAGTTTTGTCCGTAGATGGTGGTAATATCGCTGCTTCTCTAAGATAATTTATTTAAATAATTTTTTTAATCCTTCAGAGGAAGCTTTAGAAACACCTCTTTCAGTGATCAATCCAGTTACATATTTAGCCGGAGTTACGTCAAAAGCTAAATTCATAGCCTTACTATTCTTAGGATAAATCAAAACTTTTTTAACTTCATTGTTTTCATCAACACCCTCGACATGAGATAATTCCTCAGAGTTTCTTTCCTCAATAGGAATGTCTTTTGCATCTTTAATATTCCAATCAATTGTCGAACTTGGTAACGCTACATAAAAAGGAACCTCATTATCATGTGCAGCTAAAGCTTTTAAATAAGTTCCAATTTTATTACATACATCTCCATTTGATAAAGTTCTATCTGTTCCGACAATACACATATCAACTTTGCCTCTTTGCATTAAAATTCCACCAGTATTATCAGCAATAATTGTATTTGGAATTTCTTCCTCATTTAGCTCATATGAAGTTAAATTTGCACCTTGGTTTCTTGGTCTTGTTTCATCTACCCAGACATGAACTGGAATTCCTTTTTTATGAGCATGATAAATTGGTGAAGTTGCTGTACCCCAATTAATTGTTGCTAACCATCCAGCATTACAATGAGTTAAAATATTTAAAGTACTTTTTTTCTTATTGTAAATTTCTTCAATTATTTTTAATCCATTAATACCTATATTTTCACAAAACTTTTCATCTTCATCACATATTTCTTTAGCTTCCCTTAAAGCTATATCTAAAATTTGATCACTATTGATGCCTGTTAATTTTTTCATCATACGATCTACTGCCCATTTTAAATTAATTGCTGTAGGTCTTGATTGAATTAATTCTTCTGCACTTTTGTTAATAAATTTTTTATCAGTGCTCTCTTGAATGGCTAATGCTATCCCGTAAGCAGCTGTGCCTCCTATTAGGGGAGCACCTCTAACCTCCATAATTTTAATTGCATTGATTGCATCTTTTACTGACTTAAGATCTTTTATTATAAATTGATGAGGAAGTTTTGTTTGATCAATAATTTTTACTATATTATCTTCATACCATATTGTTCGATACTCTTTTCCTTGAATTCTCATTTGTTCAAAGCTCTGCCAGCAACAGTTTTTAACTTATCTATTGTTTTTTGGGTTCGTTTTTCTGCAGCAGTAATAATTGCTACATCCAAACAATTGTTTATTGGATCATTTGGATCAATATGATCTTCAAAATTATCAATTAAATTTTTAATCATAACCTTTGCTTTTTCGGCATTTCCTAACAAAACTTTTATTACTTGTTGAACATCAACGTTTTCATGATCTGGGTGCCAACAATCAAAATCTGTGACCATTGAAACTGATGCATATCTGATTTCTGCCTCTCTTGCGAGTTTTGCTTCAGGCATATTCGTCATTCCAATAACATCTGCCTTCCAAGATCTATATAAATTAGATTCTGCTAAAGTTGAAAATTGAGGACCTTCCATTACAACGTAAGTTCCATTTCTTTGATATTCTATATTGGATTTTTTGATCGCGTCTTCACAAGCATTCATTAGTCCATTAGAGGTTGGATGTGCCATCGATACATGAGCAACAATTTCATCATCAAAAAAAGTTTTTACTCTGGCAAATGTTCTATCTATAAATTGGTCAACAATAACAAATTTTCCAGGTGGCAATTCTTCTTTCAAAGATCCTACAGCTGAAACTGAAACAATATCAGTGACACCTAATTGTTTTAGTGCATCAATATTTGCTCTAAAATTTATATTAGATGGAGAAACAAAATGTCCTCTCCCATGTCTAGGTAAAAAATAAACTTCTTTGTTATTATAATTAGTTTTTAAAATTTGATCAGATGGTTTGCCCCAAGGAGTATTAATTTCTAACAATTCTCTATTAGTAAATTCTTCAACATCATAAAGACCACTTCCACCAATAATTGCTAATTTATTTGTTGTCATAATTTAAAATTTATCTATTTATAAATAAGATTTATGAATTTAAAAGACCATATTAGATCAATTCCTGATTATCCTAAAAAAGGTATTTTATTCAGAGATATAACAACTCTTATTAAAAACGAAAAAGCTTTTGCTGAAGCAATCAATCAAATTATTGAAAGGTCTAAAAAATATAAAATTGATAAGATAGCAGCGATAGAGTCCAGAGGTTTCGTATTTGCTTCTGCGGTTTCTTATATTCTAAAAAAACCTTTTATATTGTTGAGAAAAAAAAATAAATTACCAGCTGAAGTACATTCCGTAGATTTTGAATTAGAGTATGGTACTGCAACTATTGAGGTTCACAAAGACTCTATTTTAAAAGATGAGTCTGTTTTAATAATAGATGATTTAATAGCAACAGGTGGTACTGCGGAAGCTGCTGCAAAACTTATTGAAATGTGCGATGCAAAAGTAGCGGCATTTGTATTTGTGATTAATTTATTTGATTTAGGTGGGTCTGATAATTTAGTTAATAAAAATTATAAAGTTGAGAATTTAATAGAATTTCCAGGACATTAAGTGGTAGCGGGAAGTGGGATCGAACCACTGACCTCGGGCTTATGAGTCCCGCGCTCTAACCAACTGAGCTACCCCGCCATAAAAAAGTTTACTTTTATTATAAATCATTAATTTTTCAATAAACTTTTAATATAAACCAAAACTAATTGTTTTTAAAATTAGTTTGTTTCAATGGTTTAAAGATAATTTCTGCTGGATATTTAACTTTTTCAATTTCTATTGAAATATCGCTATTTAAAAGTTCATTATCTGAATAGTCGTTGTTTATATAACCAAATGCTAGATTTTTTTTGAAGTTAAAAGAATAATTACCTGATGTAGTTCTTCCAAAGATTTTATTATCTTTATAAATTGGTTCATCATGAAGCAGAAGAGGTTTTCCAGGATCATTATTTTTAAGAACAAACATAGCAAACTTCCTATCAACTTTTTTATCTTTAATTTTTTCCAGTACTTCTCTACCTATAAAATTAAAATCTTTTTTATAACTAATTGTAAAGTTAAGACCTGCTTGGTATAAATTTTCTTCAGGTGAAATATCATGGCCCCAATGTAAAAAACCACTTTCCATTCTCATTGTATCTAATGCATGCATTCCACAATTAGACAAACTATATTTTTTTCCTTTTTCTATTAATTTCTCATAAATATTTTTAGAGTAAGAAGTTTTAACATAAAGCTCATAACCTAACTCACCAACATAAGATAATCTTTGTGTCCATATTTTAGTTCCATCAATTTCTATATATTTTGAATTTGCAAATTTAAAATTTTCATTACTAAAATCATCTGAACTTAAATCCTGCATTAACAATCTACTCTTTGGACCAAATATTCCAAACACACAATAATCATCAGTAACGTCAATTAATTCAACACCTTCAGATAAATTTTTTTTAATATGAAATTTATCTCTTTCTCTAGTTGCTGCAGAACTAATAATTCTAAAATGATTTTGATCAATACAAACTACAGTAAGATCTGTTTCTATCCCTCCATCCTCATTTAGCATATGAGTATAAGTACATTTTCCAGGATCCTGCTTTATATTTGATGTACAAATTCTCTGAAGATCTTCATGAGCTTTATCAGATTTAATTTCGAATTTAGAAAACGGAGATAAATCATATAGACCAATATTTGTTAGTGTGTTGTTTGTTTCGTATTCAACTGATGGATACCAGTTTTGGTAATTGTAGCTATATTCATACTCTGCTTTTTCACCATCAAGAGCAAACCACATTGGTCTTTCATATCCAGCTGAAACTCCAAAGCATGCACCAAAACTTTTTAATTCATTGTGGTATGGTAATTTTTTTACATTTCTAGATGTTTTGTGTTGTTTATAAGGCCAATGCATTCCATATAAATCCCCAAGGGACTCTGTAATACGATCTTTAATAAAACCCAAATCTGAATGGAACTTTTGAAATCTTTTTATGTCATAATTAAAAATATCTTCATTGATATGACCAGTCATTAACCATTCCGCAGTTACTTTTCCAACTCCACCTCCACTACCAATACCAATGCTATTCAAACCACAACTAACAAATAAATTTTTAACCTCAGGAACTTCCCCCAATAAAGAATTTGTGTCTGGCGTAAAAGACTCTGGTCCTGAAAAAAACTTTCTTATTCCAACTTGCTCTAAAATTGGAAATCTTTTCATAGATTTTTCTAAATAAGGTTCAAAATGATCAAAATTTTCAGGAAATTCACCAAATGAAAAATCTTCTGGAACTTTATTAGTATCTTTAAATGCAGGAATTGATTTACCTTCAAATATTCCAATTAAAAGTTTTCCAGCATCTTCTTTAATATACGTGCTGCTATCAAAATCTCTAATTACAGGTAATGTTGGTGAAAGATTTTCAATTGGTTCTGTAATTACATAAAAATGTTCTGCAGGATACAAAGGAATACTCACTCCTATTTTTTCTCCAATTTGTCTAGACCACATCCCTGTTGCAAGCACAACATATTCACATTCAATATCTTGTCCATTAACTCTAATACCATTTACTCTACCATTTTTAGTTAATATTGTTTCAACAGGTGATTGCTCAAATATTTTTGCTCCACCCAATCTTGCACCTTTTGCTAACATATGAGTAACACCACTTGGATCAGCAGCACCGTCACCTGGCATTAACACTCCACCCTTTAAATCTTCTGTGTGCATGATTGGATAATTTTTCTTGATTTGATCTTTATCCAAAATCTTAATATCAACATCATACAATTGAGCTGTGGTTGCCTGTCTTTGAAGTTCTTGCCATCTAGCATCTGTTTGAGCAATTGATAGGGCTCCATTAATTCTTAAACCTGCTGAGTGATCAACTTCTTTTTCTAATTTTTTATAAAGATCTAAAGTATATTTTCTAATTTTTGTAACTGCAGCAGTTGGTCCAAGTTGACTAACTAATCCTGCTGCGTGCCAAGTTGTACCTGAGGTTAGTTGATCTCTTTCTAAAAGAAGAACATCTTTCCATCCAAATTTTGTTAAATGATAAGCAACAGAGCAACCAATAACTCCTCCTCCTATTACAACTACTTTGCTACTTTTAGGTAATTCTTTGTTATTCATAAATTAAATGATAATTAATATTAATATTAAATTTGAATTTTATGAAGAATATTCTTTTAACAGGCGGCGCAGGTTATATTGGAAGTCATGTGGCTAATTTATTAATCGATCAAGGATACGATCTTACAATTATTGATAGTTTAATTACGGGTAATAAAACTTTGATTAACCCTAAAGCAAAATTTATTAATTGCGACATTGCAGACTCAAAATATATTTCTGAAATATTGATCAATAAAAAATTTGATATCGTAATGCATTTTGCAGGTCTAATTAGAGTTGATGAATCTGTAAAAGAACCTGAAAAATACAATGAATTTAATTTTGAAAAAGCAAAAATCTTTCTGGATACTTGCTTTAAATATGGCTTAAAAAAAGTTATTTTTTCATCTACAGCATCTGTTTATGGAAATCCAATTCATAATAATGTTTCTGAAAGTGATGAATTAAATCCTTTAAATCCATATGCTAAAACCAAATTAAAATTAGAAAATTTTCTAATTAATAAATCTAAATATGAAAAAATATCTTATATTATTTTAAGATATTTTAATGTTGCAGGAGCTGATGAAAAATTAAGATCAGGACTTATCTCAAAAAATTCAACACATTTGATTAAAATTGCTTCAGAAGTTGCAGTTGGTAAAAGAGATGAAATTATAATTAATGGCGATGATTATGACACTAAAGATGGCACTGCTATTCGAGACTTTATACATGTTTCAGACTTAGCTGATATTCATTTAGTTTCTGCAAAATATCTATTAGATAAAAATCAATCAAATATATTTAATTGTGGTTATGGAAATGGATATTCTATAAAGGAGGTTATTGATACATATAATAAAATATTAAATAAAAAAATTAAATCCAAAATTGGACCTAGAAGACCTGGAGATAGCAAAATGGTTGTTGCTGATCCAACTAAATTCAATAAAATTCTAAATTGGAAACCAAAATTTAATAAACTAGATTACATACTAAAAACTGCTTACGAGTGGGAAAAAAAATTAAAATCTAGTTAATTTAATATTGCTTTATCTGGATTTACAAATTCATGGCCAAAAACATCTGCTACAGCTTTATAAGTAACCATTCCTTTATGAACATTCAATCCAGCTAAAAAGTTTTTATCTTTGCTTAATGCTTTTTGATAACCATTGTTAGCAAGTTTAACTAGATAAGGTAAAGTTGCATTGTTTAAAGCTAGAGTAGAAGTTCTTGGAACTCCACCTGGCATATTTGCTACACAATAATGAACAACATCATCAACGATATAAGTTGGTTCACCGTGAGTAGTTGGTTTACTTGTTTCAACACACCCACCTTGATCAATTGCAACATCAACAATAACAGAACCTCTTTTCATACTTTTGATCATTTCTTTAGTAACTAATTTTGGAGCCTCTGCACCTGGAATTAAAACTCCTCCAACTAATAAGTCTGCTTCAGAAACTAATTTTGGGAGATCAATTTTATCACTTTGTTCAGGAATAATTTTATCACCAAACATCTCTACTAATTGTTTTAATCTAGCTTCAGATTTATCAACTATATGCACTTTAGCTTTCATACCTGTTGCAATGATTGCTGCATTCTCTCCTACAACACCGCCACCTAAAATTACAACAGTTCCACCGGTTACACCAGGAGCACCGCCCAACAAAAGTCCTCTTCCATTTTGATTTTTTTCTAAACAGTGAGCACCTGCTTGAACAGACATTCGACCAGCAACTGCACTCATTGGGGCTAATAATGGCAATCTTCCATTATCATCTGTCACAGTTTCGTAAGCTATATTGACACTTTTTGATTTAATCAGCCCTTCAGTTAGTTCTTTTGCTGCTGCTAAGTGAAGATACGTATAAACAACTTGATTTTCTCTAATCATATCAACCTCAACTTTTTGAGGCTCTTTAACTTTAACAATTATATCTGCATCATTAAAAATATCTGCTGCAGTGCTTGCTATTTTTGCACCTGCATTTGTATATTGATCATTTTCAAATCCAGCCTCAAAACCCCCATTGTTTTCAACAATAACTTCATGACCTTCAGAAACTAAGACTTTAACACTCTCTGGTGTTAACCCTATTCTGTTTTCTTGGGGTTTTATCTCCTTTGGTACGCCTATCTTCATAAGCACTCTCCATGTCTTTAAGTAAACTAATTAGTTCTTTTGGTTTTTTTGATAGTTCGTAATACCTGTTCTAAGTTTATCTATAATCTCATCAATATGTCTTTCTTCACATATAAATTGAGGAGCGATAATTAGACAGTCACCAGTTGCTTTAAAGTTTACTCCTGCTTCGTAACAAGCTTTGAAAGTTTCTAATCCAGCTTTACCAGGTTTGGAATTTAATTTCATATCAATTCCACCCATCATTCCATAGCCTCTAATATTATCTACAGCATCCAAGTCTTGGAGTGAGAAAAGTCCTTTTTGGAAATAAGGTGCTAAATTTTTTGCTCTTTCAAAAATATCCTCTTTTTCAAAAATATCTTGAACTGCTAAAGCTGCCGCTACTGCAACTGGAATTCCTGAATAAGTATACCCATGAAATAATTCAACAGATCCCATTGGAGAAGCATCCATCACAGCATCATAAATTTCATCTTTACAAGCAACAACACCCATGGGCACAACACCGTTTGTTGTAGCTTTAGCCATGGTTATAATGTCTGGTGTTACTCCAAATTCATGACTTGCAAAAGAAGAGCCTGTTCTTCCCCATCCAGTAATTACTTCATCAAAAATTAAAAGTATTCCATGCTTGTCACAAATCTCTCTTAATCTTTGTAAATATCCTTTAGGTGGGACTAAAGTTCCAGTAGATCCAGCGATTGGTTCTACAATACAAGCTGCAATATTTTCAGGACCAAAATTACTTGCAATTCTTTCTAGATCATCTGCAAGATCTCCTCCTGTTTCTGGTTGACCACTAACAAATTTATGCTCAGGTAAATGAGTGTGTCTCATGTGTTGAACACCTGGCATCAAAATACTTGCAAATGTTTTAACATTATTGATCATTCCACCAACTGAAACACATCCAATATTCATTCCGTGATAACCTCTTTCACGTCCTACAAATCTAAATCTATGTGCGTTTCCTTTTGCTCTATGATAAGCAATTGCAATTTTAATTGCAGTTTCAACAGCTGTTGAACCACAAATAGTAAAAAACATTTTATTTAAATCACCTGGAGTGTGTTTTGAAATTTTTGTAGCTAATTCAAATGAACCACCAAAACCTTGTTGAAATGGTTGAGCGTAATCTAAAGTCTCTAATTGTTTAGTAACCGCTTCTGTAATTTCTCTTCTACCATGTCCTAACGGATTACAAAATAATCCTGAGCTCGCATCAATTTGTGTTTTTCCATGGTGAGTTTTTAAATAAACTCCTTTTGCTTCAGTAATTAATCTTGGATTTGCTTTAAAATCTTTATTCGATGTAAACGGCATCCAATGTTCATTTAATGAATTTGGAACTGATGTTCTTGTTTCTGAGCTCATAATTTTTTTTTTTTGTTAACTGTTAAAAATATTTCCAACTATTAGACTAAATCAAATTGTTTTCTAGAAATATTTTGACCAACTAAAATGTGCGACGTAAGTATACAACTTTTAATTGAACTTATTTAAAGCATATCAGAATTGCAATTCTTTTTGTTTTACAACCGACAAAAATTGAATTTAAATGGCGCTAATTTAATTAAATTAACATAGGGGAATAAATGAAAAAAATACTAAGTTTTATTCTAGGATCTATATTTGCTCTAAACCTTTCAATTTCAGTTGCAAACTCTGCAGCTAATGAAGTTAGAGTTGCTTACTTTCTAGAATGGCCAAGTCCAAATCTAGAGGACATGATGAAAAAAAATTACTCGAAAGCTTTGGGTATTCCAGTTAAATGGACAAGCTTCAACACTGGTGTAGAAATGACAGAAGCCATGTTAGCTGGAGATATTGATATTTCTTATTCACAGGGTTTAGTACCTTTCATCAACGCTGTAAAATCTAATGCTCCAATCAAATTAATTGATATTGCTATGGAATACGGAATGGGTGGAACAACTTGTGTAACATCAAACGCATCTGGAATCACAAAAGCAAACGCTAGTGAATTAGAAGGTAAAAAAGTTGCAGTGCCTTTAGGTACTATGGCTGATTATGTTTTTACTGCAAGTATGGAAATTGTTGGTGCTGATCCAAGTAAAATGACAGTTATTGATATGGTCCCAGAAGATGGAGCTGCAGCTTTAGTAAGTGGTGATGTTGCAATGGCATGTTTATTTGGTGGAAATTCAATTGCAGCAGCTACAGAAGTTGGTTCTAGATTAATTTCAGTTGAGGAAGCTAGAGCTGGAGGTATCTTAGGTATAGATATCACATCTGTAACTAATAAGTTTATGAATGAAAATCCAGGTATGGTAAGGACTTTTGTTGAAGTTACTCACGAAGCAAACGACAGATACAGATCAGGTAAATCTGATATGAGTTCTATGTCAAAAGCATCTGCGATGGAAGTATCAAAAATGAAAGGTACTTTAGATGGATTTAAATTCTTAACTCCAGAAGAAACTAAACAATCTATGGAGAATGGTAATCTAAGTGGTTTCTTGAATGGAATGGGAACTCCATCTGGTAACGTAGATACAAGTTTCTTACCTTTATAATTTTAAGGTTTAAAACTTTTTAAATAGGCACTGATTTAAATAATTGGTGCCTATTTTTTTTAAAAAATTTCTAATATAAGGGCGCTATGAGTGATCTCGTTTCTCAAAATCTAAATATGATTTTTAAAACTCCAAAAGGAGAAACAGTTCATGCATTAAAAGATGTTAGTTTTACCTTAAAAAAAGGAGAACTACTTACAGTTCTTGGTCCTTCTGGTTGTGGAAAAACAACTTTACTTAATATTACTGCCGGATTTTTAAGACCTACTTCAGGAAAAATTATATTAAACAATAATGAAATTGATGGGCCTGGTGTTGAAAGAGGAATGGTGTTTCAACAAGGTGCTTTATTTGAATGGTTAACAGTTGCTGAAAACGTGAACTTTGGTCTTCGCATGAAAAAAGAAAATCCTGAAGTCACAGCAAATAAAGTTGAGGAATGGCTAGATATAGTTGGATTAAAAGGATTTGGTAACACTCCAACTTATCAATTATCAGGCGGTATGCAGCAAAGAGTTGCGCTTGCAAGATGTCTAATTAATGATCCTGATTTGATTTTAATGGACGAGCCATTAGGTGCTTTAGACGCGTTAACAAGAGAAAAAATGCAGTCATTAGTTTTAAAAATTTGGAAAGAAACTGGAAAAACAATTATCTTAATTACTCACTCAGTTGAAGAAGCTCTTTTGCTTGGTGAAAGATTATATGTAATGGCACCAAGACCTGGAAGAATACATAAAGAATACAATCTTCCATTTGCTGAAATGGGACTTACTCAGGATTTAAGAGAAATTAAAAAAAATAAAGAATTTTCAACTACTAGAGAAGAAATTTTATCCATGATCTGGGATATGGAAGAAGAAATAATGGGAAAAGATAATTAATGTTAACCCAATTTGTAACAATACTAATTATAATATCCATTATTGGCTGTATTCTTTATGGAAGAAGATTAATCAGAACTGAAAAAGTAGATGCTGTTTTTGGAAATCCAGAAAGGGCTAAAGGTGGAGCTCACTGGGTGATCGTTGGTAGTAGTGCAATCCTCATGTTATGGCTTTATTATTCATGGGATATTGCAAGAGGTTTTTATCCAAAATCAGCAAATGAATTATGTCAGGTTGCTAAAATCAATGAGTCTTTGTTAGGGTTAAAATATCAGTTTCCTATTGAAGAAAGAGAATTCAAAAGCACATCAATTATAAAAATTGAAAATAAAAATCTTGTAAAAATTGCCAACGAAATAAAAGAATCTCCAGATCTAAATGATCAACAAAAAACAATACTTGTAAGTTACATAGATAGAACATCTAAATTAATTCCATTCTTAACCAGTGAAGAATTAATAGAAATGGATACCAAAATAAAAATTCAAGAAATGACTGAGCAAATAAAACAGCTTAGTGTTAATTTTCAAAAGGAGGATTATCCTTATGAGACAGATGCTCAAAAAAATGAAAGACAAAAACTTGTTGATGAACAAGGTGGTTGGGGAATTGTCACAATAGACTCTGGAAGTGGATCTATTGAAAATACTATTGAGATACCAACTGCACCACAAACAAATAAAGGTTTAAAATTTCATGCAGCAGCTAAAGAACTAAGTTTAATAAATGACAAGTTTTTTAAATTAAGAAATCATAATCCATTATTCAAAAGTACAATAAAACAATTAAAAGATGATATTAAAGATTACAGAAAAGCTTTGGATGATAGTGAAGAGATAGCATCTGACTATGCAAAAAATATAGTTAAAATTGCAAGAAGAATAGAATTTGCAAGTATATATCCTCCTAATGCATTAAACGAAATGCAAGCAGCAATCATAGAATTTGACGAATTACAAAAAAAAGAGCAAGCTGGATTAAGATTAATAGACATCCTTTTGTTTCCTTCAGGGACAATTGTGGCAAGTGGAGCAACATGTTCTGAACAAGGTTCGGGTAGATGGCTGCCTAAACCATCTGATACATTTAATAAATTTGTGCAACTGTCAAAACCAAGTGTTGGATATAAAAATGTTCCTCTTTTATGGATTAAATTGGTTGATGTAAGTAAAATGATTGGCTTTATTTTACCTGATTGGATAGCTGATATCTTACCAGGCGAATATCCAATTCACACAAAAGATGGAATTGTTAAAGATAACTTTAAAAGTAATGTTTTAAAAGTTGTTACTGGTGACTTTAAATTATTTAAAGTTCCAGTTCCTTTCGGGCATATCTGGGACTCTTTTATGAGAGTATTTTTAGGATTAGTATTTGGAATAATTATTGGTGTTCCGTTAGGATTATTTATGGGTCTAAATAGATTTGCGAGAGGTTTTTTTGATCCGTTAATTGAACTTTATAGACCTGTTCCCCCATTAGCTTGGGCTCCATTAATTATCTCGGTTTTAGGGATTGATAATACGGGTAAGGTATTTTTATTATTTATGGTCTCTTTATCTATTATGATTATTTCAGCAAGAGCTGGTGCATCAGGAACTCAATTATCAAAAATTCATGCAGCTCACTCATTAGGAGCTTCAAAAAAACAAATCTTAAGACATGTTATTTTCCCTAATTCTTTACCAGAAATTCTAACAGGGATAAGGGTTGCTGTTGGTATGTGTTGGGGAACATTGGTTGCAGCAGAATTTTTAGCTGGAACAACAGGTATTGGTTTTGTTGAAAACGTAGCTAAAAAATACTTCCAGTGGGAAGTTATTTGGATAACGATAATTGTTATGGGTCTTCTAGGTTTATTATTTGATGTAACTTTAAGAAAAATAATAGATAAGACTATTCCTTGGAGAGGCAAAGGTTAAGTAAACTTTTAAAGAACTAGACCTTTTTTATAAAACCAATAGCAGCACCAATGGTAGTCAAAAATCCAGCTAACGGTAGGATAGCGACTGCGTATTTTTTTGGCATATAATTTGGTTTAAACTCAATTCCTTGCATACTAATTTCTAAATACCACATTTCCCAATACTTACCTCGCATACCCTCTACAAGTTCAATTCCATAAATAATTAAGACTACACCAATTATCATAATCATAATTTTCCAAAACTGGCGTATATATAATGAAAGTCGCTCTGGTAATTTTTCATAAATTAAATTTAAAGCTACATGTTCATTATCTCTAGCTGTTAATGAAAGCGCTATAAACATCAACCAAATATTACTTAATACTGTTAGCAAATCTCCCCAAACAGGAGGGTTGTTAAAAACATATCGCATTGTAACATTGTAAAGTGTGAAACCAACCATAGCAGCCAACAAGAGTGAGCACATAGCTTCCAAAATACGATGAATAAAACGATCAATACTGTTTAAAAATTTTATCATTAATTACTCAATAAGTTTGGAAGGAACATTGTTAATTCTGGAACAACTAATATAAAAAATAAAAGTAAAAAAAGACCAACAAGATAAGGAATTAAAGCAACAGCTACTTTTTCTAAACGAACTTGAGCTATAGTTGCAGATGTAAAGTACGCAACCCCAACTGGTGGTGTAACTGATCCTATCAAAAATCCTACTATTACAACCATTGCTGCTTGCACCTCAGGAAAGCCTGCTTGAGACATAACATTTACAAGCACTGGACCAACAATGATAATGTTAACTGCTGAGTCCATTACTGTTCCAAGAAGAAAAATAAATAATATTAAAGCTAAAATAAATAATATTGGAGAATCTGATAAACCTAAAAGCCACGCTTCAAGATCACCAATTGCTCCAAGAGAAGTAAGTAACCAACTAAAAGGTCCTGAAGCAGCTATGATTATAAAAACCATTGCTGAATTACGGAATGCTCGTCGGAAAGCCCCTGTGCAATCTTTCCATTTAATAGTTCGATAAACAAATACACCTGTAAACAATGCAACTAAAGCAGTAATAGCTCCTGCCTCAACAACCGATGCGACACCTCCCATTACTGAACCAACTAAAACTAAAGGTATTAACAGAGCAAATGAAGAACGATACAATTCTTTACCAGCTCTACGAACTGAGAATGGTTCATCACTACGCTCGAAATTATATTTAACTGCGAAGTAATGATTGATTACCATTATCACAACACCAATCAAAATGCCTGGAACAATCCCAGCTGCAAATAAAGATGCAATAGAAATTTCAGTTGCGTTAGCAAGAACAATCATCATGATACTAGGAGGAATAATCCCTCCTATTGTAGAACTTACACCTGTAACTGCAGCTGAAAATGCTGCAGGATAACCAGCTTTCTTCATAGCTGGTAAAACTAATGCTCCTACGGTTGCTGTATCTGCAACAACAGAACCATTCATGCCTGCAAAAAACATACTCACAAGAACATTAACTTGAGCTAAACCCCCTCTTATACGTCCGATTAATGCTCTACTTAAAGCAACTAAACGGTCAGTAATTGTTGCGCTTGTCATCAGCTCACCTGTTAACATAAAGAATGCGATGGCGGTCAATGGAACCGAGTCTATAGCTGTAAACATTTGACTAGGAATTAAAACAAGAGGAACAGCATCTGTTAATAAAATATAAACAAACGGGATCAGTATTAAAATAAAACCAATTGGAGCTCCTAATAAAATTAGCAAAAGGAGTACTACAAGTAAAATAATACTTTCCATAAATATTTATAAGTTATGATTTTTTTTAGGTAAAGACCATCTAATTCTAAAATAGAACTAAATGGTCTTTACATAGTTTTGTTTGAAGATTATAGAGCTCCAGCTTTCTCTAACTGAGCTACAAATCCATCCATACCTTGTTCTAGAAGTACTCTTTTAGCTACTTCTGGTTCAAAAGTACCCTTAGCATCTAACCAAGCACCGATAGCACCTGCTCTCCACTTAGTCATTTCCGCTTCTGTTGGAACATACCACTCTTTAGCAGATGCTTTAATTGCATCTTCACCATTTTTAATCCAAGCGTTATCCAACTCGTTTACTTTTTCTCCATAAGCATCAGCTGCTTCGTGTAACCATTTTCTTTGTTGGTCAGACAATGCATTATACTGTTTAGCATCCATAGCTAAAATATTTCCAGACCACATTCCTCCGATCTCAGTGAAATATTTTGCAACTTCGTGAAGTTTTGCTACATGTTGCCATGGACTAGCAACATACTGACCTTCTACTACACCTGATTGAAGACCTTGATATAATTGGCTCCAGTCATAAGGCGTTGGTGTTGCACCCCAGTTTTTAACTAACATGAACTCAACTGGACTTTTAGTGGTTCTCCACTTAAGTCCTTTCATGTCGTCTGGTTCATGAACAGGTTTAGTTGCGTTTCCAAGCTGTCTAAATCCTCCACTTGAATATACAGAAAGGCAAATGTGACCAGCATTCTCAAGAGCTAGTTTACATTGTCTTTCAGCTAACCATTCATCTGATATTCTTTTAGCATCTTCTAATGATTTAAAAATAAATGGTAAATCAAAAATTGCTAATTCTGGCCCAAAATTACCATAGTTTGCAGTAGAACTAGTCCATAAGGCAATAAGACCTTGGTTAGCTTGTTCACCACATTTTTGTTCTGCGCATAAGCTTCTTTGATAATGAGGTTCAATTTTCATTTTACCTCCAGATGCTTTCTCCATAGCTGGTATCAGCGCCTGATCTATTGCGTCACCAATTGGCATACCCAATCTACCAGTAGTTCCAAGCTTAAGAGTTATTTCTGCATAAGCAGCTTGTGCAAAGAAAATAATAGCAACCACTTTGATAAGTGTCTTGCTAATTGTTTTAATAAACATTTTATTTGTCTCCTCTTAGTTAGTTTAAAGTATCAATTTAAATTAATTTTAGCCTAATTAAGTTTCCAACGGAAGTATACACAAAAAAAAACTTGTCTAATCAAAATGGGATTGCAATTAAAAGTTGTATTAATAATTTGATGGTTAATCTATTTATTTTAGTCTCAAGGTGTCTTAGACTAAATTTAAAAAAATAAAATAAATACAATTTATAGGAAAAATTTATGAGCTCAGGTAACAAATATAAAGCAATAGCCAGTAAAATTAAATTTGAAGGAAGAGCATTTATTAATGGAAAATATGTGAATGCTATTGATGGCAAAAAATTTGAAACTATCAATCCTGCTACTGGTAAAAAACTTTGCACTGTTGCAAAATGTAATCATAAAGATGTTGACTTGGCAGTTAAAGTTTCAAGGAAAGCTTTTAATAGTGGAGTATGGTCTAAAAGTTCACCCGAGCATAGAAAAGAAGTTTTATTAAAATTTGCTGAATTACTTAGAAAACATGGTGATGAAAATTCAGTTTTGGAATGTATAGATACTGGTAAACTTATAGCTGATTGTATTAATGAAGTCGCAAATGATGCTCCAATGCATTTTCAATGGTATGGAGAATTAATTGATAAGGTTTTTGGAAAAGTTGGTCCAACAGAGCCATCTATCACTAGTCTAATTGTTAAAGAACCAATTGGTGTTGTTGCTGGAATTGTTCCTTGGAACTTTCCTTTAATGATGGCGGTATGGAAAATGGCACCAGCTCTTGCAGCAGGTTGTTCAGTAATAATTAAGCCAGCAGAGGATACACCTCTTACAGCGATTAGAGTTGCTCAAATTGGAAAAGAAGCAGGAATACCAGATGGAGTTTTGAACGTGCTTCCAGGTTATGGTGATGTTGGTGAAGCCTTAGGTCGACATAAAGATGTTGATGCAGTTTCTTTTACAGGTTCAACTGAAGTTGGAGGATACTTTTTAAAATATGCAAGTGAAAGTAATTTAAAACCTGTTGCATTAGAGATGGGAGGAAAAAGTCCATTTATAGTTTTAGAAGATGCTAAAATTACTGATGACTTAATAGATAACGCGATGAATTCTGCATTTTGGAATGGTGGACAAAACTGTTCAGCCAATATGAGGCAGATAGTTCATAAAAAAGTTAAAGATGAATTTTTGCATAAAGTTATCAAAAAAGTTAAAAAGTTAAAAGTTGGAGATCCATTAGATCTTAAATCAAATATGGGATCTATGATTTCTAAAGGTCATTTGCAAACTGTTGATGGATATATTCAAACAGGTATTGATGAGGGGGCAAAACTTTTATCTGGTGGTGTTTCAAGCAAAAATCAAAAAGGTTTTTACGCAAAACCAACTTTATTTGATGGTTTAAAGGAAAATATGACTATCGCTCAAGAGGAAATTTTTGGACCAGTGCTTGGCGTTTTAACTGTCAAAAATGATGAAGAGGCATTGAAAATTGCAAGTAATTCTAAATATGGATTGCATGCGAGTGTGTTTACTCAAGACATAAACAGAGCATTTCATTTAGCTAAAAGTTTACCTTGTGGAACTGTTTCTGTGAATACTTTTTCTGAGGGAGATATCAAAACACCTTTTGGAGGATATAAGCAATCAGGTTCTCTAAGTAGAGATCAGGGTACTGAAGCTTTAAATTCATTTCTTCAAACGAAAACTATTTGGATAAGTCATAATTAATTGATGATCAAACCATACAAAATAAGTGTGCCTAAAAGCACACTTAATAATATTTACAAAAAAGTAAGAGCCTATCCATGGAACATGATGCAAAATGTAAATGGATGGGAGTATGGAACTAATTATAATTATTTAAAAAAAATCTCTCAATATTGGGTTTCAAAATATAATTGGAAGAAATTTGAAAACAAAATTAATTCTTTTAAAAACTACAGGACTAATGTTGATGGTATAAATCTGCATTTTATTGTTGAAAAAAGTAAAAATCCTAAATCAAGACCATTATTACTTTTGCACGGTTGGCCAGGTAGTGTAATTGAGTTTTTTGATATCATTCCAAAGCTTGCTCATCCTGAAGAATATGGTGGAAAAATTGAAGATGGTTTTGATGTCATTGTACCCTCTTTACCAGGATTTGGATTTTCAACTCCAATTAAAAAAGCTTTAGGTCCAAGGAGGATTGGAAAAATTTTAAATAAATTTATGGTTAAAAATTTAGGTCATAAAAATTATATTGTTCAAGGTGGGGATTGGGGAGCGACTATTGCTGCATGGATTGGTCTTGATAGTGCAAAAAATTGTAAGGCAATTCATATTAATTGTTTACCAATCAGACATCCAAAAGGACCAAGAAATAATAAAGAAAAAAAATGGGAAAAAAAATTCAACTTTGATCAAATAATGCAAGAAGGCTACAGAACTCAACAAGCAACAAAACCTCAAAGTTTATCTTATGCAATGATAGATAGTCCAGTCGGAACAGCAGCATGGATTTTAGAAAAGTTTCATGGATGGTCTCACCTAAATAAAGGCAAGATAGAAAAAACATATTCAAATGATGAGTTAATATCAAACATAATGATTTATATAATTACAAATAGTTTTAATACTGCCGCTTGGATTTATTTTGGAAGAAGAAAAGAAGGTGGTAGGTCTTTTCCAAAAAATTTTAAAAAAATAAATGTTCCAACAGCAATAGCAGAATTTCCAAAAGAAATGCTAGAATGGCCTCCAAAATCTTACGTGAACAGAATTTTTAATATTAAAAGATGGAAAAAATTTCCTAAAGGTGGTCATTTTGCAGCTTTAGAGGTTCCAAATTTATTAATTAATGATATTAGAAATTTTTTTAACGAAGATTTAAAAGTATTCAAATAAGTGAAAACACCCCTATTAAAAAAACAAGTAATTAAGATTTTTCAAAAGTTTGGTTTAAGTAAAGAACATGCTTTAATATCAGCTAATGCTTTAATTAATGCGGAACTAGTTGGTGCTTATGGTCATGGTTTATCAAGACTTAAAATGTATTGTGATCGAATTTCTAAAAAAGTAATTAATCCAAAACCAAAAATAAAAATTAAAAAAATTTCATCTTCTATTTCTCATATTGATGCAAATAACAGTATTGGATTTGTTGCTGCTGATCTTGGAATTAAAACTGCAATTAAACATGCTCAAAAAACTGGAATAGGTATGGTTGCAGTAAAAAATAGTGGTCACTATGGTTTATCAGGTTATTACGCAGAACAAGCGGTTAAGAAAAATTTAATAGCAATGATTTATACAAATGCTCCTCCAGCAGTTGCTCCTCATGGTGCATTAAAAACTTTATTTGGAACTAATCCAATTTGTTTTGGAACCCCCACTGGTTCTAAAATTCCTTTTATTTTAGATACATCAATATCAATGATTAACAGAGGTAAAATTAGAGTTGCAGCGAGAAACAATCAAACAATTCCAGCTGGTGTAGCCTTAGATAAATTTGGAAAACCAACTACTGATGCAAAAAAAGCATTAGCAGGAGTTCAATTACCTATTGCTGGCTTCAGAGGTTCAGGACTTGCTTGGATGGTCGATATTTTAAGTGGTGTATTAACAGGAGGAAATCATGCAGGGCGAGTTAAAGATCCTTTTGATGATTTTTCAGGACCACAAAACATAGGTCACTTATTTATAACTTTTAAAGCAAACTTATTTCAAAAAAATTATAATCAAAGAATTAAAAACAATATTAAAACAATTAAAAAACTTCCTAAAATCAAAGGAGTAAAAGAAATAATGTATCCAGGACAAAATAAATTTAATCGTTACAAACAAAATTTTAAAAAAGAAATCAACATTCCAGATATTATTAAAAAAGATTTAGAAACTTTAATAAGTAAAAAAAGTTAAAACTCCTAAAGAAGCAATAACGGAAGAAACGATGATTGTTCTTTTAACTTTTTCTTTTTGTTTCTCTTTAAGAAGTCTTTGCTTTAGAACATCCACATTTACTCTTTGTGGAGCTTCAGTAATTTGAGAGGGGTTTTCAATTTCAACGGATGTTCTATTTAAGCTTTCTGAACTCATAATTTTAAATGCAAGACCATTTAATCATTACTAATTAAATTATTACATATTAGAAATGTCCAAAATGGGTTGACTCTAATCTACAGCTTGTCCATATTGGGTTTTTTTAAATTATGGACATACTACCAAGCATATCTGACGCGCTTGATGAAAAAAAGGTTACTTCAGTAATCAATAAAAAATTTAATAATTTTGTTCCAGTTTTTTATAAATTTGTATCTGAATGGATAATCAATGCTTATTATAATTTTAAAGACATAGAAATGTACATGGTCTTAATCTATTTGGTTAATAATGATTTTAAATTCTATAGAAAAAATGGAATTCAGGTCGATTACAATACCTTTTATAAAGACAAAACTTTAGAAATCGAAGAAATTAAAATTATTGAAATTTCTAGAGATCTTCAAATTCCTAAAGAAAGTATAAGAAGAAAGATTATTTATCTAGAAAAAAAAGGCGTAATTAAACGAACAAGAAAAAAAATTTTTATTGATAGATCTGCTTATGAAACAGTACAGCCAATAAGTGCATTAAAAAATCTATCAAATTTAATATCTATTTCTTCAAAAATTTTGAAACAAGAAAATCAAATGACAAACTCTTTTTCATCAACTGAAATATCAGATGGTATTAAAAAACATTTTTCTTTTTGTTGGTATGAGTTTTATAAATTTATTTTTTCTTACTATTTCCGATGGAGGAAAGAATTAGGTGATTTCGAAACATTAAGTATAGGTTTGCTTATAATATCTAATGCATCGTCAAATAGAGATTTAGTTTTACATGATATAGATGTTGAAAAGTGGAGAAAGAGAATATCTTTTGCAGACAAAGTTGGATTGAATTCTATGTCTATATCAGACATTACAGGTATTCCGAGACCAACTGTTGTTCGAAAAATAAATTCTTTAATCAAAAAAGGTTATGCAAAAATAGATCAAAAAAAATTAATTTCAATTAACATTGAAAAAAGGGTTTTTTCAAAAACTCAAAAAATACAAGAACAAACAATAAAAGAGATTTCAGAATTAATTTATAAAATTTTGAATAAAACAACTATTAGTTAGATCTTTTTAAAATATATATAAAAATAAATCCTGTAATATACATGACTAAAGCATAAGCACCTGTTGGTATTGCATATAAGATATCAGTTCCAAATATTTGTGTAGAAACAAAAAGTGCCAATGTACCATTTTGTAATCCACATTCTAAAGCTATACATATCATTTGCTTAATACCTGAAGCAAAAGCTTTTGCGATATAATATGCAATAACCATCATTGATATATTTAAAATTAAAGCAATCAAGCCTGCTTGTTTTATAAAGCTTAAAATGTTTTCTCTTTCTTCATAAAAAGCTGCTACAAAAAAAATAGCAAAAAGTATGATGTTAAGCTTGTTGAATATTTCAACTTTAGAAGATATGAAATTTTCAGCAAACCTTCTAATTATCATTCCTAAAATAACGGGCACTGTTACAACTAAAAACATTTTTATAGCTATACCACCCATTGAAATATTTTTTGAAACTTCTGTAATTCCAAGTAAGTCTGCAGACGTAAATATAATTAATGGAACTGTAATAATACTTAACAAGCTAATTACAGCGGTCAAAGATATTGATAAAGCTACATCACCATCAGCAAATTTAGTCATTACATTTGAAGTCACTCCCCCTGGAGCTGCTGCTATAATCATTACACCTATCGCTATTTCTGGAGGTGTTCTTAAAATTATAATTAACAAGTAAGCAACGATAGGAAGAATTATTAACTGAGAAATAAATCCAACAATAAAATCTTTTGGAGATTTGAATACTTTTGAAAAATCTTCAAGTTTTAAACCCAAGCCAAGACCCAACATTATCAAAGCCAATATGATTGGCGCTATCTTTGAAACTATCTCCATCCTAATTAAAGTATAAACCTAAAAGAATATTTTATCCATATTTCAAGAATATTTTCTCTATACATGTTGATTGTTTTAACTTAATTGTAACAAATGCTCTCAAACAAAGAAATTGTCTGTCCAAATAAACTACTAGATATAGCTCATATTAAAAAAGGAGTAAGAGTTGCGGTTGTAAATGCAGGGAAACCCCTGCCCATGCTATCTGTTCAAGATGCTGTAAATGAAAACTTAATTGAACCAGTTTTTATTGGTCATGAAGTTGAAATACAAAAATGCGCTGAAGACCTTGGTTGGGATATTTCAAAATATGAACTTATTCATGAGCCAGTTGAAAACAATACTGCAAAAATTGCAGCCAAACTTGCTAGCGAAGATAAAGTTAAAATAATTGTTAAAGGACATATTCATACCGATGTTCTTATGAAAGAGGTTTTAAAGCGAGAATACAATTTATTGGGCAAAACTAGGTTAAGTCACATCTGGCACATGACAGTTGAAAAAGAAGATAAGCCATTAATAATAACTGATGGTGCTTTAAATGTTTTGCCAAATGTTAAAACTAAAATGCATATTCTAAAAAATGTAATTAATTTTTCAAATCGTATTGGAATTGAAAGACCAAAAGTTTCTGTATTGTCTGCAACAGAAGAAGTTTTAGAAAGTGTACCAAGTTCAATTGAAGCTGCTGAAATAACAAAACTTGCTAGAGAAGAAAATTTGAACGCAGACGTGTTTGGACCATTAGCATTTGATAACAGTATTTCAAAAAAATCTGCTGGTATTAAAGGTATTAAAAATTTAGTTGCAGGAGAAGCAGATGTATTATTAGTTCCAAGCGTTGAAACTGGAAATGCTCTTGTTAAAATGATGATTTATTTTATGGGTGCATGTGCTGCAGGAGTTGTGGTGGGAGGAAAAGTTCCGGTTGTAATAACTAGTAGATCGGATGAAGCACAAGCAAGATTAGCATCAATTGCTGCGGCAGTAGTAGCTTTGGACTAAATGATTAATTGAAATTTATAAAAAATTAACCTAAAAAAACTTAAAATTTTAAAAGGAGAGAAATGGCAATTACATACTTAAAAAAATCACCAAAAACATCATCAACTGATGATACAAAAACAAGAGAAATAGTTGAAAATATTCTTAAAGATATTGAGACAAGTAAAGAAGAAGGATGTAAAGAACTTTCTAAAAAATTTGATAAGTATGAGGGTGAGGTAGTTATCTCTAAAGAAAAAATTGAAGATATTAAAAAAAATTTAGATCAAAAAACAAAAGATGATGTCCAGTTTGCTCACGAAAGAGTAAGAAAATTTGCAGAAGCTCAATTAAAAAATTATGGTCAAGATTTTGAAGTAGAATTATCTGATGGTTTGTATGCAGGTCAAAAATTAATTCCAGTTAATACAGCCGGATGCTATGTGCCAGCTGGAAGATATGCTCACATTGCATCTGCAGTTATGAGTGTAACAACTGCAAAAGTTGCTGGGGTTAAAAATATTTTAGTATGTAGCTCTCCAAAACCTGGTGTTGGTGTACATCCAACAATTGTTTACACCGCTGATCTTTGTGGTGCAGATGTAATTATGAATTTAGGTGGTGTTCAAGCAATTGCTGCAATGACAAATGGTTTATTTGGAAATGCTCCAGCAGATATATTGGTAGGTCCTGGAAACCAATTTGTTGCAGAGGCTAAGAGAATTTTATTTGGTAAAGTAGGTATTGATTTATTTGCAGGTCCAACAGAAATTGGAATTATTGCTGATGAAAACGCAGATCCAGAAATTGTTGCGGTAGATTTAGTTGGTCAAGCAGAGCATGGATACAATTCACCAGCTTGGCTTTGGACAACAAGTAAAGAATTAGCAGAAAAGGTTATCAAAAGAGTACCTGAGCTTATTGCTGATCTTCCAGAGTTACCAAGAACTAATGCAGAAGCTGCGTGGAGAGATTACGGAGAAGTTGTTCTTTGTGATACAGACGAGGAAATGGCTACGATTAGTGATGAGTACGCACCTGAACACTTAGAAGTTCAAACTAAAAACTTAGAGTGGTTCCATAAAAGATTAAAAAATTATGGTTCTTTATTTATCGGTGAAGAAACAACTGTTGCTTATGGTGATAAATGTTCAGGAACAAACCATATTTTACCAACTAAAGGTGCTGGAAGATATACGGGTGGTTTATTCGTTGGTAAGTTTATTAAAACTTTAAGTTTCCAAAGAATGACTAAAGAATCTACTGAACTTGTTGGAGCAGCTGCTGCTAGACTTTCAAGATATGAAGGGATGGAAGCTCATGCACGAACTGGGGACGTTAGATTAAAAAAATATGGTTATTAACCAATTTATTAAATAGGATTTAAAATGAAAAAATTTGAAGAAGTAATGAGCGCCAGTAATGAAATTGAAAACATCACTGCTGAAGAAGCAAAAAAGAAATTAAATGATCCTAATGTTCAATTTATTGATGTTAGAGATAAAGAAAGTTTTTCTAAAGGGACTATTGGAAATGCAATCCATTTAGATAGAGGTTTGCTAGAATTTTATTTAGCTGAAGGAAGTCCTATTGAAAATGATACTTTTAAAAATAATCCTGACAAAGAATATGTTGTATTTTGTGGTATAGGTGGACAAGGAACCCTTGCTACAAAGACAATGAAAGAAATGGGAATTAAGAACGTTAAAAATATTACAGGCGGTATGTCTGAGTGGGATAAGTTAAAAGATTAGTCCTTAATTAAATCTAAAACATCAATACCTATTTGCTTAAGTATATGAATTAGGTCTATAGGTACCCAATTTTCTCTAATTTTACCTTCGTGGTGATGATAAAAATCCATAACTCTCATAGTTACCTTTTGATTATCAGATTTGTATCCTAACCAATCATCTGACCCATAAACTGCTTGAATGCTATGCCAGCCAGCAGTCATTGAAAAATTACCATCACCAAGTTCACAGTAATGTCCTAGTTTCCAATAATTTCTTTCTTTAAAAGTTTTTCTAAATGGTAACTGATGGTTATCGACAAATCCCTCTAAGTTTCTTCCAGTACCTATTCCACTTGGTCCGTACCATATCATTTTATCATGCCAAAATTCACTTTGTGGATGATTAATTAATTTTTCTTTTAATTCTTCGTCTGAATTAGTTTCTAACTCTGGCTTTATGTTCAAGCTTCTTTGCATTGTTAAAGATTGGTCTAAACTCGCTTCAGAAACTTTCATATCTTTTTCAAAATAATTTACACCATCGGTATTAATTGGATTAAGCCAATTTCCCTCTGAACCTCTTGAAGGTTTAATTGGATTTTTACCTATTTGAAAGATCAAATCTAATAGATCGATTAAGATATAACTTTCTACAATTTTATCATTTTTCAATTCATGGACTTCAGAGCATTTAAGATTTACCAATTTATTAATTGGCTTTATTCCAAAAATAGGTTTTTTGAACGTGCCTGAAAGAATAGATACTGATCCAACTTGAACTTTATCTCTAAATGTACCTCCAATGACTATTTGTTCTCTTCTCTCAATATCTGGGAAAGCTTCAAATAAAGGTAGCCAAAATTTTTCTTTGAAAGTAACTGCACCTTCAAATTCATTAACAGGGTGAAAACAATTAACTTTTACATCTTTATCAAAATAATTTTCTATATTTTGGTCTAATTTAGATATTCCACCTTCTATAATTGTTTTTAAGTAGCTTCTTATTTTTGTTTTATTATTAAAATTTTCTTCAGGTGTAATTTCTAATTTTTTTACACCTTGCTGTTCTTTTAAACCTGTATCAAATTGTTGTATTAGCATTTATAATAATTTAAGTAGGGTTAATATCATAATTCAAATAAAAAAACATATGGAAAATAGGTTAGCAAAATTTAATGAGCTGGTTCCAAGTACTCTGCCCTTTGTAGAAGGAAAACTTGAAGGCCATAAAGAAAGAAAAAATTATTCTATAGTTGGACCTGGTGTAGCTGAAGATAGCAAACAATTTATTAAAATTGCTATGCCTCATAGTTTTAATTTAGGTGCAGTGTCAGCACTTCCCCAAAATGGTTCGGGCCTACATAGTCACACAACTGCAGAAGTATTTGTAATTTATTCTGGTAGATGGAGATTTTATTGGGGAGCAGAAGGAAAAGATGAAATAATTTTGAATGCTGGTGACATAATTTCAATGCCAACTAACATGTTTAGAGCATTTGAAAACGCAGGTGACGAAGAAGGATTAATTTTTGTTGTTTTAGGAGGAGATGATCCTGGAATAATAACTTGGGTTCCAAGTGTTTTAGAAAAGGCAAAAAAAACTGGTATGGCACTATTAAATGATAATTCATTAATTGATTTATCTATTAATCAAATTCCAGAGGGAAAAACAATTCTTGAGCCTATTTCTCAGGAGGAAATAAAAAAATTTGATAACTATAAATTAGATCAACTAGAAAAGTTTATATGTAAAAGTAGTGAAAATTCAAAATATGAAAAAAAACTAAATGAGAATATTAATTTAATTCAAATTCTTGGAAATAAATTTGAAACAAAAGAATTCTCTCCAGTAATAAATCAAGATACAGGATTTAATCTTTCGATTTTAAAATCCAGCAAAGGTCTTATAACCAATTTAAAATTTGAAAAACCTACAATAATGTTCTCAAGAACTGGAAAATGGGAAATAATGATTGATGATTTTCAGTGTGTTTTAAATGCTAAAGATACAATTTCTATTCCAATTAATTCAAACGTTAATATTAAAATAGATGAAAATGAGGAATGTTACTTAAATTGTGTAACACAGATCTAATGAAAGGTTTTGATTCAAAATATAAAAACTTTCCCGATTACATACTAAAAATAACTAAACAAATTTGGGAAAATAAAGACGTGGAGTCTATTTCTAAATTTTACAGCGATAACATTCCAGTTAGATCACCTTTTGGTGTCACCTATGGAAACAAGCCTGTGATTGATGCTACTTATGCGACCTTAAAAGAATTTCCTAACAGACAATTGCTTGGTGAAGACGTGATTTGGAATGGAAATGATGATATTGGTTATCATTCATCTCATAGAATTTTAAGTAAAGGAACACATCTTGGTGATGGCTCATACGGCAAACCAACTGGTAAAAATATTTACTATAGAGTAATTGCTGATTGTGCATGTAAAAATAATCAAGTCTATGATGAATGGATTGTTCGTGATCAAGGAGCGATGGTAAGACAAATAGGATTTACACCGAAAGATTTTGCGCAAATTCTTATAGATAAAGAGGGTGGCGTTGAAAAAGCAAAACAATTATTTAATTCAAATTCTAAGATGAATTCAGATTACAAACAAGGCGCTGTACCTGATGATTGTACTGGAGGTAAATATTCCAAAATATTAAAAAATATCTTTAAAGATGATTATAATTTTTCTGATTATGCAAGAGCTGCAACTATTTATTGGCCTGGAAACAAAATTGGACATGGGAGAGAGGATATAATCAAATTTTGGAATGCTTTGAAAAATACTTTTAGTGATATGAAGTTTTCTGTTGAGCACATTGGTTATTTAGAAGAAGCAGATAAAAATCCTAAAGCATCAATAAGATGGTTTCTGGAAGGTAATCATTCCAAAGACACTGAAGAATTTGGAGAAAAATCAAATAAAAATATTTTTATAATGGGTATAAACCATACAGAAATAATTGATGGAAATGTTATAAGAGAATGGGTTTTGTTTGATGAGGTTGCAATTTGGAAACAAATTTTAATGAAATAAATTATGATTAAAATTAAAACAACGCATGTAGGAAGTTTACCAAGATCAAATGAATTATCTGACCTCTTGTTCAAGAAAGATCAAAAAGAAAAAATAAATTTAAATCAATTTGATGAAATTGTTCAAAGAGATGTGGATAATATTGTTAAAAAACAAATAGAAGTTGGAATTGACTATATTAGTGACGGTGAAATGTCTAAGATTAGCTATGCAACTTACGTTAAAGATAGAATTGATGGCTTTTCAGGAGAGAGTGAAAGAAAAGCACCAAAAGATTTAGATGACTTTCCATCTTTTAAAGAGAGAATTGCAAGAACAGGTGGTACTCCTACCTACACAAGACCTTGTTGTACAAGTGAATTAAAAATTAAAGATAAAACTTCTCTAACAAAAGATATAAATAATTTTAAACAAGCTTTAGAAAAAAATAATCATAAAGATGCATTCATGAATGCTGCTTCACCAGGAGTTATTTCGGCCTTCTTACCAAATAAATTTTATAAAAATGATGATGAATATTTAGAAAATTTATCAAACATGATGAAAGATGAATATGAGGAAATTACATCAAATGGATTAAAACTTCAGTTAGATTGTCCAGATTTAGCCCTTGCAAGACACATGACTTTTAAAGATTTGTCTGAAAAAGAATTTTTAATCAGAGCAGAAAAGCAAATAGAATGTTTAAATAATGCTATTAGTAATATTGATAGCTCCAAAATAAGAATGCATATTTGCTGGGGTAATTATGAAGGACCTCATTTACACGACATCGCACTAGAAAAAATTATGCCAATAGCTTTAAAGGCTAATATACAAACCTACTTGATAGAGTCGTCAAATCCAAGACATTCTCATGAGTGGCAAATTTTTGAAAACTTAAAAATTCCCAAAGATAAAATAATTGCTCCTGGAGTAATCGACTCAACTACAAACTTTGTCGAACATCCCGACGTTGTAAAAAATAGAATTGTAACTTATTCAAAAGTAATTGAAAAAGATCAACTGGTTGCTGGAACAGATTGTGGTTTTAGTACTTTTGCTGGCTTTGGAAATGTTGATGAAAATATAGTTTATAAGAAGCTAGAATCTTTGGTGCATGGCGCAGAACTTGCGTCAAAAGTGATTTAATTTACTCTTTAATTTAAACTTCGTAATAGATATAGTTTTCGAACTTAAATTATAATTTAACAATAAATAAAAAGAGAGAAAACATATGAGAAAAATACTAGTTACTTTATTGTTTTTACTTTTTGGGACTTCTGCTTATGCAGATTGTAACATTAAAAGTGGTTCAATAAATATTTTGGCTAATGATTTTCCTGCATTAAGAACTTTCGTTGAAACTTCTAAACAATGTAAAGGAAGTGCAGATTTTAAAGTGACTCATTCATCTGAACACAATAAAATCGCAGTGCCAGCACTTACTGCAAATCCATCTGAATTTTCAGCTAGAATTGCAGCAAACAGTTCAATCGTTCCTTTAATGAACCAAGACTTAATAAGACCTTTAGATGATCTTGTTAAAAAATATGGAAAAGGAATTCAAGACTCTCAATTGATCACAATTGATGGAAAAGTAATGGCTGTAGCATTTATGGCTAACACTCAACACTTATACTATAGAGAAGATGTTTTAAAAGATCTTGGTATAGCTGTTCCAAAAACATACGAAGAGGTAGTTGCTGCTTCTGAAAAAATTAGAGCTTCAGGAAAAATGCAATATCCATATGCTGCTGCTTACAAAGCAGGTTGGAACTTAGCAGAAGAGTTTGTTAACATGTACATTGGTCATGGTGGTGAATTCTTTAAGTCTGGAAGTGCAGAACCAAATGTAAATAATGCAAAAGGTGTAGCTACTTTAAATATGCTTAAAAAATTATCTGAATTAAGTAACCCAGATTATTTAACACATGATAGTGAAGCTATTAAAGTTGAGTGGGAATCTGGAAATGTTGCTTTAATGACATTGTGGGCTTCTAGATCAGGTACACTTTTAGATGATGAAGGTGATGCTAATATTACTAAAGCTACAAAACTAACTGGACCAGCTACAGTTGGGGGTGGAAATATCCCTGCTGCAACTTTATGGTGGGATGGTTTCACACTTGCAAAAAACAGATCTGACGCTGATGCAGAAGCTACATTTAGAGCTTTAGCTCACGCTGCATCAAATAAGAAAATGGTTGCTGACGCTGCTGACCAAGCGGTTTGGTTGGTAGAAGGATTTGTTCCAGGACCAAAATCTATTGGTGTAATTGAAGCTGTAAAAATGGGCGCAAAACCATATCCAATGTTACCACAAATGGGTTTAATGCATGGTGCATTAGGAAGTGAGATTGTTGAGTTTTTACAAGGTAAAGAATCAGCTGAACAAGCATTGAAAGATGTTGAAGCTGCTTACACTAGTAAAGCTAAAGAACAAGGCTTTCTATAAAATCTAATCTTTAAGTGGGGATCAAGTCCCCACTTAATAAAAAATTTCAATGCCTAATAAAACTTTTTTTTGGTTTTTTTTACCAACAGGATTAGCAATGGTCCTATTTATTGGGCTTCCTATCATTTCTACAGGAGTTCAATCTTTTTACGCTCAGCATGATCAAGTAGTTAAAGAGGTTAAAAAATGTGATCCATTTGGTTGTACTGTTTCAATTGTAGTCGACAATGAAGAAACTACAAAAATTAGAGAAGCAAAACCTCTTGGAAAGTTTAATGGTTTCGGCACTTATGTAGATAGAAACCATTTAGCAACACAAGAAATAAAAAAATTTTGGAATGAAACAGAAACTTTTGGTGAATTTGTCGATCAAGTAACTAATCTACCATTTTATAAGGCACTAATATTTACATTAACTTATTGTATATTTGTAACCCCAAATGTCTTATTGTTAGGTTTTATAATTGCCTTAAGTTTAAACGCAATCTCAAGAAAAATTAGAGGTCCATTAATCTTTGGTACTATTTTACCAATGATTGTAACTCCATTAGTTGGGTCTTTAGTGTTATTTTGGATGATAGACTCTCAAGGAATAATTGGAGCCAACATTCAAAATTTAATGAATGATCCATATTTATCTTTAAAATCCTCTAAAACTCTTACGTGGATAACAATTATAATCTATGGAATTTGGCATCACTCCCCTTTTGCATTCGTAGTGTTCTATGCTGCACTTCAAACAGTACCTCAGGAACCTATTGAAGCTGCAATTATTGATGGTGCTTCAAGATTTCAGAGAATAAAACACATTGTGCTACCTCATATTTACCCAGTGGTAACATTTGTTGCATTAATATCATTGATGGACAATTTTAGAGTTTTTGAACCAATTATTGGTTTTAGTGCCGAAGGTAGTGCGCAATCTCTTTCATGGTTAATTTACGATAACCTAGTAAATGAAGAAGTAATTTTGTTTGGTTCTGCTGCAGCAACATCAATGATGACAATCATTGGGATAGCTATTTTGCTTGCTCCTGTATTGGTTAGAACATGGAAAGAATTTAAAACTGCGAGATAAATATGGATTACGGTTTAGATAAAAAAACAAATACTTTAAAAACATTTAATACCATATTTATTATTTCTTGGTTGTTAGTTGCATGTTTTCCATTCATCTGGACTTTTTGGGGATCATTTAAAGTAAGAGCAGATTTTTTTTCAAGATCAGATTGGTGGTATGCAATTTCAGCTTTCAATACATTAATTGAAACTGGTGAAAAGTTTACGACAAATGCTTATCATGAAGCTTGGTTTGAAGGAGAATTTTGGAAAGCGTCTAAAAATACAATTATTGTAACTGTATTTGTTGTTAGTATTTCATTGTTTTTAGGAACTTTAGGAGCATACGCCCTTTCTAGATCAACAGAAAAATATGCATTTTGGATTCTAATGGCAGCTTTAATTTTTAGAGCTATGCCACATATAACTTTAGTATCAGGTTATTTATTTCCATTTTTTGAATTACAAATATGGGGAATACTTCCAACAACTATTGTTGTTTTAGTTGCTATTAATCAACCATTTACTTTATGGTTGCTTTATTCATTTTTTAAAACAATACCAAAAGAACTTGATGAAAGTGCATTAATTGATGGATGTTCATATTTTCAAGCATTTAGACATATTATAATGCCAGTGATGTGGCCTGGAGTTATTACTGCAGGATTATTTAGTTTGATGCTAGCTTACAATGATTTCACTGTAACAGCTTTACTTCTTAATCAAGAAAATCACACAATGGTTCCAAAGATACAAAGTTATTTAGGAACTAACCAACACGAAGGTAATCTAATGTGGGCAGTGTCCGCTGTAGTATCAGCAACAGCTCCATTGTTTATGCTAGTAATGTTTTTCCAGAGACAAGTCATCAGTGGTTTAACTACTGGGGCTGTAAAAGGTTGAAAAAATACTACAAAGCTTTGTTATTCGGTTCTATTGGAACACTTGTTGAAACTTCTGAAATTCAGAGAAAGTCCTTTAATCAGGCTTTTAAAAAAAAAGGTTTAAATTGGTATTGGACTAAAGAGGAATATATCAAACTACTAAACAAATCAGGTGGCAGCGATAGAATAAAAGAATACGCAAAGAAAAAAAATACAAAAGTTAATGCAAAGAAATTAAGAGATTTAAAAACTAAACTGTTCAATAATTACTTAAAGAAAAATCATTTAAAATTAAGACCGAGTGTGAAAAATATAATTAATCTCTGTAATAAAGAAAAAATTAGATTAGCTTTTGTAACCTCTACCTCAAAAAATAATATTAATTCTATTCTTTTCTCATTAAGAAAATCAATTAGTCAAAAAAATTTTAGTTTTATTGGGAATTCAAAAATAGTTAAAAATTTAAAACCAAATCCAGATATATATCTTCTTGCATTAAAAAAGCTTAAATTAAAACCTAAAGAATGTCTGGCTATCGAAGATTCTCAAGAAAGTTTAAATTCTGCAGTTAATGCAAAAATTAAATGCATAATTTTTCCAGGAAAATTTCATTTAAATAAAAAGTTTAATAACGCTTATAAAAAATTAAGCAAATTAAATAAAAAAATTATTTTGAGATAAAATCATTTACTAGATTATTAAATTTATCTGGTTCTTCTAAGTGAACATTGTGACTACAATTTTTAAATATTTCTAGACGACTATTCTTGATATTTTTATTTAACGCATCAACTTGTTCAAAGTTATAAGAGATATCTTTATCACCCCATATAATTAAGGTTTCATTTTTAATGTTTTTTAAATTTTCTATACCTCTCCAATTTTTCATTGCTAGTAGAGCATTATCAGCAGTTTCTAATGAAACATTTTTAACTGCATTAGCACACAAAAAATAATTTTTATCCTTATCTCCCTTCACAAACCATTTGGGAGGAACTCTTGAAAATGACGCCTCAGCACCATCTTTTTTAAGTTTTTCTCTTGTTTCATCCATAGTTTCAAATCTACCAGGAATATCTCCTATAGATCCTGTTGCAAAACAGATTAATTTGTTAACTCTATCACCAACAATTTTTGCGATTTCCTGAACAATCATTCCACCCATTGAATGTCCAATTAAATTAAAATTTTCGATATTTTTTCCATCTAGTATTTTAATTATTTTCTTTGCCATCGCATTAATAGAATTTAATGATTGAGCATTATGACTTTCACCAAATCCAGGGAGTGCTGGAGCGATAACTCTAAAATTTTTTGAAAAGTAATCTTTTTGAAAACACCACATTTCTGAGGAACCTAAATATCCATGCACTAAAACAAATGGAAAGCCTTCACCTCTATCATCTACAAAAATATTACTCATAAAAGCTTAATTATCATTTCCTTTAAAATAAACAAAACTAAAAAACTCATAAAAGCTATAATGAATATATTTATTACCTGCCATATTTTTTTGTCATTGGCATACTTAGATAAATGATTTGATAAATATCCCAAAATAAAGAAAAACAAAAATGAAGCAAAAGACGCTCCTATCCCAAAAGCCAATTTTTGATTTAACAAGTAATTCTTAGAGAAATTTCCAAGAATAAAAACCGTATCCGAGTAAACATGCGGATTTAAATATGTAAACCCTAATGTTTTTAAGAAAATATTTAACTTTGATATCGCTCTAACATTACTTTGAAAATTAACTTCTTTATAATGAATTTTTATTTTTGAATATATAAAATGAATTAAAAAAACCACTAAAAGAAAATTAAAAACAAATTCTACTATTGAGTTAAAAAATTGGTTAAAAAAATGAAATAAAAAAATTCCAATAAAAATTAATATTAAATCTGAAACAGAGCAAACTAAACAAACTAAAAATACATGCTTTTTTTTTAAGCCCTGCTCTATTACAAAAATATTTTGAGCACCAATTGCTAAAATTAAACTTAGGCCAGTAAAAAAACCTAGCAGTGCATATTCCATTGATTTTTCTTAAACTCTTTTTCTACCCTGCACAACTCTATCAAGAATAAGAGCCACAAATAATATAGCAACACCGGCTAAAATACCTTGTCCTACATTGGCGTATTGAAGTGCTTCTAACACATCTTGACCTAAACCTTTGGCTCCAATTAATGATGCTACAACTACCATTGCTAGACTTAACATTACTGTTTGATTAACACCTGCTAATATGGATGGGGTTGCTAATGGCAGATCTACTTTTCTAAGCAAGTACCATTTGGATGCACCGTAAGCAATTGCAGCCTCTCTAATTGTTTCAGGCACACCTCTTAAACCAAGAACAGTTAATCTAACCACAGGCGTTCCTCCAAATATCATTGTAATTATAACTGCTGCAACCTTTCCAGTTCCAAAAAATGCTATTACAGGAATCATGAATACAAAAGCAGGCATTGTTTGCATGAAATCCATAATCGGTCTTATCATTGAATAAAATCTTTGACGCCTTGCACAAAAAATTCCAAGAGGAATACCAATTACAATACTTAATACAGCTGCTGTTCCTAAAAGAGCTAGTGTTGTCATAGCTTTAACCCAGAAACCTAAAAATCCCATGTAACATAAAAATCCTGCTGAATATATTGCAGCTCTAGGTCCTGCCGCTAATCCCGTTAAAGTTACAATAGTTGTAATAATTACTATCCATGGAGTTTTAACAAATAATAACTCTAAGAAATCTAGCACTGATCTAATTCCAATAGTGATTGCTGTAAATAACGCATCTCCTTTTAATACTGCGTAATCAAAGATTGTTTCTACCCATTTTATTGATGTTAACCTGATATCTGGATGAGTTGGGAAATCATCCATTAATGTAATGACACCAGGAAAACTATAATGCACTACAGAAAAAAACATAATAACTGCAGCAAACATTGTGCTGGAGATAAAGTTCTTCCCTTGCATTCCTGGTTTTAAAGTTTTGTCTGATAACCATTCTGAATATCTTTTTTCTAATATCGAGTTGGCTAGTATTCCTTGAACAACTTTAATAGCAATTAACAATCCAAACCCAAAAATTGTAATCCAAATAGCTGATGCCTCAATCCTTGCTACTTCATCTATGTAGCCTTGCATTGCATCTTCTAGTGATTTGATATTTCTTTTATAAACCTCAACTTTGTCAGGATTATTTGTAATAGCTGCTTCTAACTGTTTATTTCTAAAAGCTATTGTTGATTCAACTTGTTTGATTTTTTCTACAGCTTCTTTAGTAATATTACCAAACAAACCTCTTATTATTTGAACAACAGAAAAAGTTTCAATAATTAGAAAAGCTAAAGCCCAATTCCAAATATTTCTCATTCCAAACCATATTGGTCCTAGAATTCCAGCATACAAATTAAATGAAAATGAAAAAGAAGGCTTGCTTCCAATTTTTTGAAATTCTTTAATATAATATTCTGGATTAGATTTTACAAAATCTGTAATTAATTCTGATCTGGTTGGATTGTGTATTTGTCTATTCTCCATCTCCACCCTCTATAACTGCTTTTAAAAGATCTGACTGTGTTAACACACCAACATTATTTTGATTATCATCTTTAACAATTAATGGTCCTTCGCTAGATTTTGATAACTCAATGAGCTTGCTTAATAATTCATTTTCTCCAACACTTTTACTGTTTTCATCTAATTTTCCATTAGCATTTTCATAACTCTCAATAGATTGCATAATTGTTTTAGCTTGAACAACTTTAAGTCTTGAAATTCCTTTTACAAAGTCAGCAACATATTCATCTGCAGGACTTACAACTATTTCTTCAGGTGTACCTATTTGGATTACTTTTCCATCTCTCATAATTGCAATTCTGTGTCCTACTCTTACTGCTTCATCTAAATCATGAGTAATAAATACTGTGGTTTTTTTCATTTGTTTTGAGAGTTTGATGAACTCAGCTTGAAGCTGTCTTCTTATCAGTGGATCTAATGCACTAAAAGGCTCGTCCATTAAAAGAATTTCAGGATCTGCTGCAAGTGCTCTTGCAAGACCCACCCTTTGTTGCATACCTCCAGATAGTTCGTGAGCAAACTTATTACCCCAACCTTGTAATTCTACAATTTCTAAAATTTTATTTGCAGCATCCAATCTATCATTTTTACTTACTCCTCTTATCTCAAGCGGCATTGCAATGTTATCAACAACAGATCTATGAGGCATAAGCGCAAAGTTTTGAAAAACCATTCCTATTTTTTTGTTTCTTAATTCTTGAAGGTTTTCTCTATCTAGGGCCATTACATCCTGACCATTAATTAAAATTTTGCCTGATGTTGGTTCTAAAAGTCTATTAATATGCCTTACTAATGTAGACTTTCCGCTTCCAGAAAGCCCCATAACACAGAATATTTCTCCTTGTTTAACGTCAAAAGAAACATCTGAAACACCAATAACTGAGTTGTAATTTTCTAAAGCTTCTGTTTTTGAAATTTTTTTATTTTGGATTGCATCTAAAGCTTCTTTAGAAGTATTACCAAATACTTTCCAAACATTTTGAATTTGTATAGCTGAACTCGATGAATCCATTTTTGTCTTTTATTATAGGAAAATATACTCGGCAATCTTAAATTGCCGAGTATAGATTTTGATTTAGATTATAGTCCTAACCAACCGTCTACAGTTGATTTATTTGCTTCCATCCAAGCTCTTGCAACGTCAGCCGGATCTTTTTTCTCAACTGAAACTGAATAAGCCATTGCAGAAACATCATCAGCTGTTAATTGAAAATTCTTGAAGAATTCCACAATCGCTGGTGATTGACTCTCTAAAGAAGTAGCCCAACCGATTTGAATTTGCTTAAGAGCATCTTTTGATGCAACATAAGATTTCTTGTACCAGTCAGCATCTGCTTTAGGTTGAATCATTTTATATTTTGCAGGATCATATTTTGGTTCTGTTAACATTACTACATCAGCCATTCCCCAAATTGCATGAGGTTTGTAACAATAGAACGCATAACCTTCACCTTTTTTAATTGAGTCTAGTACTCTTGCATTTTTAACTGCTTCAGCAGCTCTAACTGCTTCGATACCAGCATCATATAAACCATAGTCTCTTAATTTAACTTGGTTAACATTTGCAGATGCCCAACCATCAGCACCAATCCAAAACTCACCTTTACCATTTCCATCGCTGTCCATTGCTTTGACAACTTCTGGTCTAGCTAAGTCTTCGATAGCTGTAATGTTCATTTTTTTAGCAAACTGCTGAGAAACACAGTAACCTTGGTTTCCTTCATATGGTTTGCTGCTTAATTTTAAAGTTCCTTTTGGAACTAAATCATTAGTGTAAGCTTCTTGGTTTGGTAACCAAATATCAGGGTGAACATCAATTTCACCTTTTCCTCTATCAATTGCTGCATAAATTGCAGTATTGTTTCCAGGAACTAGTTCAGCTTCACCACCCATTTTATCTGTGACTACTGCAGCAAGTAAATTTGCTATAGCAGTTGCACCTGTCCAACCTGGATCCCCAATTTTAACTTTTTCTGCATTTGCAGAGAAGATTGCTAAAATTGAAATTAATCCAGCTACAAGTGTAGTTTTAATCATTTTCATAATTTCTCCTTAATTATTTAAAATTAAAGTCTAACGTGGATTTAGAACGGGAGTCAAAGAAAATAGATATGCTATTATTGCAATATAGATTAGAACAATTATAAGAAATTAGTCTGGATTTGACGTAAGTGTCTTGATTTCTAAAATGTTCTCGTTAGGGTCTTTAACAAAAAAAGTCTCTTGCTCGTATTTTGTTCCTTTAAATCTTAAATAAGGCTCATCGTAATATTTTGTTCCACTGTCTTTTAATCTTTGTTTAAGAGCATCAAAATCTTTTCTCGACAAGTGAACTCCAAAATGAGGAACTGATACATTACCCATGTCAACGTCATGTCTTTCATTATCCAATTTATGTTCACTCTTATGAAGAGTGAGTTCATTTCCCCAGAAATCTACGTCTGCCCATTCTTGAGCTGAATTATCAAGTCTGCATCCTAAAGTTTCGCTATAAAACTTTTTCGCAACCTCAAGATCACCACATGGGATTGCTAAATGAAAACAATTAGTATTCTTATACATATAAACCTCTTTTAATTGAGCAATTAACTACTATATAAGGCATATAATTTTTTAATCAACACCAGCTAAATTAAATAAAAATGAGTGATTTTTTACAATCCATAATTGATAGAGACCCTGCAGCAAGGTCTAAGTTAAGTTTAATTTTAACTTATCCAGGTGTCAAAGCAGTATTCTTCCATAGAGTAGCTAACTTTTTTAGCACTGCTAAGTTTCATTTAATTGCAAGAATCGTATCTCAATTATCAAGGTTCTTAACTGGAATTGAAATACATCCAAATGCAAAAATTGGAAAAAATTTATTTATTGATCACGGTATGGGGGTTGTTATTGGAGAAACATCTGAAATTGGTGATAACGTAACTATTTATCATATGGTAACTTTAGGTGGAATTGCTCCAAGTATTAATTCAAATGATCAACGAAATTTAAAAAGACACCCTACTATAAAAGAAGATGTTGTAATTGGTTCAGGTGCACAAGTTTTAGGACCAGTAGTTGTTGGTAGAGGTGCAAGAATTGGAGCAAACGCAGTTATTACTAAAGATGTTGAAGAAAATTCTGTGATGGTTGGAATTCCAGCAAGAAGTGTTGGAATAGCTGATAGTGAATTTAAACCTTACGGAATTACTCCTGATAGTGATAAAAAATCAGATAATGAATAATACACAAAACGATTTTATTTCTGGGATTGGAAATACTCCTCTAATTAAATTAAGAGCAGCATCCGAAATTACTGGTTGTAATATTTATGGTAAAGCTGAATTTTTAAATCCAGGTGGATCTGTAAAAGATAGAGCTGCACTTGCATTAATTAAAGATGCACAAGAAAAAAAGCTGATCTCTAAAGGAGGAACTGTTGTTGAAGGTACAGCTGGTAATACTGGAATTGGTTTGGGTCTTTTAGGAAATTCTTTAGGTTACAAAACTATAATTGTCATGAACGATAATCAAACTCAGGAGAAAAAAGATTTGCTTCGAAATCTTGGAGCTGAATTAAGATTAGTTCCACCTAAACCTTATAAAGATGATAATAACTTTGTAAAAGTTGCAGCTAGACTTGCAGATGAATTAAGACCTTCAAATAACAATGGAGTTATTTGGGCTAATCAATTCGATAATAATGCAAATGCAAAAGGTCACTATGAAGGAACAGGTCAAGAGATTTGGGAACAAACTGAGGGAAAAGTAGATGGATTTATATGTTCTTCTGGAACTGGTGGTACCATTTCTGGTGTAAGTAATGCCCTAAAAGAAAAAAATAAAGACATCAAAATTTACCTTTCTGATCCTAAAGGTTCTGCTCTTTATAATTATATAAAAAATGGAGAATTAAAATCTGAAGGAGGGTCAATAACAGAAGGAATTGGCTCAAGTAGAGTTACAGCTAATTTTGGTGAAGCTAAAATTGATGATGCCTACTCTATTGATGATCATGAAGCTTTGCCTATTCTTTATGATTTAATTCAAAATGAAGGTTTAAGTTTAGGAACTAGTTGTGGAATAAATATTGCTGGGGCTATTAGAATGGGAAAAGAATTAGGACCCGGTAAAACTATTGTTACAATCCTTTGTGACAGAAGCGATAAATATGCAACTAAAATGTTTAATAAAAAATTCTTAGAAGAAAAAGGTCTACCAATACCTTCTTGGTTTTAAATATAAATCTTATCTGCTAGTCCGTAACAAAGTATTGCACTCAATAAAGTCAGGATACCTGGCGCGATAATTCCTTCATTAGATGTTTGTGGTGTGTGACCCAATTTATTTATTTTAATATTATAAATACCAACCACAAAAGCCGAAAGATTTTGTAAAAATACTAAATTGAAAAATGCCCAAGTTCCCTGTAATCCATCTGGTCTTATAAATCCAACCCATATGGCCATAGCAACAGATCCTATAAAAAGCGAACCAAAAAATCTTGTCATACCAGCACCTGTATCGTCGATACCAAATTTATTTAAAAAGGTTTTTGTGGCAAACACTGTTTGGTACGCATAAACAGCAAATACAACAAAATGAATGATAAAAACTGCTAGATAGAAAATACCATTAAATTTTTCAATCATGAGTATATATTATCAAAAATTAAAGTTGAATAAAACTAATAATTCAAAATTTTATACATGAAAAAATATGCATATCTGTCGCGCGTTATAAGCGTAGGAAGACTCATTAATAAATATGTAACACTATGTTGTTATACGTATTTATTTAAAAAGGAGAATTTATGGATTCAAAAGAAATAGTTAAAAATGGTTATGATCTCTTTGGAAAAGGAGACATGGAAGGATTTATGAATACATTGCATGATGATGTTGTTTGGGTATACCCAGGTGATAAACACCCCATGTCAGGAACTCATAAAGGTAAAGAAGCATTTATGAAAAATATGATGCAAGTTCCAAATCTATTCAGCAATTTTCATGTGTTGCCCGAGTCAATGATTAGCGAAGGTGATAAAGTTTTTGTAAATGTAAAAGCAACTGCTGATGGCATGGATACAATTTTTGGACACTACTTTGAAGTTAAAGATGGCAAGTTGTCAAAGTTTATAGCTTATGATGACACTTTAAGTATGTTCAATGCAGTAAAGAAATAATTTTATGTCTATACTGGAGAAGCTTAATAAAGCAATTAAGGAAAAAGATGGTAACGCTGCATCTGAATTAATTCATGATGATTATAAAAGGTATTCACACTTACAA
>CACALX010000002.1 GCA_902533445.1 uncultured Pelagibacteraceae bacterium
AACAAAAAAATGAAAGGTTATATTAATTTGTTTCATTCTATGGTTTCGGAGATACATTTTTGGGATGATTTATCGAAATCAGATAAAATTGAAAAATTATCAATATTTTTAGAAGATTTTAATAATATTGATGATTTACTTGATTATTTTGATGAATTTAACTTAAATTTATCAAAAAAAACTTTGAATTATTATTTAAAAAGTGTAAGTAACCCATAATTATGGCTGTACCTAAGCGAAAACAAACCCCTTCCAGAACTGGAATGAGACGGGCACAAACAATGAAATTTTCAACAAAAAATATAGTTGAGGATAAAAAATCAGGTGAATACAGGCTTTCTCATCATCTGGATTTAAAAACTGGCATGTATAAGGGTAGACAAGTTTTAGACCCAAAAGAATAGTATAATATTCTAAATGTCCGAAAAAATTAAAATTGCAGTTGATGCAATGGGTGGTGATGGTTCACCAAGAAAAGTTGTTGATGGTATTATTTACAACCATCAATCAAATAAAAATAATTTTTATAAAATATTTGGAGACAAAAATAAAATTTCTCCATTGATAGAAAAAAAAATTAATAAAGAGTTCTATGAAATTTTCCATACAGAGAATGCGATTAAAAGTACTGATAGTCCTTTAGAAGGCGCAAAAAGAGGAAAAGACACAAGCATGTGGCTTGCTATTCAAAGCGTTAAAGAAAAGCAGGCTGATATAGTAATATCTGCTGGCAATACTGGTGCTCTATTAGTTGTATCAAAATTAAATCTTAAAATGATCGAAAATATAGACAAACCAGCTTTGTCTGCCCTTTGGCCAAATAAAAAAGGTATGAGTGTTGTATTAGATCTTGGTGCTAATATAGAATGTAATGCAAAAAATCTAAGTGATTTTTCTTCGATGGGAGCTGCACTTTATAACTCGTTATATCCAAATGAAATGGCCAATGTTGCTTTATTGAATATTGGTTCAGAAGAATTAAAGGGTAATGAGGTAATAAAAGAAACATATCAAATTCTTAATGACAAAAAATCTGAAAATTTTAATTTCTCAGGATATATTGAGGGTAACCACATTATGGATGGTGAAGTTGATGTAATTGTGTCAGATGGATTTACAGGAAATATAGCATTAAAAACAGCAGAGGGAACTGCAAATTTTATTACAAGTGAATTAAAAAAAGCGATGACCGGAAATTTGATAGGTAAGTTTTCTTCCCTTTTAAATATTGTAAATTTAAGAAAATTTAAAAAAAGATTAGATCCAAGACTTTACAATGGTGCAATTTTTATAGGATTGGACTCTCCAGTAGTAAAAAGTCATGGCGGCACCGATTCTGTTGGCTTTGCTAATTCATTAGATGTTTGCCATAGAATTGTTAAAGGTAATTTGATAGAAAAGATTAAACAGAATCTTTAAATGAGAATAAATTTAACTAAAAAAGATTTAGTTAATTTAGTTTATATGCAACTAGGTTTTTCTAAACAGATTTCAGAAAATTTAATTGATGATTTTTTATCAACAATTGTTTCCAACATTAAATCTGAGAAAAAGCTAAAATTATCTAAATTTGGAACTTTTTCTATTAGACAGAAAAAAAGTAGAATTGGTAGAAACCCAAAAACTAAGGAAACTAAAGTAATAACTAGTAGGGATGTTGTTTTATTTAAACCTTCAAAAGAATTTAAAGAGTTTATAAATCTTAAAGATTATGGATAAAGCTGATCAGGCTTATAAAACTATTGGTGAAGTTGCTAAAATTTTAGACTTAAAAGTCAATAAGAAAGGTTCTTTGCCTACTCACATAATAAGATTTTGGGAAACACAGTTTAAACAAATCAAACCAAAAATTCTTAATTCCAATAGAAGATATTATGATGAAAAAAATATTGATCTTCTTAAGAAGATTAAATATTTACTTAAAGATCAAGGAATGACAATTAATGGAGTTAAAAAGATCCTTGATAATGAAGATACTTTAAAGCTTGACGAAATGGCAGATAAATCTATAAAAGCTGAAAAATTAATAAATAAGTTAACTAAAATATCAAATATTTTAAAAACATTAAAATAAATGGCAAAAAAAACACACGTAAAAGTTAGAATGGTACCTGAAGCTAAACCAGATAGTTCTTACTTTTATTATGTAAAAAAACCAGCAGGTGGAGAAAAAGCTAAAGTAAAATTATCTGCAAAAAAATACAATCCAGATACTAGAAAACACGAAATGTTTGTAGAGAAAAAGCTTCCACCGCATAGTAAATAAATTATTTTTTTTTGAAATTTCTTCTTTCGTAATCAATATAAGACCAAATCATATTTTTCCAAATACGATCAGTTATCTTTGGATCAATGCTTTGTTTTAAGGATTTTGCTTTAATTTTTTTTAAAATAAAATTAATTCTTTTCTTATCTACGATTTCTTTTTTAAATTCTTTAAGCTTTAAAACTTCTTCAACTAGTTTCGTTCTATATTTTATAAGTAATAACAGTTTATTATCTAATTTATCTAGCTTAACTCTTATTAAATCTAGTTTTTTTTTATTATTTGGCGACATTTAATTTATTGGAATACTTAATAATTATTATATTTATCTGAGCATGTACAGTGAGAATAATCATTTAAATAATCAACTTAAATTGTGGATGCTGTCATTATTAGTTTTAATTTCTTTAATAATATTGGTTGGAGGCTTGACCAGATTAACTGACTCCGGTCTATCAATTACTACTTGGGAACTATTTGTTGGTTTTTTTCCTCCTTTTACAAATGAAAAATGGTTGGAATATTTTAGTTTATATAAAACAATTCCTGAATACAGCCAACAAAACTTCAATATGACTCTTGATGAATTCAAAATAATATTCTGGTGGGAGTGGGGACACAGGCAGTTAGGTAGAATAATTGGTTTAACCGTATTACTCCCAATGGTTTATTTTTCAGTAAAACAAGGAGTTTGGATTATAAAAAAATATGGACTTATTTTTTTGCTGGTTTGTTTTCAAGGATTTTTAGGTTGGTACATGGTATCAAGTGGATTAGTTGAAAGAATTGATGTTAGTCACTATAGACTAGCAATACATTTGGTAACAGCTTTTATAATTTTATCAATTGTATATTGGGAATTTTTAAAGTTATCATCCTCTACAAATCAAACAATTTCTATTAATCTTTTTATAGTAAAAATTTTTCTAGTTTTATTATTTTTGCAACTAATTATAGGTGCTTTTGTATCTGGTATGGATGCTGGTAAAATCTACAACACTTGGCCATTGATGGGAGTTAATTATTTTCCTGATGATAGTAGTTTAAAAGAGTTTTTGAATTTAAAAGTTTTTGATAATCCCTCTATTGTTCAATTTATACATAGAAATTTAGCATATTTAATTATTATCTTTTATGCCTTAATCCTCTTTAAGGTAATTAACACTGGAAACAATAAATTATACAAACCTATTTCTGTAATTGGTTTGACTTTGGCATTTCAAATTTTTCTTGGTGTGATAACTATTTTATCTGGAGTAAAAATGTTATTTGCATCTTTACACCAGATAAATTCTATTTTGATAATACTTTCAACTTTGTATTTTTTATTTATCTCAAAATACAAAAGACAGATTGATTAATTTCTATTTTTAGACATATAAATAAAATTAACTAACTGCTTTTAAATTACCTTTTGACGATTTATCTAAAGCTTGATCTAGATCATCGATTATATCATCAATATGCTCTAAACCAATACAAAGTCTAACATATCCAGGGGTTACACCTGAGGCAGCTAATTCATCCTCATTTAATTGACTGTGAGTAGTGGTTGCAGGGTGTATTGCTAAACTTCTAGCATCACCTATATTTGCAACGTGGTAAAACATTTTTAAAGCCTCAATGAACTTTTTGCCAGCTTCTATACCACCAGATAACTCAATACCAACTAAAGCACCATTACCATTTTTAAGATATTTTTTTGCTCGACTTGATATCTCTTCATTATGTTCAGTTGCATAAATAACTCTCTTAACTGCTTTATGATTTTTTAAGTACTCAACCACTTTTGCAGCATTATCACAGTGTTGTTTCATTCTTAAAGCAACTGTTTCAAGTCCTTGTATGACACCAAATGCATTATCTGGAGAAAGTGCCGATCCTAAATCTCTTAACAAGGTCACTCTCGCTCTCACTGCAAAAGCAACATTTGCGCCAGTTAATTCAGGCACAGCTTTACCCCAAACAACACCTCCATAACTTGCATCAGGTTCATTAAATAGTGGCTGTCTTTTTGGATCTGCTGTCCAATCAAAATTTCCACCATCTACTAGTGCACCTCCAACTACTGTTCCATGACCTGCTATATATTTTGTTAAAGAATAAACAACCACAGCAGCACCATGTTCAATTGGTTTACAAATTACAGGAGCAGCAGTGTTATCCAAGATTAATGGAATGTTATATTTTCTGCCAATATCTGAAACTTCTTTAATTGGAAAAACTCTTAAATATGGGTTTGGTAATGTTTCTCCATAAAAAGCTCTAGTTTTATCGTCTATTGCTTTTTCAAAGTTTTTTGGATCAGACGGATCTGCATATCTTACTTCTATACCAAGCTTACTTAAAGTATGTGTAAACAAAGAAACTGTTCCGCCATATAGATCTGTTGAACTTACTATATTGTCTCCAGCTTGAGCAACGTTTAATATTGCAAAAGTAGATGCAGTTTGACCAGAAGCTACAGTTAAACTTGCAAGACCATCTTCAAGAGCAGCTATTCTCTTTTCCAACACATCGTTAGTTGGATTCATTATTCTTGTATAGATGTTTCCAAACTCTTTTAACGCAAATAAATTAGCTGCATGTTCAGTGTTATTAAATTGATACGAGGTTGTTCTATAAATTGGAACAGCTACTGAATTTGTAGCTGGATCACTTCTATAATCTCCACCGTGTATCGCAATAGTTTCTGGATTATTTCTTTTTGTACTCATTTTTACTCCTTTTTTAGTGCTTATGCTTTATGCAAGGCGCACAATACAGTTCAAATGCCTACCGATTTAAAATTATATGAAATTTCCATTTTAGCAGTTTTATGCCCGCAATAGGATCAAATCGGCAATTGATAAATAGCATATTAGTTATATTTTACAAGCTAAATATAAAATTGACTTTGAATTATTTAATAGTATTAATCCTCGCACAATGACAAAATTCACAAAAAAAGATCAAGTTACATCATCTTGGTACGAGATAGACGCAAAAAATGCAGTTGTTGGAAGATTAGCAACTGTTGTATCCAAAATTATTAGAGGTAAGAATAAGACTACTTATACACCTCACATGGATGATGGAGATTTTGTTGTAGTAAAAAATATCGAACAAGCAAAATTTACTGGTAAGAAGTTTCAAAATAAAATGTACTATAGACATACAGGACATCCTGGTGGAATTAAAGTTAGTACACCAGAAAAACTTCATGAAAAAAAACCTGGAGAAACTTTAAAGCTAGCAGTTAAAAGAATGTTGCCCGGGGGTGTTTTGGGTAGAAAACAATTAACAAAATTAAAAATTTATTCTGGAAGTGAGCATCCTCATGCTGCACAAAATCCAAAAATTATTGAATTAGATAAACTAAATAATAAAAACATTGCACGAAATTAATATGGAAAACGTACAATCAAATACAAAAACTCCTAAATTAAAGTTAGATTTTAAAGATAGTAAGTACGCTACAGGTAGAAGAAAAACTTCAATAGCAAAAGTTTGGTTAAAAAAAGGTTCTGGTAAAATTTATGTAAATGGTAAATTATATAATGAATATTTTGCTGATGAAATTCACAAAATGCAAATTACAAGACCTTTTGAGATTATAAATCAAGCTACAGATTATGATGTTAGATGTAGTGTAAAAGGTGGTGGACCTACAGGCCAAGCTGGAGCAATGGTTCATGGTATTTCTAAAGCTTTGGTTCTTTTTGATGAAAATTTAAAAACAACATTGAAAACTGAAAAACTTACAACCAGAGATTCTAGAGCTGTTGAGAGAAAAAAACCTGGTAGAAGAAAAGCTAGAAGAAGCTTCCAGTTTTCTAAAAGATAATTTTTTTTACAATTTAAACTGCTATATTAAAAAATGCCTAAGCTTAATGCATTAGTTGCCGGATCTACTGGATATATTGGTGTCCAATTAATCAAGTTATTAATTAACCACAAATATATTAATATTAAATATCTATGTGGAAATTCGTCTGTTGGAAAAAATATTTCATATTATGATAAATCTTTATCAAAAAAAAAATTACCTAAAATTGTAAAATTTAATCCTAAATTATTAAATGGTATTGATGTTGTTTTTACAGCTCTGCCAAATGGTGAGGCTCAAGATATAGCAAAAAAACTTAATGATAATATTACTCTAATTGATTTAGCAGCAGATTTTAGATTAAAAAAAGCTAATGATTATTTAAAATGGTATAAACAAAAACATCGAGCTCCAAAATTACAGAAGAAAAGCATTTATTGTTTACCGGAGATAAATCGTGGTGAATTAAAAAATTACAATATAATTTCATGTCCAGGATGTTATCCAACATCAATATTATTACCTCTTGTTCCGCTAATTAAAAAAAAATTAGTTAAATTAGACAATATAATTATTGATTCAAAATCTGGTTATTCAGGTGCAGGTAGAGGAGTTCATAAAAAATATAAAGATAAGAATTTATACGAGTCTTTAAGTGCTTATGGTGTTGGTTTTCATAGACATAATTCTGAAATTCATCAATTTTTAAGCAATTTTACAAATAAAAATTTTATATTTAGTTTTACTCCACATTTATCTCCAATGTTTAGAGGTATATTAAGTACAATTTATTTAGATTTAGAAAAAAATGTTAATCAATCAAAAATAATCAAAACACTTGTGAAGTCTTATAAGGGAGAAAATTTTGTTAAAATATTAGACTCTGATAAACTCTTGAGCACAAATGATGTTATTAATACAAACAATTGCTTTATCACAGTGTGTAAATCAAAATACAAAAACAAAATAATTATTATTTCAGCAATAGATAATTTAATTAAAGGTGGAGCAGGTCAGGCTGTTCAAAATTTAAATAATAAATTTAACTTTCCTGAAAGAACTGCTTTAAAATGAAATATTTGTTAATTATTTTTCTAATTTTTTTATGTAATTGCTCTTTAAATAAAGATTCTCAGTATTGGACAGAACATCCTGCTGAAAATAAAAAAAATCAAAAAAAAATTACTGAAATACTTAAAAAGTCAGACGATATAACAAAAATGACATTAGAAGAATATGAGATTTATATAGATGACTATACTAAAAAAAGTAAATATCCAGATATAAGCAAATGAAAAATATAGTGAATGTTGCAGTAGTTGGACTTGGTCAAGTAGGTAATTATTTATTTAATGAACTAATTGTTAAAAAAAAAGATATTGAACTTAAAACAGGCAAAAGAGTCAATGTAGTAGCTATTTCTGCTAAAAATATAAATAAAAAAAGAAAATATAAAATTAATAGAAAAATTTTTTATAAAAACCCTTTTGAAATTTTTAAAAAAGAAAAAGTTGATATATTATTTGAAGTAATTGGACAATCTGATGGGGTTTCTAAAAAATTAGTTGAAACTGCTTTAAAAAATAAAATTCATGTAATTACTCCAAATAAAGCTTTAATTTCAAAACATGGAAACAATTTAGCAAAACTAGCTGAAAAAAATAACGTCAATTTAGAATTCGAAGCATCTGTTGCTGGTGGGATACCGATATTGAGATCTATTAAAGAAGGTTTAGCTACCAATAAATTATCTAAAGTTTATGGAATTTTAAATGGTACTTCAAATTATATATTATCAGAGATGGAAAATTCTGAGCAAAATTTTGCAGATGTTTTGAAAAAAGCTCAAATACTTGGATATGCTGAACCTGGAAATCCTAAATTAGATTTAAATGGTTTTGATGCATTTGCAAAAGTGAGAATTTTGTCTGCTTTGGCTTTTCATAGTAAAATATCAAATAAAAAATGTTTAATGGAAGGAATAGAAAAGATTGATTTAAAAGATATTAAAATTGCAAATCAATTAGATTTAAGAATTAAATTGTTGGGTATCTCTGAACTTAAAAATAATCAACTATTTGAAACTGTACATCCATGTCTTGTAAGTAAAAAATCATATATTGGTAATGTAAATGGAGTGATGAATGCTGTGATCCTTAATGGCAAACCAGTAGGGGAAAGTGTATTGCAAGGGGAGGGTGCTGGACCAGGTCCTACTTCATCATCTTTATTATCAGACTTATTATCTATTTTAAGAGGAAATATCAAAAACCCATTTGGTGTAAGTGTAAATAATCTAAAAACATTGAAAACTTATAACGTAAATAATTATGTTAATTCTCTATATTTAAGATTTGAAGTTAAAGACAAACCTGGTGTTTTGTCTCAAATAACCAATCGTTTAGCTAAATATAAAATTTCTGTAAAAAGATTAATTCAAACTCCAGATAAAAAAAATAATAAAGCTACAATTGTAATAGTTACACACAAAACTACAGAATTAAATTGTAAAACCTGTTTATCTATATTTAACAAAAATAAGAATATCATAAAATCACCTACATTAATTAGATTGCTTGATTAATGGAAATTTATTTCAAGCTTTTTGAAGTTCTATTTCCAGTATTTTTTATTATTGCTATTGGCTATTATCTAGGAAAAAAAAACCCAAAGTTAGACACAGATTTTATAACTAACTTTGCTGGGAATATTGGTAGTCCAGCAATGGTATTTTATGCAATAACAACTACAGGTATCTCTTTTAATATTTTTGTAGAATATTTTTGGTATTCGTTAATTCTTATAATTGGCTTTAGTTTTATAGGAATAATTTTTTTAAAATTTCTTAAAAAAGACATTGTAACAGAACTACCTCCTTTCATTTTACCTAACACAGGTAATATGGGATTACCCTTGTGTTTATTTGCATATGGAAATCAAGGTTTAGGTATAGCTGCAACAATTTCCTCTTTAGTAATTCTTTTCCATTTTACTTTGGGTGTTTTTTTGGCAAGTAAAAAACTAGAGCTTAGTTTACTTTTAAAAAGCCCACCTGTTTATGCAATAATCATATCAGTCTTGTTTTTATTTTTTGAAATAGAAGTTCCTGTATTTTTGGTTAATACAACCATGATGTTAACTTATGCAGCAATCTTTTTAATATTAATGTCTTTAGGTATAGCATTAACTAGATTTAAGGTTTTTTCATTCAAATCAGCTTTTATTTCATCAATTGGAAGAGTAATTATTGGTCCTGTAATTGGTTTTATATTAATCAAATATTTTAATTTATCTGGATTTGCTGCAGGTGTATTGTTAATTCAATGTTCAATGCCAAGTGCTGTTTTAACTTACTTGGTTGGCTCAATGTATTCTTCTAAAGAGGTTGTTGATAGCATAGCAAGTATGATTGTCGTATCAACTATAATGTCATTTATAACAGTTCCTATAACAATATTCTTTGCTTTAAAATACTTCTATTAAGATATATCTTTTAGTTGTGAAGGCTATAATTTTAAATGCATCTGCTTGGATGATTGTCCCTGTAATGGATGCATTTGCTAAATATTTAAGCTCATCAATGGATGTTTTGCAAATAACATGGGCTAGATATTTTTTTACCGTAGTTTTTACTTTGTCTTTAATGCTTATATTTTATAGACAGTCATTGGTTTGGACAAAAAAACCGGCTCTTCAATTAATAAGAGGTTTGATATTTGTTTTTTCTACATATCTATTCTTTTATTCGATTTCTGAAATTTCACTCCCTAAAGCTTTAACTTTAGCTTTTGTAGCACCAATTTGTGTCACAGCTTTATCTCCATTTTTTTTAAATGAGAAAGTAGGGGTAAAAAGATGGACCGCTGTATCTTTAGGATTTGTAGGCACTTTGATTGTTATTAGACCAGGCTTTATTGAGCTAAATTTAGCTACTTTAGCTGCTTTAGGTAATGGAATTTGTTATGGATTTTACCTTATTATAACTAGAAAACTTAGCACTTCAGATAACCCTCTTTTAACGCTTTTGCTTTCAGGTTTAATAGGTACAGTAATTATTAGCTTATTTATGCCTTCTGTTTGGGTAAATCCTACTACAAATCAGTGGATTTTAATGGCTTTAATCGGTCTTATAGCCTCTGTGGCTCACCTTTTCTTAATTTTATCACTCAAATATGCTGATGCCTCCAAATTAGCTCCTTTGGGCTATACGGAAATCATAACCAATATTTTAATTAGCTATTATTTCTTTCATGAATTACCTGATAGTTGGACTTACTTAGGTCTTTTTATAATTGTCTTAAGTGGTCTCTATATAACCAGAAGAGAGTACATTTTAAAAAGAAGTAATTAATAGTAATTATTTTTATACTAAATATTAATGTTTTACATTATTATATGTGATTAAATTATTGTAATTATTGAATAAATTATTTATGTATAAATATAATAAAAAGGCATTAATACTAGGTGAAGTAGAATAATATTTGTCTTTTCTAATTATATTTATTAATTTTAATAGCTTTTTTTGGATCACATTAATATATAAAAACATTAAATTTAATTAATAGCGTTTATAAATAATATAAATTGCTAGAAGTGTTTAATTTCAACATTTTATTAACAATAAAATTCTAAAGTATCTATTTTCATCAAAAATTTTAGGCAGGTGGCTTAAAAAACCTGTGAAATACAGCAAATTTAAGACATTAAAAAAGGGTTGATATCATTGAAAAATAGAGCAATGCAGTAATAGAATATGGTCTTTAATCGCCCATAGAGGGTATTAATTTAACAATATTTCGATATATAGTACAACTAAAGGGTGAATAGCGCTATTTGCTTGATTATTTGTGAAAATTGCCTAAAAACCATTATTTTCAACACTTTTTTAACCTTAAATGTCTACTTTTTCAGATCTAAGTAAACGCAGTTTAGTCTTAATTCCGCCTTTTCCTGAGTATCCTCCGAGTGATCCATCAGTCCTAATTACCCTATGACAAGGTATTTTCTGAGGATATGGGTTTTTCCCAACTGCATTTGCTACTGCTCTATGAGCTTTTGGCTTTCCAATAGCTTTTGCCACCTGGAGGTAAGTTCTGACTTCTCCTTTAGGTATTTTTTTCAAGTAATTCCAAACTTTTATCTGAAATTTAGTTCCTTTTAAGTTCATATAATTTAAATTCTTTATTTTTGGCAATTTTATCATATAATTTTTTTGCTGTCTCATTGGAAGAGTGGGTTATCCAACGAATTATATCCCAATTATTTTCTTTAGAGATAGTCTCTAAGTATTTATAAGTTTTTGATATATTTTCTGGCCTCTAAAATGTTCATCTACAAACAAATCATCTAAAAATTCAATATATTGACCTTTAATTGGTCTTGGCATTATTCTGTAATGTGCAATTCCAACAATTTTATCTAATTTTCCTTATCTTTTCTTCTAATTTTTCTAATCATTTACATTAATAATATTAGATAAATTATTGTAATTGTTATTTTTTTAAATTGTAAACCATCTAAAACCTTGATACATTGCTATCCCATAAATAGAATGCCTAATAAGAAAAATAAAAGATATTTCTATTGGTTTATCAGTATTTTTAGCAAAAATACCTTGTCCTGTAAAAGGCAAAAACACTAATAATGGAGCTAAAGTTGTTATTGCTCCAAAAATAAGCCCTGAAAAATAAGACATTTTAATTCCAACAAGAATAAAGATTATATAGTAAATAACTGCCCAAGATATTGATACAAAGTAATGAAAAACCCATCCAAGCAATACTTCATATTTAAATTCAGGTTTTTCAATAATTGTTGGGTTAAAAAAAGTACCGTTATTTATCATATAATAGGTCCATCTACCTACAATGCCCCAGGAAGGTTCTGGAATACCTATTTTTTTTAATAAATAACCCAAAATATCTAAAATGATGCAAGAAAATATGCCTGCAACCAAAATGCTTAAAATATCAATCAATATTAAATCAATAAAAATTTAAAATAATAAAGCAAACTATAAAGAAAACTGCTAAAATTGACAAATAAATCGTTTCTAGTGTTTTTCCAGTTTTTTTATAATGAATAAAGCTTAATATTATGAAACCGATTGAAGTTATTAAAAAATATATTGGTTCAATTACTCCATCTATACCCATATTTAATGCTTATTACATGCTTATTGAGATCACAATGTCATTAATTGTCCTTTGAAATAATAAATTATTTCATTTGACATATTAAAACTCTTGATATATTACTAATGATAATTAATTGTTATCAATAGTAATAATATGAATGATTTAACAACTGACTTAAAATCACTACATGAAGCAACCTTAAATAATCTCAAAAGCTCCAAAGCCACGAACACTTTAAGAGCTTATAAATCAGATTTTAAGGATTTTGGAACTTTTTGTGCTAAGCACGGTTTAAATTCTTTGCCATCAGAACCAAAAATAGTTTCTTTGTACCTAACTCATCTTTCAAAAAATTCTAAAATAAGCACTTTAAGAAGAAGGTTAGTTTCAATTAGTATGGTTCACAAGCTCAAAGGACATTATCTAGACACAAAACACCCAATCATAATAGAAAATTTAATGGGCATTAGAAGAGTTAAAGGCAGCATTCAAAAAGGTAAAAAACCTATATTAATCAATCAATTAAAAAAAATAATTAATGTAATTAATGAAAAAAAAACTGATGATATAAAAAAGTTTAGAGATAAATCTATTATTTTGGTTGGCTTTGCAGGAGGCTTTAGACGAACAGAGCTCATTTCAATTGACCAGGAAGATTTAGAATTTGTACCAGAAGGACTTAAAATTAGTATCAGAAGATCAAAAACTGATCAGTTTGGCGAAGGTACGATTAAAGGTCTACCCTACTTCGCTAACGAAAACTATTGTCCAGTAGTCAACCTTAAAAGATGGTTAGATATTTCGAAAATTAGCTCTGGGCCCGTTTTTAGAAGGTTTTCAAAAGGTTTGTCATTAACAGATAAAAGATTAACAGACCAGTCGGTAGCTTTATTAATAAAAGAATACTTAAAAATGGCAGGCATTGAAAATACTAATTATGCAGGTCACAGTCTTAGATCTGGCTTTGCAACAGTTGCAGCCGAATATGGAGCAGACGAAAGAAGTATTATGGCTATGACAGGCCACAAGACAACACAGATGGTTAGGAGGTATATTCAAGAGGCGAATATATTCAAAAATAATGCTTTAAACAAAATTAAAATCTAAGAAATGAATAAGTATATAACTGTTTTAATCTTAACACACAAAAGCAGGGAATTATTATTAAATTATATTAAAAATATTTATAAAAAATTCAAAATAATAGTAATCGATAATTCTAATGATGTGGATTTAGAAAAATATCTAAAAAAAAATTATCCAGAAATAACTATTAAATTAATTGAAAATAATGGTTATGGAAATGCAATAAATTTTGGTTCTAAATTAGTTGAAACTAAATATTTTCTTGCCAGCAACCCAGATTTGCAAGGTATTGATGAAAAAAGTTTATTAAAATTTCTAAGTGTAGCTGACTCATTGAAAGACAAATTTTCAACAATAGGACCTCGATATAAAAATGTAAACCCAAAGTCACTAGTTCAAAGCGATGAAAGTAAAGAAATTTCTGAAATCAAAGTTATTAGTGGAGCATGTATGTTTTTTAATAAAAAAAATTTTGATGCTATTGGTGGCTTTGATGAAAATTTTTTTTTATATTTTGAGGAGAATGATTTTTGTATTAGATCTTTTCCAATCAATAAAAATTATCAGATTAATACAATTATAGTAACACATGATGCAGGAAATTCTGTTACTGTTAAAAATATTGAAGAAAGAGTATTGCACGATAATTTTCGTACATGGCATTTTATGTGGTCAAAATTCTATTTTTTTAAAAAAAAATTTAATTTTTTAATTGCAATTATATATTTTACTCCCATTTTAATTAGATTGTTTTTAAGAATAGCCATTCATACATTATTAAAAGATAAAAAAAGAACTGACAAATATAAATCAAGACTTTCTGGACTTGTAAATTCTATGCTTGGAAATAAGTCAAGTTATCGTATTAGTTAATAAAAAATTAATTTTTCCAATAATCATACAAACCTTTACTTAATTCATATTTAGGCCAAATAAATCTATCTCTGTTTGGCTGATTTTTCGCCCACTTCCACATTTTAGTTAATCCCTCATCAAGATCAACTTTGTGTTTGAAATCTAACATCTCAACAGATTTCTCCCATGTTGACCATGCATACTTTGTTTCATGTCTTTGCTCAAGGTATACAGGTTTAATATTTAAACCTGTAACATTCACTAAAATATCGCAAGCTTCTTTAATTGTGTATTCCTTAATTCCACCTAGATTAATAATCTCCCCAATACATTTAGAATTTTGAGAAGCATTCCATAATGGTATCATCGCATCATCAACATAACTAAATGCTCTTACCTGCAACCCATCTCCAAATATTGTTGGGTTAGTTCCATTAAGTATTTGATACATCCAAATACCAAGAACGTTACGATATTTATCCCAAATATTTTGATTTATTCCATAAAAATTGTGAGGCCTTATGATTGTATAATTTAAACCATGTTGCTTAAACGCTATCTCAAGGTCCATTTCTACAGCATATTTAGCTACACCGTAAGGATCTGTAGGAGCTTGTTTTAAATTTTCATTAAAAGGTGGTTTATACTTATCACCATAAACAGCCATTGAACTTGCAAAGATAAATCTTTCTACTGAATATTCTATGCTACAGGTAATTAAATTAGAAGAAGTAATTAAATTATTTTCATAATTATATTTTCTTATAAAAGGACTCAATCCTTCTGCGGCGTATGCAGCAAAATGATAAACAATACTAATATTTTCCTTTTTAAAAACTCCCTCTAATGCATCTAAATCTTTTAAATTAAATTTGTAAAATTTTACTTTTTTATTTATATTTTCACTATAACCACCACTTAAATCATCAATACCAACTACATCATAATTAGTATTGTCTATTATCCAATCTGCTAATCTTGATCCTAAAAGACCCGCAACACCAGTTATTAATATTTTTCCCATAATAATTTTTATCAATACTTATATAAAATTACTTTATAAAAAATTTTACGTAATAATAGTTTAATCTAGTAATAAGATAATTAATTGAATACGCAAAGTTAATTTTAGGTTTATCAAGAGGCTTTAAATATTTAGTATCCGATCTCATATAGAATTTTTTAAAAAATTTAATAGTAATCCCCCATTTTAATAAAAAAACTTTTGCACCCTTACTTCCATAATTTTTTTTTGATATAGTGTTTTTTTTTTTTCTTAATACAGTTGAACCAAAATGATAAACTTTAAAATCATTCAACCCTTTGAATATTCTAATGCCTAAATTCCATAATTTCATATTAAAATCAGGATCAGATCCTGTTCCTGGAAAATATTCTTGACTTAAACCACCCACTTTATTCCAAATATCACGGTGTACAACTGATGGAGCCCAAGTAGATCCTTGAAAATCATAATAGTTAAAATTTTTATATTCTAATAAAAATTTTTTTTCATCAAATTCATTAGGTGTATTCCCACAATTAAACGAAATCTGACCTTCATTCATCATAGTGCCTGATAGATAAAAATTATTGTGACCTATTTTTTTTATTTCATTAAGTAATATAAAATCCCATTTTGGGCAAAAGTAAAAATCATCATGAGCATATAAGTAGTAGTCAAATTTACAAAGTTTAGAAGCCTTATTCATGCCCTCACATATACCAGAATTATATGATGTGTAAGAATAATCTAATTTGTTTTCTTCAAGAAATTTTGCTGTGCCGTCTTCTCCAATATTTACATGACAAATAATTTGATTGTTAAAATGAGAGTTTTTCTTTAAACTTTTTATGCAAAATCTTAGATATTCCAGATTATTATAAGTCGGTATTAAAATTGAAAACATTAAAAATTTAAACTGAGTGCCAAAATGGTTTTTTACTTATCTCCAAACCTATACAAGACATAATATATTTTGTTACAACAATATTGCTCATATGTTTATGATATTTATTATGACCTGACTTTGCAATTTTTTGCCTCTCCTTATCATTTTCTGAATAATATTTAATTTTTTTCATCAAATCAATGAGCCCAGAATAATAAACTACATCTTTTATTGAAAGAATGCTTTGAAAATTTGTTTTCTTATTAATAAAAACTAACAATCCATTACCAATTAATGAGGAGATCCTATCACTAGAGTATTTTTCTTGGTAACTACCTCTGCTTATATTTAAACCCATTTTTGATTTTGATAAATAGTGATAATAATTTGATCCCCATATAGGTTCAAAATTGTTAATTCCAAATTGTGCAAATTTTTTCTGAGGCAGGTTTTCTATTAATTTGTTTATAAAATTTTCTCTTTCATCAATTTTACCTTTTTTTAATGTTCCTCTATTTTGTCCGTGACTGATAGCCACAAACATATCATATTCTAAATTCATGATTTTAAAATTAGTAAAATTATCGATAGATGAGTCTACTGGATTTGGAATAAATTTAAGTTTTTTATAAAATTTGTGTTTTTTAAATAATTTTGGAGAAGATGTTATAAAACAGTAATCTACAAAATCTAAATTTTTGAAAAAATCATCTTTTTTTTTGCCGTTTAAAAACTCTTTAGATATTGAGTCAATAAACCAGGATACAATTTTTATATTATTATTCTTACAGTAATCAATAACAGAAGGTTTAATATTAAAAACATGACCAATTATTACAACATTTGGGGAAAAATTTTTTAAAGTATTTAAAATTTTTTCGTTAAATTTGTTTATAGAATTAAATGGTTGTAGAAAAGATCTATTTAATTTTATATAAAAACGATCACTAATAGATTGAACTATATAATTACTTTTAATTAATCCATTATTTAATTTATTTGCAAAGGAGTAGTATAGTCTACCGTCAGCACTTTCATTAAAATTTGCAATATGTAAAATTTTTTTTTGCTCATATTCAATATTTTTTTTGTTTGTATTAAATAGTTCATCTCTTAAAACATCTAATTTCCTTGATATTTGTCTTAAGTTAAAATTATTTTTATTATAAAATAAATTTTGTTTAGATCTTCTATACTTCTTGTTGCTTGTAACTTTTTTTAATATTTCAAATAAGATATTTTTTTCGTTTTTTTTTAAAACTAAGGCTATATTTTTTGACTCAGCTAAACCTCCTTTGTTAGAGATTATTGGTAAACATTTTCTGCTACTTGCTTCTATCGCCAATCTTCCTAGAGGTTCATCCCAAACTGAGTTTCCAACTGCAATTTCAGAATTTTTATAATAATTTAATACTTCAGAATTTTTTTTATATCCTACTTCTTTAACAATATTTTCATTGGGAAAGATTTTTTTTCTTGTTTCATTACCAATTGCAATAAAATTCCATGAAGAATCGTATTTTTTAAATTTTTCTGCCGCATCGCAAAAAATATTATAACCTTTGGCATGATTTAATTTTGCAACAAATAAAATATTTTTTTTCTTTTTCTCCATTTTTATGTTATTAATTTTATCTACTCCATGTGGAATTATTGTTGTATTTGATAAATTTGAATTTTTAAATTCTGTAAAAAATCTTTGCTGTATCCATCTACTTATGAAAATTACTTTGTTTGAGTCAGTTATTATTTTTTCTCTTTCACTTTTTTTAATCGATCCTCTTATAGTTAGTGGGTCATTATGAAAAATAATATTTATTTTTGCATTTGGAAAAAATTTTTTTAAATAATTTAGATATTCAGGTCTATTATGTATTTCAATTATTTTAATTTCACGTGAAGCATATTTATTACAAAAATTTTTTATATAATTTCTGTTTCTAAAAATTTTTGATTTTCCTATAAAATCATCTGATGAAATTACTTGTATTTTTTTTCTATATTTAGAATATTTGATTGTATCTTTTACATATAAAGAAACAGCACCAGCTAAATTTGGATCTAAACTTTCCTTAAATGGTAAAATAATAAATATGTCTTTCTTCATTTATTTAAATATTTGGTTTTTAATTTACTTCTAAATTTATAATCTTTTTTTAATTTATATTCATTAACCATTGCCGTTTTTTTTATTTTGTATTTTTTATAAAAAATTAATTCCCAATTACTTCCTCTTGTAAATTTTGCACCTTTTGAATTATTGTGTTGTTTTAATCTGTTTGATAAATTAGATGTATATCCCACATAAGTTATGTATTTACTTTTTCTTAAAGTTAATAACATGTAGACATAGTAAGCCATAATGGCGGTCCCTAGGGGAATCGAACCCCTCTTTCGAGGATGAAAACCACGTGTCCTAACCGATAGACGAAGGGACCGAATTGCTGCTTTTTATTGTAAAAAAGATGATTAATCAAGCTTATCGTATTATTTTTTGATTTAATTTTACAACCTTTTTAAGGGATGAATGTTTGTGTGTCACTAAAGTTTCTGAAATAAATTTATCTTCTTGAATTTTTATACCAGAAACTAAATCTCCAGAAGTAATTCCAGTTGCACAAAAAATTGAATCCCCTTTAATAATTTCATTTAACTCATATTTTTTTGATAAATCATTTATACCCATTTCTTTAGCTCTTTGCTTATCTTTATCTGTTTCAAATAAAAATCTACCTTGAAAACTACAATCAAAAGCATCTAAAGCTGCAGCCGCCAAGACTCCTTCGGGACCTCCACCTGTACCCAAAAAAATATCAACAGAGTATTTGTCATCAGTTACCAATAGTGCTCCAGATACATCTCCATCAGATATAAATTTAATTTTAACATTTAAATCTCTTAATTCGGAAACAATTTTATCATGTCTAGGTCTTTCCAAAATACAAGCAGTTAAATTCTCTGGTTTTTTGTTTAAGTATTCACTTAAATTAAAAATATTTTTTTTAACTGAATAATCTAAATCAACAACGTTTCCCTCTCTTGCTTTGGTTGAGATTTTTTCCATATAAGTTTCAGGAGCTTTAAACAGTTTATTTTTTTCTCCAATTGCAATTACCGATAAGGCTCCTGGAAGATTGTTTGCAGCAAAATTAGTTCCCTCTAGTGGGTCAACAGCTATATCAAACTCAGGACCATTATTGGTTCCTAGTTTTTCTCCAATGTATAACATTGGAGCTTCATCCAACTCACCTTCACCTATAACTATTTTGCCTTTTATTTCCATATTATTTAATTCAGTTCTCATTGAATCTACAGCTGCTTTATCAGCTGCTATTTTATCTTTTTTTCCAACCAAATATGATGAGGCTATTGCTGCTTTTGAAGTTACATTAACAAATTGATCTATAAATTTTTTATCAATAGCCATTAAGCTCTTTTATCAACTAATTCTTCTTGTATAATTTTGGACTCAAATTCTCTTAAACGTTTATATACACTTGCAAGCTCAATTATAGTTGGCCAAGCTTTTAATATATATTGCATAGAACCTTCAACTCTTCCAAATGCTCTAATTATTTGCTGCATTACACCAAGTGTTACAGCCCCAGCTACAATCGCTGGTGCTAAAAAGACATATGCTGATAATACATTTGCTTGCAAATAAGCTATCCTTCCAATATTAAAATATAAGTATCTAGTATAACTTAAGAAGTGAATATTTCTTACACCGTCAAACAATTCCTCTATAGTTTTTGGACGAATAGTTCCATCATCCTCAGCAATAACAAGAATTTTTCTATAAGCCGCTTCTTTTTTTTGAAGATCATACTCAATACCTACCAATCTTAAAATTAAACCAAGAATTATTAAAAATATAGTCCCTCCTACTGACCAAATTAAAGCACCAACTATCAATCCATAATCCCAATCACCAAAGAAAAATATTGGAATACCAACACTTAAACCAAATAAAATAGGCATAAATTCAATCAGTATCATTAAAGCCTCAATTAAACTTGTTCCAAGTGATTCCATTATTCTTGAAAATTTAATTGTATCTTCTTGAACTCTTTGTGCAGCTCCTTCTATTTTTCGAGCTTTATCATAGACGCTATGATACCATTCAACCATAGCAGTTCTCCATCTGAACAAATAGTGTGAAGTAAAAAAACTAACAACTACTGCTACTCCAACGTACATAGCGGCTAAAATTATAAAAGATAATAAACTTGCCCAATACTCTTCTATTGTTATAGAGTTTGGTGCACCTAAGGCTTTTTGAATCATGTCGTAGAATTGCCCAAACCATTCATTAATTTTTACATCAATTTTTACCTGTATCCAAAGTGATGATAAAATTATAGCTGAACCAAACCATGACCATAGTAACCAATGTTTTTGAGTGAAAAATCTAAACATTTTTTATTTTAAAAAATTATCAGCGTATGATTTTTTTACTGTTTTTCTTTTTTTTGGTTCAACTAATTCAAATTCTATTTTCTTTTTTTTTGCATAATTGATTGCAAGTTCTTTTGAAGAGAATTCTAATTTTAATTCTGAATAAGTATCCGATGAACTTTCCCAACCCATCAATGGATTTTTTGTTGGATCTTTAGTTTTAAATTCTAATATCCATTTGTCATTTTTTGCTAATCCTGATTGCATTGGGTTTTTGTTTGGAATGTAAATAATTGCTTTTTTCATATTAGTGGTCGGAGTGGCAGGATTCGAACTTCTAATCTTGAACTCCAATTTGTTAAGTGTTTATACCAATTCATCTAATAATTGAATTAGAAAAATTGACATTTTCCTCATAAAATAATCGTTGATTAACGAGTGATATATCAAATTGACTTATCGTTTACCCTCTCAAAATCCTCTCATTGAAACTTAAGGGGGTTGCAGGATTGTACCCTGTCACCTCGAATTATTTTAATTTTATTAACTCAGCAAAAGGAGATCCATCAAATAAACCTTTGAAGTTGAAATGATTTGTAAGAACTTTTCTTATTGCCATTTCTGCCTGTAAAGAAGCTATAAATGCGTTAGATTTTGCAAAATAAAGTTTTTTAAAGTCATTTTTACTTTAAACTTTTTTTCTTCTTTCAACTTCCTCCAGAAAATCCTTTTCATTTTTATACAAAGAACAAGTGAATATTCCTGATCTAACTGTTTTTGAACCTTCATTTAAAGAACCTTCTTTAAAAAAGAAATTACCATTATATATATTTTCTGTTACCCAATGAACTTTAAGTTTTGCATCAGGTGGTACTTTTTTTGGAACGTCATCAGGATTAATTGAAACTATTATATACTTTGCCATCAAATTATTTTGTCACTTTTACTTAAATTATGTCTAGCACAAAGCAATTGAATATTGTTTGAGTTTATTGAGGTTCCCCCTTTTGAATAAGGTAAAATATGATCAAAGTGTAAATGATCTTTGCTTCCACATTCAACACATTGACCTTTATCTCTTTTCCATACCTCAGCTTTGACTTTAGATGGTATTAATCTTGCATGCTCTTTAATTTCAACATTCTCTTTTAATTCGTCAATTTCTTCATCAGTAAGTAATAAAATAAATTTAAAAACTGTTCTATCATTGATATTTTTTTCATAAGCATCAACTAGTTTAAAAATTCCATTAAACGACCAAATACCATCTTTAATTTTTTCATATACTCTAACAATCTCTGCTTCTCTTTCGTTATTTTTAAAACCTAAAGCTGCTTTTTCAAACTTTCCATTATCAGTAAGAGTTCCTTTGGGTGTATTTCTTGGTTGATTAACTTTATAAGGATCTTTATCTGTATATTGTTTATAAATATTATGACCTTCGTATATTAAAACTCTACCATCTGCAGCAATTTCATCTTCAAAAGGTGCACCATCTCTTGTTGACATTAAAAGAACAGAATAATTTGGATTACATCTAAAGTTCATACCTTTTTGTAAATTCATTTTTTCGATTTGAACAATTTGATTGTAATGAATTATTGAAGTCATAATTTAAAACTATATCAAATAAAAAATAACTTCAAAGATCCTCCCGTTTACCCTCTCGTTTAAAGTTATGAAGAAAAAAGTATTGATAAATATATATAATAATGGTCGGAGTGGCAGGATTCGAACCTGCGACCCTCTGGTCCCAAACCAGATGCGCTACCAGGCTGCGCTACACTCCGATCGAATTACTAATACAGTAGTTATTGATAATTTCAATCTATAAACTTAGCAAAATAAAAAGAAATTTGATTAAAATTTGGTATATAACGAAGCATGATAATTACCTGTCCTTGTGAAAAGAAACAATTCAAAATTGATGACTCATTAATTCCACAAGAAGGACGAGAGCTACAATGTGGGTTCTGTGAAAGAATTTGGTTTTACAAACCAAAAAATGAAAGCAAAGATCCATTAACATTAAATGAAAATATTTCTGTAAACAAAATAGAACCAGTTATCGAAACAAAAGATATTGATCTAGAATATAGCAAAAAGTTGCAGAAAGAAAAAATAGTTGAACCTGAAAATAAAAAAGAAATATCAAAAGAAATTCCTAAGACTGTTAAAAAATTGGAAAATAAAGGATCCAAATTTTTTTCTTATTTGATTGTATTAATTATATCATTCGTAGCATTAATTATTTTACTTGATACTCTAAAAACCCCACTAATTAATGTGTTTCCTGGATTAGAAATTATTTTATTTAACCTTTTTGAAACATTGCAAGATATAAAACTATTTATTATAGACCTAACTTAATTTTTTATGATTAATTATATATCTAAGCCTTTTAGATGGTTCTTTAAATTAGAAGCTGCAAGTGGTCTTGTACTATTATTTGCTGCAATAATTGCATTATTTATAAGTAACTCTGGACTTGCAGATTTATATTTTGCTACATTAAACAAATATTTGTTTATAGGTATAAATAATTTTGGATTAAAATTATCAGTACTGCATTGGATTAATGATGCCTTGATGGCAATTTTCTTTTTCTTTGTCACCTTAGAAATAAAAAGAGAATTTTTACAAGGCGAACTTTCTAATATTAAACAAGCGTTATTACCAATCATAGCAGCCGTTGGAGGAATGTTAGTTCCTGCATTATTCTATGTTTTTATTAATTTAGGGGACAGTGAAACTTTAAATGGATGGGCAATTCCATCAGCTACAGATATTGCTTTTTCTTTAGGTGTTTTATCATTGCTTGGAAAAAGAGTTCCTTTATCTTTAAAAGTATTTTTAACAGCTTTAGCAATAATCGATGATTTGGGAGCGATCGTAATTATTGCCCTATTCTATTCTGGAGATTTAAGCATAAAGTATCTAACCTTAATGCTGTTAGCTTTTATTGTTTTGTTATTAATAAATAAATTTAATATTAAAAAATTTTTACCATACTTGGTTGTTGGACTTTTTCTTTGGGATTTTACTCACAATTCAGGTATCCACGCTACAATAGCTGGTGTTTTGTTGGCTATGACAATACCTCATAGAAAAAAAAACAAAGATTTTTCTTTATTGATAAAAATAGAACATGCAATTAGTCCATATGTTGCCTTTGGTATAATGCCTTTATTTGCATTTGCAAATGCGGGTGTATCTCTTGAAGGTTTATCTTTCGCTTCATTATTGGATAAGGTTCCGTTAGGTATTGTGCTTGGTCTATTCTTAGGCAAACAACTCGGTGTTTTTGCATTCTCTTATATATCTATTAAATTAAAAGTAGCCCAAATGCCTAATGATACAAGTTGGTATAATTTCTATGGTGTTGGAGTGCTTACCGGTATTGGTTTTACGATGAGTTTATTTGTAGGAAATTTAGCTTTTGTTGAAAATATGCAATATATGGATGGTGTAAAAATAGGTGTATTAACTGGGTCATTGTTATCCACTTTATTTGGTTATTTTTTGATATTACTTACTCCCAATAAACCGAGTAAATGAAAAAAGTAATATTACTGTTATCTATAATTATGTTTTTTTTTAAAACTTCAACTAGTGCAAACTATGAAAAAAAAATTTATGACTTCAGCATAGAGAGTATAACTGGTGAGACAATTAATTTTAAAGATTACAAAAATAAAGTTATTTTAGTTGTAAATACAGCAAGTTATTGTGGGTTTACTAAACAATATGATGAATTACAGGAATTGTGGGACTTATATAAAGAAAAAGGTTTGATTGTTCTTGGTGTTCCATCTAATTCATTTAATCAAGAAAAAAGTAATAATGCAGATGTAAAAGAGTTTTGCGAAGTAAATTTTAATATTAACTTTCCTCTTACAACTATTACAGAGGTAAAAGGCAAAAATTCACATGAAATTTTTAAATGGGCAAAAGAAAATCATGGAAAATCTGCTGTCCCTAAATGGAATTTTCATAAAATTTTAATTAATAAAGAAGGTAAAGTTCAAGATACTTTTGCATCAATGACAAAACCAATGTCAAAAAAAATAATTAAAGCTATAGAAAATATCTTATAAGTTTATAGTTAATCCATCATGCGCTGGAATAATATTTTTAGGAAGCTTTTTTTTGAGCACCTTATAATCTAATACTGGTGACAAGTTTGTAAGAATAGCTTTTTTTGGTTTAAATTTCTTGATTACACCTAGTGAAGTTTCTAAATTAAAGTGTGAAGGATGAAAATTGTACCACAAGCAATCAATGACTAAATATTTTAGATTTTTAAAATACTTATAATCTTTGTTATAAATTTTACTTACATCACTTATATACGCTAATTTTTTATCAATTATAAAGCAATTTGATTTAACCTTACCATGTTCAACCATAATTGATTGAATACTAATCTTTTTATTATTATTTTTTGTAAATATTTTTTTTGGTAGTTTATTTAGTTTAAGAGTCGCAGGATATTCTTTTGAATAACTTTTAAAAATATAAGAAAATGTAAAATTAAGGTATTTTGAAGTATATTTATCAGCATAAACATTAAGCTGTTTTCTGCTGTTTATATAAAAAGATCTCAGATCATTTATTCCATGTGTCTGATCACCATGCATATGTGAATATAATACTTTATTAATTTTTTTTATTTTATGTTTTAAAAGTTGTTGTCGTAGGTCAGGAGATGTATCTATAAGAATATTTTCATCTGTGGTTTTTATTAAAGCTGAACATCTTGTTCTATAATTTTTTTTATTATTAGGATCACAATTTCCAAAGAAACCATCTGGTCTTGGTACACCCATTGAACTACCACATCCTAAAATAATAAATTTCATATCTTTTATTTAAAAAAAAAGTTTATTAAAATTATTAGTAGTTATTTCTATCAGTTCTTTTTTAGAAATATTTTTTATTTCAGCTAATTTTGCAGCAGTAAAATCGATAAATGATGGTTCATTTTTTTTTCCTCTATTTGGCACTGGAGCCAAAAAGGGACTATCGGTTTCAATTAAAATATTTTTAGTTGGAATTGATTTAAATGTTTCTTGTAAATCAACCGAATTTTTAAAAGTAATAATTCCACTCGCAGAAAAGTAAGAATTTAACGATAATAATTTTTCTGAAAATTCTTTTGAACCAGTAAAACAATGCATTAAAATTTTAATATTCTCATTTTTATATTCATTCAAAATTTCAAATGTTTCATTTTCAGCATTTCTTGAATGAACAATTAGAGGAATATTAGTTTTTATTGATGCCTCTATATGCTCTTTAAAGCTTGAAATTTGTTTATCTTTTTCACTGTTATTGTAATAAAAATCTAATCCAGTTTCACCAATACCTATAATTTTCTGATTATCATTTAAATTATCAATAATTTCTTTAGCAGTAATTATGTTAGTAGAACTTTCATGAGGATGAATACCAATTGTGCCATAAATCATTTCATCTTTCTTGACTAGTTCTTTAACTCTAGAGAAACTTTCAAAAGAGGTTGATATTGTTAATAGTTTTTCAATACCCACATTTTTTGATCTTTGTAATACATTTGGTAAGTCACTTAATAAAGGTTCGTGATCTAGATGACAGTGTGAATCAATCATTATTTTTTTCTATTTTTTTAAATAGTATATCAATTTTATTTATATTATTTCCTTTAGTTAAATACTCATTATCTGAAAGGGAATTTAATTTTATTTGAGTTTCATTGATATTAAAAATTTTTAATGCCTTTAAAGAAGACTCTGGAATAATTGGATATAATAAGAAACTTATTTTTCGAACAATTTCTAATGTAGTATAGACAATTGTATTTAATCTAATTTGGTCATCTTTTTTTTTCCATGGTTCTTGATCATTAAAATATTTATTAGCCTCAAAAAGAGAATTTACAATGTAGTCTATATAAAAGTTGATATTTTGATAATCAATTTTAGATCTAATATTATCTAGATTATTTTTATATTTATCTAAAATTAATAAATCCTCATCTAAAAATTTAATTTCAGAAGGAACTTTCCCATCACAATTTTTGATCGCAAATGCAGTAACCCTTTGACATAAATTTCCATAATTATTTGCTAAATCACTGTTTATACAATCTTCCAATCTATCTTGAGAAATATTACCATCATTACCAAATGAAACTTCCTTAATTAGATAATATCTTAATGGATCTAAACCATACTCTTCTATTATTTCTAAAGGATCCAAAATATTCCCTTTAGATTTCGACATTTTTTCCTCTCCAGACAAAATCCAACCATGACCATAAACTCTTTTTGGCACTTCAATTTTGGCTGCTAGTAAAAATGCAGGCCAATAAACAGCATGAAATCTTAGTATATCTTTGCCAATTAAATGTATTGATGCAGGCCAAAATTTTTTGAAGAATTCATCATCTTTATTAGGGTAATTTAGTGCACTTATATAATTTGTAAGTGCATCTAACCAAACATATATTACATGACTTGTATTGCTCGGAACTGGTATACCCCATGAAAAACTTTTCCTACTAACAGAAAGATCTTTTAAACCACTTTTTACAAAACTAATAACTTCATTTCGTCTAGATTCTGGATAAATAAAATCTGGGTTCTCTTCATAATATTTTAATAATGGTTTTTCCCATTTTGAAAGTCTAAAAAAATAAGATTCTTCTTCAATCCATTCAACTGGAGATTTTGATGATATAGCTATTTTTTTACCATCTCTTTCTTCAATCTCATCTTCGCCATAAAAAGCTTCATCCGATACTGAATACCAACCAGAATAATTTGACAAATAAATATTGTCATTCTTCTCAAGTTCAGACCAAAGATATTGGACTGTTTTTTTATGCCTATCTTCGGTTGTTCTAATAAAATCAGTGTTGCATAAATTTAGAGTATCTGAAAGGTCTCGAAAAGTTTTGCTTATTTGGTCACAAAATTTTTGTGGTGTCTCCCCTGCTCGTTCAGCAGATCTTTGAATTTTTAAACCATGCTCATCTGTACCGGTTAAAAAATGTACCTTATAATCATCAATAATTTTAAATCTTGCAAAAAAATCTGCAGCTATGCTTGAATAGGCGTGTCCCATATGAGGTTTAGCTGATGGATAATAAATAGGAGTTGTAATATAAAAATTTTTATCCATTTAAAACTTTATCTTCAAATTCCATAAACAATGCCTCTTCATCTAAATTATAAATTTTAGTATCATTAATTTTCTTTAAAAAATAATGATAAAGGTGAAATAATTTAATATTTTTTGTAGATATATTGTTTCTAAAATAAACTTCAATAAAAGAATATATTAATTGAATAATTGGTTTGTTTTTTTTATAAGTCTTACTTGATATTAAACTTTTCAAAAAAGTTTCTAAATTATAATCCTTAAGATCTAAATCAAAATTTTCTGTAAGTTTTAATAATTCATATAATTTACCTGGCGTTGTAAAGTAATTTACTAAATCTTGATTTATAAAATTATAAACATCGTCATTTATTAATTTATTAATAATTTCAATAGATTGATCATTTGTTAAAAAGATTTTGAAATTTAAACATCTTGATTTAAGCGTTGGTAAAACTCTTTTATTATTATTAATTAAGATAAAATTAATATTTTCATTAGGTTCTTCTAAAACTTTTAGTAATGCATTAATAGAATTCAAATTTAACAATTCTATATTGTCTATTAAAACAAATCTTTTTTTATTATTAAATGAGGATTTATTTAAATTAACTATTAGTTCTCTTATTTGATTAATATCAATATTTTTTTTATCTTCAGCAACATCTATAAGATTAAAATTTGGATTAGATTTATTTTGTATAAGCTTGAATGATTTATTTTCTAAATTAATTTTATTATTTTTAAAATCATAAGAATGCTCTTCATCTTCTGATAATACAAAGTTTATTAGATGATAACCTAATGTTGCTTTGCCTATACCTTTTTCACCAGATAAAAGTATTTTATTTGGCAATTTTTTATTTAAATATAATTTGGATAAATGGTTAAAAATCACATGATGTTCGTACAAATTCTGTTGTGTAGATGAATCTAGATTCATTTAATTAACTTTTTAACTTGATTAATAATTAATTCTTCATTTTTCTTAATATCTAAATTTGAGTCAATTATCTTGTATTTTTTTTTATTTAGTTTTGACAACTTAAGAAATCCATTTTGAACTTTGTTATAAAAGCTGTTGTTAAATTGATCATATCTATTCAAAGATTTTCGTATTTTTAATCTTAAGAAAAGATTTTTTTTATTTACAACATTAAGAAATGTAAAATTAACCTTAATATTTTTTAATAAATATTTATTAATTATATTTATAATTTTAATATCAACACCCATGCCATAATGCTGGTAAGCAATTGTAGAGTCTATAAATCTATCAATTAAGATAATTCTTTTTTTATAATATTTTTTAATAAGATTAATATTTTCACTTCTAGCAGCTAGGTATAAAAGTAAATCAGTTTTTACATTAAAATTAGATTTCTTGTTTAAAATTAAATTTCTGATTTTTTCAGAATTTAAACTTCCTCCAGGTTCTCTGATTTTTAAATATTTAACTTTATTTTTTTCTAAAAACCTTGAAATAACTTTAATATGATGACTTTTACCACTGCCTTCTATACCTTCAAAAACAATTATGGGCTTTTTAGACATCGCCCCAAATTAAGTAGCTTAATGATTTAAGCAATCTAGAAAAGAAATTTACTTTTTTAATTTCTTTTGAAGCAAGCAAATCATACTCACCTACTAATTCTTGGTCATAAACTACTTTTAATGTTGCTACTTTTTGATCTTTATTTATTGGTGCTTCTACAGGACCATCATAATTTACAGAAATCTTTAATAATTTTTTTTTGGCTTTTTTAATAGTTTTGTAAATGTCTTCATTTGTATAAACATCAACTGTGTCTTCTTTTCCCAACCATACGTCTATTTTTTGAAAAGGTTTATTGGCTTCAGTGATTTTAACTAAATCAAAATTTGTAAGTCCATAAGTTAACATTTTGGTACTTTCTTTTGATCTAGAATTTTTTGAGTTAAAACCACTACCAACAGCAATTAATCTTCTTCCATTTCTCTCTATAGATGAAGCTAATGAATATTTTTCTACAGCTAAATAACCAGTTTTTATCCCATCAGCACCAAGATTTTTATATAATAAAGGATTTCTATTCCCTTGTGTTATTGGATCCCCTCCTGTTCTATCCCATGTAAATTCTTTTTCTGCAAACATTTTATAAAATTCTGGATGTTCTTTAATTAAGTATCTAGACATGATCATTATGTCTCTAACTGTTGAATAATTATCTGGATGATTAATTCCTGATGAGTTAGAGAAGTTTGTATTATCCATACCCAACTCTTTTGCTTTAGCCGTCATTAAGATTGCAAATTCTTCTTCGGTACCTGCGATACCCTCTGCTAATGCAATACAAGCATCATTACCAGATGCTATGATTATACCTTTAAGTAAATTTTCGACCGAAACCTCATCCCCTACCATTATAAACATTGAGGAATATCCTGATGTAGATAATCGCCAAGCTTTTTCAGAAATAATAAATTTTTCATCCATACTTAAATCTCCTGACTTAATTAAGTCAAAAGCAATAATGGAAGTCATAATCTTTGTCATGGATGCAGGATAAATTGATAAATCTGCTTCTTTCTCAAAAAGAATTTCTCCAGAATGATAATCTTGAATTATTGCAGTTTTTGCTTTCACATCAAAATACGCAAATGATTTAGATGTAAATAAAATGAATATTAAAATAATTAAATGTAATTTTTTAAACATCTTTAATAATTTTTAGGTTTTCAAAATTTAGTTTTTCTATTTCGTCAAAAGACTCTTGAATTTTTTTTATATCACTAAATGGACCTAATAATACCCTATATTTTGTTTGAGATAATTTTTTTATTACAGGGTTGGTTATCTTTGTTTCATCCTTAATTCTTTGGATCATGTTTTCAGCTGAATCTTTATAATAAAAATCTGCAATTTTAATTGAATATAGAAAATTACTTTGAGTGTTCTTAGGCAATTCCTTCTTCTCTTCAGTTCCTAAATTATCTATAGTTATTCCATCAACAGGAGCTTTTTGAGCTACTTTTTTTTCTTCATCAAATGTTTTGGCTTTTTTGGCTACAAAAGTTGATTCATTAGAAATTAGAGATAGTTCAACATAAGGCTCATTTTCATCAAGCAACAATTCATCAACAATTCTTTTGGTGATTACTGAATTATAAAAATTGGAAAAAATTGCCTTATTAGATATCACTTGTGCAATAATTGTTTTTGTATTTTCAGGGTTAGTAATTTTCACAAAAGAATTTTTTCTAATTTTGGTATGAAAAATAAACAAACCCCTATTATCTAATTTTTTTGAAATACTTTTTTTTTTAAAGAGATCTTCGTCATAAATTAAAGCAAAACCTTGATTGGTGTAATCTCTATTATAAATATATTTTGAGCTATCTTCCTCAATTTCATCTAATGATTTTGTATCTACCTTCTCTTTTATTTTTTTAGGTTCTGTTTTGATTATTTTTTTTTTTGGTTCTGTTTTGATTATTTTTTTTTTTGGTTCTTCTAATTGTTTACAACCCATAAGGAAAAGAAGTAAAAATAATGAAAGAATTATTTTAAAGTTCATTTTTAAATTTATCCTTTAATGTACAGACAGCTAAAGCAAATCTTAAAGATCTATTCCATTGTAAAATTATTTCATAATTATTAAATACCACATATGCTGGATTTAAAGTTTCAGCATCAGGAATTATATCTTTATCTGGTGTTATTATTGCAACTTCTAACTCATCATAATTATTTGAAATAATAGAATTATTCTCAATATATTTTCTAAAGAACTTTAGTTGTTTCTTATCATGCAATTTTTTTGCAGAAATATTTAAATATTTTTTTGGAATTTCATTATCTAAATCAATTCTATAAAAACATGGTTGATTGGATTTCCAACCTATTTTTTTTAAATAATTACTTGCCGAGGCATACGCATCAGGGTTACTTTTTAAATTTATAGATCCATTACCATCATAGTCAGTTGCATAATTTTTCATAGTGGATGGCATAAATTGAAAGTAACCAAAAGCACCTGCCCAAGATCCATATAATGTTTTGTAATTAATTTGATTTTTCTCAATTAAGTTTAAAAGTATTAAAAGTTCTTCAGTAAAAAATTCTGACCTTCTTTTGTCAAAGCTTAATGTAGCAAGTGAAGAAAGAATATCCATTTTACCCACATAGGTACCAAAATTAGTTTCTATTCCCATTAATGATAAAAGAAGCTCTTTTTCTATATCAAATTCATTTTCAACAGAATTAATTAAACTTAAATTATCAATATATAGTTTTTTTCCTTTTTTTACTTTTTGGTCAGAGGTCCTTTTTGAAATGTAAGTTTTTGTATCTTCATAAAACTCTGGTTGGTATCTATCATATTTAATTACATCAGGTAAAAACTTAGTATTAGACATAGCTAGGTCAAATGTTGATTCGGAAATATTATTTTCTAGAGCAATTTTTTTGAAATTTTTTTTCCATTTTTCGAATTCTAAATTGATATCTGCTAATATGTTTGAATGAAAAAAAAGAGATAAAATAAGTATAATTTTAATTAGTTTCATATAAATCTCTTAAATATATTATTACAGCAATCCAGATTAAAATGAAACTTACTAGTTTATTAAATGAGAAAACTTCATCGTAATAAAAAAAACCTAATAAAAATTGAAGTGTTGGCGTGATATAGAAAATCATACCAGTCGGACCTAATCCACATAATTCAACTCCTCTTACATATAGAAATAAAGGTATTACTGTCATTGGACCTGCCAACAATATTATTAACATCATTGGAGGGTTGGATAACGAGAAATCATTGTAACCATTAACTGCAATGAGATAGAATGCTACAATTGCAATTGGTAATATAAATAAACTTTCTATTAAAAGTCCAATATCAGTATCAACATTAATCTTTTTTCTTACTAAATTATAAAAGCTCCAACTTAGTGCTACAAGTATACCGACCCAAGGAAGCGATTTTAGACTTACAAAAATTAAATATAAAATTGACAAAATAACTAAGGTAATTGAAAAAATTCTTTTATTATTTAATTTTTCTTTAAAAAAAATATAACCAAGAAGAACACTTAATATTGGCATTATAAAATAACCAAAACTCGCATCTATTATTCTGTTGGTAGCAATCGCATAAATCCATACACCCCAATTTATAAAAATCAAAAGACCTGAAATAAAAAGATAAATAAGATTTTGTTTACTTTTAATTATCTTAAAAAAAATATCCCACTTTGAAAAAAAGAAAGTTGTTAATATTAAAGTCAAAGTTGTCCATAAACATCTGTGTACTACTAACTCAATATAACCAATAAAAGTAATATATTTAAAATACAAAACTCCAAAAAAACCCCACCAAAAAGATCCAAATCCAGCAAGTAAAAGGCCTTTATTAAATTCTTTGTTCATGGAGCTTTGATATTAGTCGTTAATGAGTTTTTTTCGACTATTTTATGGTTGAATTAAATAATTATAATTATAAAACCTTGCTCACGGAGAGATGGCTGAGCGGTTGAAAGCACCGGTCTTGAAAACCGGCAAAGGGGCAACTCTTTCCTGGGTTCGAATCCCAGTCTCTCCGCCATCATCTTAATATTTAAAATTTTTAAACAACAAGCTAATATTGTTTTTTTCTATTTTAAATTCAGTATCGAAGCCATTATAGAAATTATATAAATTTGTATCGTCAATATTAAGTAATTTATCTAGATCAATTAAATCTTCTTCAGGTAATTCATTAATGTATTTTTTAACAAATTTACCTAACAGCTTATCCATTTCCTTGGTACCACGATAATTAGAACGGTAAATAATTTTTTTTTTTAAATCATCTATATTGAGGCTCATTATTAGAATATAATTAATTTATCATGGATAATAAAACTAATTTTCAATATTTATTATCTGATCTAACAGCCTTAAATGGTGTTGGTATAAAAACAACAAATTTACTTAAGAAAAAGAATATAAATAATATTTTTGATTTAATTTGGAAACTTCCAAAGGCTTATACAGATAGAAGTTTATCAACAAAAGTAAAAGATTTAAAGATCGGTGAAAATCAAACTGTTACTGTGGTAGCAAATAAATATTTGTTTCCAAGAATTAGAAAATTACCAAATAGAGTTAAATGTTCAGATGAAACAGGTGAGTTAGATTGTGTCTTTTTTAATAGCTATGAGGGATATATTAAAAAAATATTACCTTTAGGAAAAGAAATAACGGTAAGTGGCAAAATTGGCTACTTTAAAAATAAATATCAAATTACCAATCCCAAGTATGTATCTGAGGACTCAAGTTTAATTAAACAAGTTCATAATAAATATTCATTAACTGAGGGAATATCAGAGAAAATTTATAATAAAATCATAAAACAAATAATAAATAAATTGCCTTACCTAAAAGAATGGCATTCGAGTAGAATTTTAAATAAATTCAATAATATCACTTGGAATGATGCAATTAAAGAATTACACAAACATGAAAATATAGGAAAATACAAACATGATTTTTATCAAAGACTTGCATACGATGAAATATTTGCAACATTTTTAGTTAATTCAGAAATAAGAAAAAAAATTAAGAAAGTTAAGAAAAAAAATAAAATTATTAATTTAAATAAACAAAAACAACTTATTAATAAATTAGATTTTTCATTAACTGATGATCAAATTAAATCGATTAACGAAATTAATGAGGATTTATCATCATCAACTAAAATGTTTAGATTATTACAAGGAGATGTTGGAAGTGGAAAAACAATAGTTTCATTATTAGCAGCATTTAATACTATCAATTCTGGTTTCCAAGTAGCTGTTATGGCCCCTACTGAAATACTAGCAAGACAACATTATAATTTAGCAAAAAAAATTTTTCCATCAAACATATCAACAGAGTTAATTTCTGGTAAATCTAGCTACAAAGAAAAAAAATTAATCCTCAATGAACTAATAAATAATAAGATCAATATAATTTTTGGTACTCATGCTATTTTTCAAAAAACAGTTAAATTTAAAAAATTAGGATTAATTATTATTGACGAACAACATAAGTTTGGCGTGAATCAAAGAAAAAGATTATCTGATAAAGGTGGGAATGATTGTGATGTTCTATTGATGACAGCCACACCTATTCCACGAACTTTAACAATGACAATTTATGGTGATATGGATTTGTCAATTATTAGAGAAAAACCTAAAAACCGTAAAATAATAAAAACATACAGTAAATTAGAAAGTAAAATTGATGATGTTATAAAATTTATTAAAAAAGAAATTAATTCAGGAAATCAAATATTTTGGGTCTGTCCATTAATTGAGGAGTCTAAAAAATTAGATCATACTTCTGCAATTCAAAAATTTGAATACCTAAAAAAATTATTCCCAAAACAAGTCTCTATTCTTCATGGAAAAACAGATATAAATGAAAAAGATGAAATTTTAAAAAAATTTTTAAATAAAGAATTTAAAATATTAGTATCTACAACTATTATCGAGGTTGGAATTGATTTTCCAAATGCCAATGTCATTATAATTGAAAATGCAAATAAGTTTGGCCTATCTCAACTACACCAATTAAGAGGTAGAGTTGGTCGTGGAGAGAATGAAGCGACTTGTATTTTGATGTTTAAATCAAATTTGAGCGAAAATGCTAAAAAAAGAATAAATATATTAAAAGAGAACAATGATGGATTTGTTATTTCTGAGGAAGATATGAAGATAAGGGGTTTTGGTGATATTTTGGGTTTTAAACAAAGTGGTGTTAAAAATTTCAAATTAGCAGACCCAATTCAAAATAGTGACTTATTTGAATTAGCTGAAAAAGAAATAAAAAGAATTGAACTTGAAAATGAAAATTTAAGTAGATTTAAACCATTAATTAAATTGTACGATAGAGCAGATATAATTAACGATATAGCTTAAGATTTGTTAGAAGTTCCGGCAGAAACTATAAACTTGGAAGCTTCTTCAAAGGACATGTTTAGATATATGACATCCTCAACTGGAAACATTAACAAAAAACCACTTGTTGGATTGGGTGTTGTGGGTACAAAAACATTTACTAATTTTTTATTTGTTTTCTCTGCCATTTCACCAGTATTTTCTTTTGTAGCAAAACCAACTGCCCAAACACCTTTCCTAGGGTATTCAATTAACACTACACTTTTTTTACCATCATCTTTTTTAGAAAAAGTTTCTGTCATCTGTACGATTGCAGAATAAACAGTTCTTAAAAAAGGAATCCTTTTAAATAGATCGTCTATTAATTTTAAAATTCTTTTACCAAAAAATGATAAAGATAAACCACCAACTAAAGTAATAAATATGATAGTTACAACAATTTCTACACCTGGAATATTAAACGGAAGGTAGCTGTTTGGATTTACGTTTTTAGGTATTAAATTTGATGATATTCCAATTAAAATTTTACTTAAATAAAGTGTAAAACCAATAGGAATTAATACAACTACACCAGCAATAAAGTAATTCCTTAAAGTTAAAGAGAAAGATTTTTTAGACCCTTTTTTAGACATATTTTTTTTTAACTATAACTAGCATAAACGACAAAAATTATTGCAATGATAAATAATACAACTAAAATTTTATTATTAAGATTCATTATAATAAATTATTACCAATTTTAGAATGAAATGAATAGAAGAAAATTTTTAACATATGTTGGTTGTGGTTGCGGAAGCTTACTTCTTCATTCATGCGCAAGTGCTCCAATCACTGATAGAAAACAATTAAAATTAATACCAGAAGCTAAATTAAATGCTCAAGCTGCTCAAATTTATGAAAAAGTTAAAAAAAAAGAGAAAATGAGCGAAGACACAAAAACTTTAAATGAAATAAAAGAAATTGGAAAAAAAATGGAAGATTCAATAAGTGAATATTTCTATAGATCTAATTTAAATGACCCAACAGCAAACTTTGATTGGGAATATATACTAATAGATAATAATAAAGTTAGAAATGCATGGTGCATGCCAGGTGGAAAAATTGCAGTTTATACAGGTATACTAGATGTTACAAAAAATACTAATGGTCTGGCTGCAGTGATGGGACATGAGGTTGCTCATGCTGTTGCAAAACATTCAGTTGAAAGAGCAAGTAGAGGAGTATTACTTAATACTGGTACCAGAATTATTGATATTGCAAGTGGTGGTATATTATCAGATATAAACAGAACAACTGGAATGGATACCGTTGGCCTACTATCTCAAATTGGATTAATGAATCCATTTAACAGAAAACAAGAAAGCGAAGCTGATTATCTTGGAATGATTTTTTCGTCTTTATCAGGATATGATATTAGAGAGACAGTTAAAATTTGGGAAAGAATGAAAGAATTTAATAAAGGTAAAGAACCTCCTCAATTTATGAGTACTCATCCTTCATCTGATACAAGAATTAAACAGTTAAATGATTGGATGAATGAGGTAATTCTTGATTATCCACCGATCGAAATAAGTTAAATTGAAATAGTGGTGAGCCGTGATGGACTCGAACCATCGACCCATTCCTTAAAAGGGAATTGCTCTACCAACTGAGCTAACGGCCCACAAAGATTCATTTTTTATGAAAATGAATATGGTTTGTATATAGATAAATTTTAATATTTCAATTCGTTCAATGTAATTTTTATAAAAAGAATTCGTTATAAATGAGGGGTTTTTATTACAAAATTCTACACATAATAGCACAGATAATAAAACTACAACTTATCAATGTATTTATCGTGAAATTCATCGAAGGTATTATTCATAATATTTTTTCTGATTTCAGACATTAATTCTTGATAAAAATTTATATTATGAAGTGTTAATAGCATTGATGCTAGTATTTCATTGGTATTAAACAAATGATTTAAATAGTTTTTTGAATATTTGTTTAAATTTAAATTTTCACAATTCGGATCTAACGGTGTGTTATCATGTTGATATTTGTTATTTTTAATATTTACTCTTCCATCCCAAGTAAAAGCAAGACCTGTTCTACCTGATCTAGTTGGAAGAACGCAATCAAACATATCTATACCTCTTTTTACAGATCCTAAAATATCCGTAGGTGTACCAACTCCCATTAAATAATGAGGTTTTTCCCCTGGCAAATGTTCTTTAATACCATCTAAAGTAGCAAACATTTCATTTTGAGTTTCGCCTACAGCTAATCCTCCGACTGCATAGCCATCAAATCCAATATTTGTAAGTCCTTCAAGTGATTTTAATCTTAAATCTTTAAATAATCCTCCTTGAATAATTCCAAATAAAGCTTTGTGAGGATTTTTTCCAAATGCCTTTTTAGATCTTTCAGCCCAATACAAAGATAGATCCATAGATTTTTTTATAAAATTATAATCTTCAGTTTTTTTTGGACACTCATCCATTATCATTACAATATCTGAGTTTAAGCCCAACTGAATTCTAATACTTTCTTCAGGGCTTAAATAAAATTTTTTTCCATCAACGTGTGAATTAAATATTGCTCCTTTTTCCCGATCTATTTTATTTAATTTTGATAAAGACATTACTTGAAATCCACCCGAGTCTGTAAGTATTGGTAAATCACAATTCATGAACTCATGCAAACCACCTGCTGACTTAATTCTTCCCACTCCAGGACGGATCATTAAATGATATGTATTAGATAGTATTATTTCTGATCCAGTTTTCTTTATATCGTCGATTGTACAAGCTTTAACTGTTGCTTGTGTGCCAACAGGCATAAAAGCTGGTGTATTAATCACACCCCTATGGGTTTCTATAACACCTCGTCTAGCAAATTTATCTTTGTTTAAAACTTTAAAGGCAAACTTTTTTAATGCCATTTAATATTTTACAAAGATTTAAAACTTATAATTTTATCAGGATCTGTTACAGCACCATTGTTATTTTGGTCACCTCTTTTAATTTTATCTACGAACTCCATTCCCTCAATAACTTTACCAAAAACAGTATACTGTCTGTCTAAAAAAGGGGCTGGTTGAAAACAAATGAAAAACTGACTGTTTGCACTATTTGGATCTTGAGCTCTAGCCATAGATAATGTGCCCCTGTCATGAGGCAAACTATTAAACTCCTGCTCTAAGTCTGGCATATCAGATCCACCCATGCCTGCTCTTCTTAAATCAAATTCTTTAGAATCTGAATTTCCAAATTTAACATCACCTGTTTGAGCCATGAAACCATCGATTACTCTATGAAATACAACGTTGTCATATTTTCCGCTGTTAGCTAATTCTTTAATTCTTTTGACATGGTTTGGTGCCACATCTTCATATAATTCAATTTTTACATCACCATCTTTTAGTTTTAAAATCATTATATTCTCCTCAGCTATTAATTGATTTACACTAATAAAAAATAAAATAAATATGTACGATAAAATTCTATTCATATTTTTCTTTTAAAGATTTTATTGTGCTTTTGGTAGTAAATTTTTTAATATTTCCATTTAATTTGACAATTTCTTTAACAAATCTAGAAGATATAATTTGATTTTCTACATCTGACATTAAAAAAATTGTTTCGATATTTTGGTTAAGCTTTCTATTCATTCCTGCGAGTTGAAATTCATATTCGAAATCAGATACAGCTCTTAAGCCTCGCAATATGATGTTTGATTTATATTTTTTGCACAAGTCAGTGGTTAGTGACTCAAATGATACAACAATAATTTTTTTTTTATCTAATTTTAAATCTTTGAATAAAGCTTTATTTACAATTTCTATTCTTTCCTCTGATGAAAATAAATAATTTTTATTACTCACATCTGAAACACCAACTACTATTTTATCAAAAAGTTTTAGTGCCTTTTTAATAACATCTATATGACCATATGTAATTGGATCAAAAGTTCCAGGATATATTGCAATTTTACTCATTAAATTAAATTATCATCAATTTTAATTGCAGAAACAACTTTTTCATCACCAGATAATTTAATAATTCTTACACCTTGGGTATTTCTACTAGCAGTTCTTATTTCTTTTACCGCAACTCTAATAACTCTTCCTTTGTTTGTAGATATTAAAATTTCATCGCCTTCAAAGACTGGGAAAGAGGATGTTATATTTCCATTTCTTGGAGAATTTATAATTCCAATAATACCCTTGCCTCCTCTATTGGTAACTCTATAGTCTATATGAGAAGTCTTTTTACCATAACCGTTTTCACTTATTGATAATACAAATTTTTCTTTTGCTTTTAATTCAGATTTTTCATCTTTTGATTTTTTTCCATTTTTATTTAATTTATCATTGTCAATTACAGACAATGAAACAATTTGATCACCAGATGCTAGTTCAATACCTTTTATTCCTTTAGAAGATCTTCCTTTGAATACTCTTAGTTTTCTAGCCTCAAAACGTATACATTTTCCAAATCTAGTACTTAGAATTATATCTTGATCATCTTTACAAATTTTAACTCCAACAATTTTATCATTATTATCAAGCTTCATTGCAATTTTTCCTGAAGCATTAATGGAAGAAAAATCCTCTAAACTATTTTTTCTAACTTTACCTTGGGCTGTTGCAAAAATTATTTGATAATTTTTTGAATCTGTATCTTCATCAGGCATTGGCATAATTGAACTGATAGATTGATGACTTTTTAACGGAAGAATATTGAATAAGGATTTACCTTTTGAGGCCGATGATCCTTCCGGTATTTTCCAAGCTTTAATTTTGTAAACAAGTCCTTCTGTAGAAAAAAATAAAACTGATGTATGCGTATTCACTGAAAGCGTTTGTATTACAGAGTCTTGATCTCTGGTAGTAATACCCGATTTACCTTTTCCACCTCTTTTTTGTTGTTTCACATTATTTAATGAGCCTCTTTTAATATAACCTTGTAAAGTTACTGTAATAATTACAGATTGTTTTTGGATTGTTTCTTCGATGTCGTAATTTAAGACCGCATCAATGATTTTGGTTCTTCTAGGAACAGCAAATTTTTCTTTAATATTTTTTAATTCTTCACTTATTACTCTCAAAAGCTCTTTTTTAGACGATATAATTTTTTTATATTTTGCAATTAATTCAGATAATTTTTTAATCTCAACTTCAATTTCGTTGATGCCAAGAGCTGTTAATTTTTGTAATCTTAATTCTAAGATAGCTAATACTTGTGGTTCAGATAAAGAATAAACATTTTTACCTTTTTTTCCTTCTACCAAAGAAATTAATTTTTGTGATTTGTTTATTTTCCACTTAGTTTTAAGAATAGCATTTTTCGCATCTTCAGGTGTTTTAGAAGATCTAATAATTTTTATAATTTTATCTAAATTTTCTACTGCTACAGATAGACCAATTAAGATATGAGCTCTTTCCTCTGATTTTTGAAGATCAAATTTTGTTTTTTTGATTACTACATCTTCTCTAAATGATAAAAAATTAGAGAGAAATTCTTTTAATGTGCATGTTTTTGGTTTGCCTTCTACTATCGCTAAAGTGTTAAAACCAAAAGAACTCTCTATTTGAGTGTTTTTATAAAGTTGTCTTTTAATTGTTTCTGGTTCAACACCATTTCTTAAATCAATAGCAACTCTTATACCTTCTCTATTAGATTCGTCTCTTATATCTTTAATACCTTCAATTTTCTTTTCTCTAACTAATTGTGCAATTCTTTCATTTAGTACAGCTTTGTTAACTTGGTATGGAATTGAGGTAATTACCAATCTATCTCTACCATTCTTTAAGCTTTCAACTGATACTTCACCTCTAATTTTAAATGAGCCTCTTCCATTATTGTAACCTTGTTTAATTATATCTTTACCGATTATTACTCCTCCAGTTGGAAAATCTGGTCCTGGAATGTGTTTCATTAGTTCTTTTATTTTAATATCTTTATTGTCTATTAAGGCTAAAGTACCATCAATTATCTCACCTAGATTGTGTGGAGGAATACTGGTTGCCATTCCAACAGCAATACCACCAGCACCATTAACTAATAGATTTGGAAATTGCGCAGGTAAGACGCTAGGTTCTTTCTCTGTTTCATCATAATTACTTTTAAAACTAATCGTATTTTTTTCGATATCATCAATCAAATATTGTGAAACCTTTGATAATCTTGTTTCGGTATACCTCATAGCAGCCGCTGGATCACCGTCAATAGATCCAAAATTACCCTGACCTTGAACCAAAGGTAAGCTCATTGAAAAATCTTGAACCATTCTAACCAAAGCATCGTATACAGATTGATCGCCATGAGGGTGGTATTTACCAATTACATCTCCGACTATTCTTGCTGATTTTCTAAATTGTTTAGACCAATCATAACCACCTTTGTACATTGCATAAAGAATTCTTCTGTGAACTGGTTTTAATCCATCTCTTACATCAGGTAATGCACGACTTACAATTACACTCATTGCATAAGACAAATAAGACGAGCTCATCTCGTCATGCATAGAGATTAGATTAATATTTTTATCTTTTGTTTCTTCAGTTTTTTGCATAGAAATTAAAATGGAATTTCGTCATCCATGTCATTTGACACTTGAGAAGAATCCTCAATATTATTTTGTTGAGTTGTGTCATTCTGAATTCCACCACCTGAATTTCCTCCGCCTAACATTGTAAGTGAAGAATTGTAACCTTGTATGACAATTTCTGTTGAATACTTATCTTGGCCAGATTGTTCATCTTTCCATTTACGTGTTGTGAGTTGTCCCTCTACATAAACTTGAGCACCTTTTTTTAAATATTGTTGAACAACATTTAACAGTCCTTCATTGAATACAACTATACGGTGCCATTCAGTTTTTTCTTTTCTTTCACCAGTATTTTTATCTTTCCATGTTTGGCTGGTTGCAAGACTTAGTCTAGCTACACTCTTGCCATTTACCATTTGTTTAATTTCAGGGTCTGCGCCCAAACGACCAATTAATAATACTTTATTTAAACTTCCAGCCATAATATTTACTATTTGTTAAATTAATTAATAAGATTTATATCACAATTCTTCTGAATATTAATTTTATTGACTCAAAGCAACTAAAAATATGATGAAAAAGATAGTTATTAAGGGCGCTAAAGAACACAATTTGAAGAATGTGACTGTAGAGATTCCAAAAGATAAATTTGTAGTCATAACAGGTTTGTCTGGGTCAGGAAAATCTTCATTAGCTTTTGATACCATCTATGCTGAAGGTCAAAGAAGATATGTCGAAAGTTTATCAGCTTATGCTCGTCAGTTTTTAGATAAAATGAAAAAGCCAAATGTTGATTTAATTGAAGGCTTAAGTCCTGCTATAGCAATTGAGCAAAAAAATACTTCAAAAAATCCAAGATCAACTGTTGCAACTGTTACAGAAATATATGACTATATGAGGGTACTCTATGCAAGAGCAGGTATTCCCTACTCTCCTTTTACAGGCAAGCCAATAACCTCACAAACAATTACTCAAATTGTTGATTTAATTAAAAAATTACCAAAAAAATCTACAATTTATATTTATGCTCCAGTAGTAAGAGGTCGTAAGGGTGAATATAAAAAAGATATTTTAAGCTATAAGAGACGTGGATTTAGAAAAATAAAAATTGATAACGTATTATATGATATAGAAAAATCTCCTAACCTTGATAAAAAATTAAAGCACGATATTTCAATTCTAGTTGATAGAATTGTACTTAATTCAAAACTTGGAAACAGATTAGCTGAAAGCGTAGAAACAGCAGTAAATTTAGCTAATGGATTAGTTTTTGTTGAGTACGAAGATGAAACTCTTCCTCAAAAATTTAGAAAAATTGAAAAACTAATTTACTCCACAAAGTTTGCTTGTCCAGAAAGTGGTTTTACTATTGAAGAAATAGAACCAAGATTGTTTTCATTTAATAGTCCCTATGGTGCTTGTGAAGAATGTGAAGGTATAGGAATGAAATTAAACGTAGATCCAAATTTAGTAGTGCCAGATGAGCGAAAAAGTTTAGCAGATGGCGCAATTGAACCATGGGCTAAATCGACAACTTTATATTATGCACAAACTTTAGCTTCTCTTGCAAAACATTATGAATTTTCTCTTGATGAAAAATGGAAAAAGCTTCCAAAAAAAATAAAAGATATAATTTTATATGGTTCAGATGAAGACGAAATTAAATTTAATTATGATGATGGATATGAAAAATATTCATATAAAAAAACTTTTGAAGGTGTAATTAATAATCTTGAAAGACGTTTCTTGGAGTCTGATAGTGAATGGAAAAGAGAAGCAATAGCTGAATATCAATCTGATACTGCATGTGAAGCTTGTAATGGGGACAGACTTAAAGAAGAAGCATTATGTGTTAAGATTAATGATTTAAATATTAGTGAGGTTACTAAAAAATCAATTCATGATGCCGCTGAATGGTTTAAAAGCTTGGAAAATAATTTAGATAAAAGGCAATTCAAAATTGCAGAACATGTACTAAAAGAAATAAATGAAAGATTAAATTTCTTACTTAATGTTGGTTTGGATTATTTAACACTCTCAAGAGAGTCTGGTACCTTATCGGGAGGTGAAGCTCAAAGAATTAGATTAGCATCACAAATTGGGTCTGGTTTAACAGGAGTATTATATGTTTTAGATGAACCATCAATTGGTTTACATCAAAAAGATAATGTTAAATTAATAAATGCATTAAAAAGATTAAGAGATCTTGGAAATACAGTAATTGTTGTTGAACATGATACTGAAACGATGGAAAATGCAGATCATATTATTGACCTTGGACCTGAAGCAGGAACGAATGGTGGTCAAATAACAGCTCAAGGAACTTACGAAGAACTTAAAAAGGATAAGAAGAGTATAACTGGACAGTATCTTGCAAATAAACAAAAAATTGAAATTCCTAAAACTAGACGATTAGCAAAGAATGGTAGATTTGTAGAAATAAATGGTGCTAGTGGAAATAATTTAAATAATGTTAACCTTAAAATTCCTACAGGAACATTCACTTGTGTAACTGGTGTTTCGGGTAGTGGTAAATCTACATTAGTATTACAAACGTTATTTCATGCATTAAACTTAACACTTAATAATAAAGCTAGAAAAACTCCAAAAGCATTTAAAGGTTATAAAGGTGTAGAATTAATTGATAAGATTATTGATATAGATCAATCCCCTATTGGTAGAACCCCAAGATCTAACCCAGCTACATATACTGGAGCTTTTGGTCCCATAAGAGATTGGTTTACTAGTTTACCAGAGTCTAAAACTAGAGGTTATAAGCCAGGAAGATTTTCATTTAATGTTAAGGGTGGTAGATGTGAAGCTTGTGAAGGAGATGGTGTTATTACCTATGAGATGCACTTTTTACCAGATGTTTATATTCAGTGTGATGAGTGTAAAGGAACGAGATACAACAGAGAAACTTTAGAGATTAAGTTTAAAGGAAAAAGTATAGCCGATGTTTTAGATATGTCTGTTGATGAAGGTTGTGAATATTTTGAAAACATTTCAAATATTAAATCTAAATTATTAACCTTAAAAAAAGTTGGACTTGGTTACATTAAAATTGGGCAGCAAGCTACTACACTATCAGGTGGTGAGGCACAAAGGATTAAACTAGCTAAAGAATTATCAAAAAGATCAACTGGTAGAACCATGTACATATTAGACGAACCAACAACTGGTCTACATCAGCACGATATTAAGAAATTACTGGAAATTCTTCATACTTTTGTCAAATTAGGCAACACCGTTGTTGTCATAGAACATAACTTGGATGTTATTAAAACCGCTGATCATATAGTTGATATGGGTCCTGAGGGCGGTGTAAAAGGTGGTAAAATTGTTGCAGAAGGTAAACCTGAAGAAGTTTGCAAAGTAAAAGAAAGCTACACAGGCCAGTTTTTAAAACCTCTCTTGTATTAACTAATGAATTAAAAAAGTAAATTTTGTATATAAATAATAAATTTTTAATGTTATAAATAAAAAATAATGTCAAATATACTTTCATCATTATCTAAAACAGTTCATGCATCATTAGCGTTGGTTATTGTGCTTTTTTTGGGTTTGTTTCTTCAAAATGACGGTTTTGATTTTGATGTTATTTTTTATAGCTGGTTTGCAAGATACGTTCATGTAGTTGTAGGTATAATGTGGATTGGTTTATTATGGTATTTTAATTTTGTTCAAATACCTAACATGGCTAAAATTCCTGACGAACAAAAACCTGCAATTGGCAAAGTTATAGCTCCAGCTGCATTATTTTACTTTAGATGGGGAGCTGCCTTAACTGTTTTATCAGGATTAATTCTAGCATATCTAAATGGATACCTTCATGATGCTATGATATTGAGTATTGGATCAGGCGTTCCAAAACACACTGCTATTGGTATTGGGATGTGGTTAGCTATTATCATGGCAATAAATGTATGGTTTGTAATTTGGCCAAACCAAAAAAGAGCATTAGGAATAGTTGAAGCTGATCCAGAGACAAAAGCTAAGTCAGCCAAAACTGCTATGTTATTCTCAAGAACAAATACATTATTATCTCTACCAATGTTACTAACAATGGTAGCTGCTCAAAACCTATATTAAGTACTAATTTATTAAACTGTTTTATTATCGTCTTCTCTCAAGACTGTTTTTTGTGAAACTCTCAATCTTACTAAAACTGTGTTAGCAATATATATCGAAGAATAAGTTCCAAATACAACACCAAGTATCATCGCTAAAGAAAAACCTTTTAAAATTTCGCCACCAAAAAAGAATATTGCCAACAAAGCTAACAACGTCGTAGCCGAAGTTATTATTGTTCTAGATAAAGTTTCATTGATTGAAATGTTTGTTAATTCAAAAATTTTAATATCTGAATATTTTCTTAAATTTTCTCTAACACGATCAAAAATTACAACTGTGTCGTTCATAGAATAACCAACAATTGTTAGCACAGCTGCAATAATTGACAAATTAATCTCAAGGCTAAACAATGAGAAAATTCCTAATGTCACTATTACATCATGAAATAAAGCCAAAATAGCTCCTAAACTAAATTGCCACTCGAAACGGATCCAAATATAAATAAGCATCACAGCTAAAGATAAAGAGATTGCTATCACGCCAGCTTTAAGCAACTCAGCACTAACTTTAGGACCTACGTTTTCAACTCTTCTAAAGTCATAATTACTCCCAAAAGAGCTATCTAAATTCTCTTTGATTTCTTCAATTATATTTTTTTTATTATCTTTGTTTTCAAATTTAATTAGAAAGTCAGTATCATTTCCAAATTTTTTAACTGAAACATCCCCTAAATCCATTTGATTAAATTTATCTCTTAAGGAACTTACGCTAATTTTGCTATCTGATGACCTTAATTCAATTAATGTTCCACCTTTAAAGTCTATACCATAATTTAAACCTTTAAATATTAATAATAAAAGCGACGCTGTAATTAAAAATATAGATAATATGTTAAACTGATTGTAGTATTTGTTAAAAGCTATCATTAGATTAGTTTTTCCTTATTTTTATTTCTTATCACATAAAGACTAGTGAACAATCTTGCTATAAAATAAACTGAAAATAGAGTTGTAAATATTCCAACTCCTAGAGTAACAGCAAATCCTTTCACGGGACCAGATCCCATAAAAAATAAAATTATAGCAGCTAATAAAGTAGTAATATTTGCATCAATAATTGCCGTTCTTGACTTTGTATAACCTCCATCAAAAGCTAAAATATTATTACTCTCACCTTTTAACTCTTCTTTAATTCTTTCAAAAATTAAAACATTTGCATCAACTGCCATTCCAACAGTTAAAATTATACCCGCTATACCAGGAAGAGTTAGTGTTGCTTCAAATAAAGTTAAAATACCAAGCAATAAAAATAAATTAATTATTAATGTTACGTTAGTGATTAGTCCAAAAATTTTGTATTTAGCAAACATAAAAATAATAACTAATAAAAAACCTATAGCTAAAGCAATCATTCCTGCATTAATCGAATCTTGTCCAAGATCAGGACCTACAGTTCTTTCCTCTATTATTTCTAATGGAGCAGGTAGAGCTCCAGATCTTAACAATAAAGCTAAATCCGTAGCAGTTTGGAAAGTAAATCCACCACTGATCTGTCCAGATCCACTTGCTATTGTATCTCTAACAACAGGTGCACTAATTATTTTTCCATCTAAAACAATGGCCAATTGTTTTCCAATACCAGTAGATGTTGCTTTACCAAATCTTTTGGCACCTACTCTATCTAATGTAAATGACACAATAGTTTGATTGTTTTGAGTGTCCATTTTTGGTTGTGCATCTAATAGATTTTCACCACTGATGATTATTCTTTTGCTTACTATTACCTCTTCTAAGCCATCTTCAAATTTTAACTTCTCAACACCAAATCTGTCACTTTCATCATTAGTTACAAATCTAAATGTAAGATTTGCTGTTTTTCCTAATAGTGATTTAATTCTTTGAGGATCATCTAAACCAGGAAGTTCAACAAGGATTCTATCATTACCTCTTTTTAAAATATTTGGTTCATTAGTACCGACTTCATCTACCCTTCTTCTTACAATTTCTATAGCTTGATCTTGTGATGAGGTTTTAAGATTGATTATACCTTGTCTTGAAAAACTTACTTTTAAGTTGATACCATTATCTTCGATATCAAGTTGATGTGATTTAAATCTTGGATAGTAAGGATTTAGGTCACTATTTTCATCTTGAAAAACATCTAGTACTGCTTGTTTATCTAAATCAGCAACATTAAAAAAAATATTTTGATTATCAATTTTAATATTATTAACTTTTATGTTTTTCTCTTTAAAATAATTTCTTATAGTTGTTGTTAAATTTTGTAATTTTTGCTCAATTACAGGCTCATTATCAATTTCAAGTAGAAGATAAGAACCACCTTGTAAATCTAAACCAAGATTTATTTTCTTATTAAAAAAGCTATCATCGAACTTAAATAAATTTGACGACGCAATTAAAATAAATAATAAAGAAAATAAAGTTACAAATAAGATTCTTAGTTTAGAAAAATAAAGCACTTATCTTAATTGATTATTTTTTAACTTCTGGAGTATTGTTTAAAAGACTTTGAATACCTGTAGATTTAACAATTTCTACTTTAACATTTTCAGCTATTTCAACTTCTACTTTGTCGTTATCAATTAATCTTTCTACTCTTCCTGTTATACCACCTGAAGTGACTACTTTATCACCTCTCTTTAAACCTTCGACCATTGCTTTATGCTCTTTAACTTTTTTTTGCTGTGGTCTGATTAAGAAAAAATAAAAAATAACAAAAATTAAAATTAGCGGTATAAATTGACCTATTCCTGAACCTTCCATAAATCTCCTTTAAATTATGGCATTCTTATACCATCTAACTAATTAAAACAACTTTAATTGTTAGAAATCAATTCCATATTGTTCATATAAGGTCTTAGAACTTTAGGAATTATAATAGAACCATCTTTTTGCTGATAGTTTTCCATAATTGCAATCAGAGTTCTTCCAACAGCTAAACCACTTCCATTCAAAGTACCTGCAAAAACATTTTCCTTATTATTATTTTTATATCTTGCCTTCATACGCTGTGCTTGAAACGTTGAGCAAGATGAACATGATGATATTTCTCTATATTTATTTTCTGATGGTAACCATACCTCTATATCATAGGTTTTCTCTGCGCTAAATCCCATATCACCAGAACACAAAATTACTTTTCGATAAGGTAATTCTAATTTATCTAGTATGTCAGTAGCACAATTTGTCATTCTGTCTAATTCTTCTAAACATTTTTCATTCTCAACAATGCTTACCATTTCAACTTTGTAAAATTGATGCTGTCTAATCATGCCCCTTGTATCTTTTCCATAACTTCCAGCTTCTTTTCTAAAACAAGGGGTTGAAGCAACAAATCTCATTGGTAAATTATTAAGATCAATCATTTTGTCTTTTACAATGTTGGTTAAAATCACCTCAGCTGTTGGTATCAAAAATTTTCTATCTGATCCTTCATCAAATTTAATTTCAAACTGGTCATTTTCAAATTTTGGTAACTGTCCAGTTCCATACATCGTGCTTTCAGATGCCATTAATGGTGGTGATATCTCCTGATAACCATTTTGATGAATATGCGTATCAAGCATAAAATTTGATATTGCCCTTTCTAAAAGAGCCAATTTATCTTTAACAAATACAAATCTTGAACCAGTAGTTTTTGTAGCTAAATCAAAATCAAGCATATTTAGTTTTTCACCTAATTCGTAATGTGTTTTAGGTTTAAATTCTAAATTAGGTATCTCTCCTGATTTTAATATTTCTTTGTTATCATTTTCGTCTTTACCATTTGGAACATCTTCATGCGGTATATTAGGTATGCTAGAAAGCATACTATCAAGATCAAACTTGATTTGTTTTTGATCATCTACAATTTTGTCTAGTTCTTTACTTATTTCTTTAGATTTCTTAAATAAGCTTTCATCTTTTGATTTAGAAATATCTTTTTTTTCTTTTTCTAAACTTTCTTTTTTTTGAATTAAATCTCTATTTTGTTCATCTAATTTTTGAATTTTTTCAAGATCTACATCTAAGTTTCTTTTCTCAAGAGATTTTTGAAATTTAGAAAAATCTTTTCGTATTTCTTTAATGTTATGCATCTTCTTTTTGTAAATTTTTGTTTTCTATAAATTTTACTGAAAATATTGACAATTCATACAGAATTAACAAAGGTATTGCTAAACCTATTTGAGTTATTGGATCGGGTGGTGTTAATAATGCAGCTGCTGCAAATATAATAACAACTACATATTTTCTTCTCTCTTTTAAAAATTGACTATCAACTATTCCGATTCTTGCTAACAAACTTAAAACTACTGGTAACTGAAAACTGATACCAAAAGCAAAAATTAATTTCATAACTAGTGATAAATATTCATTAACTTTAGCCTCTAATTGAATTGGTAAATTTGTGGAAAGACCTGTGCTTTCAAATGAAAGAAAAAATTTAATCGCAAGTGGCATTATCAAATAATAAACGAGCATGCCTCCTAAAAAAAATAATATTGGTGTTAATATAAGGTAAGGAAGAATTGCTACCTTTTCATGTTTGTACAAACCAGGTGCAATAAATTTCCAAATTTGCATCAAGATAAATGGACATGTAACAAAAAAAGCAGTGAAGAAAGATACTTTAAGATATGTTAAAAAGGTCTCTTGTAAAGCTGTAAATATCAATCTTCTATCAGAGCCATCTTCTTTTACAGCTCTTGCAAATGGATCAACAAGAAAACCGTAAATATGTTCTGCAAATAAGTAACAAATTACAAAAAAGATAAATAAAAAGATAAAGCTATTTATTAACCTTTTTCTTAGTTCTGTTAGGTGACTTACAAATCCACCTTCCTGATCTTCATTACTCATCTTTTTTAATTTCTTTTTTTATTTCGTTGTCAATTTTTTCTTCATCAATCTCTAGATTTGAAACTTCATTTTGAATGTTATTTACGTACCTTTTGGCTGATCCAATCCAAGACCCTGCTTTCTTTAACATTATTGGAAAATCTTTTGGCCCAAGAACTATTATAGCAATAGCAACAACTATTAAAATTTCAAACCAACCGATAGTAGGCATTTAAATTAATTTTTGTTATCCGAGTCTTTGTTATCGTCAGATATATTTTTTGGCTCTGTATCGTCAGTTACATCTGACGCCATTCCTTTTTTGAAACTTTTAATACCTTTAGCTACATCACCCATTAAGCTTGAAATTTTTCCTCTTCCAAACAATAAAACAACTAATATAACTACAATAGCTATTTGCCAAATTCCTATACTCATGAAAAACTTATAACCTTTTTAAGGTTATTTTGAAAGTTACTTTTTTATCAATCTTTCTCTTCGGGATCTAGAGTGCTATTCAGCATTTCATCTATATTGGAATAAATATCCTCTTTTTTCTCTTCTTGCTTTTCTTTGTAAAATTTTCCAGTTCCAAAAATAGCATTATCAACACTTGAACTATCGATTAAACCAGCAGCTCCTAATTCATCAATTGTCGGAAGATCAGATATTTTTTGTATGTTGAAATGACTTAAAAAATCATCGGTAGTTATGTATTGAATAGGTCTACCTGGGACATCTTTTCGACCACCAGGTTTTACCCAATTTAGTTCCATTAATATCTCTAGAGTGTTAGTACCAAAAGCAACTCCCCTTATTTCCTCTATTTCAGCTCTCGTAACTGGTTGATGATAAACAATTATAGCCAATGTTTCTACTGCAGCTCTAGACAGTTTCTTTTCAACAGTTTTTTCTTGGGACATCAAACTTGATAAATTTGGTGTTGTTCTAAAAGACCACTTATCTTTTATACAGATTAAATTAATTCCCCTATTTGAATATTCTTGTTTTAATTTTTCTAAAGACTCTGGAACGTTACCTTTTTTAGAAACTTTACTTTCTATAGTATCTACATCTAGAGGCTCAGCTGCCGCAAAAATAATTGCTTCTATTTCTTTATCTAGATCAGATAATTTTGATGGAAATTTTAAAACATTATTTTTAGAAACTTTTGCTTTTTTAATCATTTATTTCCTTTATATATATTTCATCAAACAATTTATCTTGTTTAATTGATAAATTTCCTTCTTTAACTAATTCTAATGATCCAGCAAATATTCCAGCCTTACCAGTTCTTTTGTATTTTGAACTACTTTTGAAATTACTTGGTATTAATTCATCAAGTTTTTTCCATTCAAATAGTTTACCAAAAAATTCCTTAATAGTTTTGATACCATCTTCTGTTGTAAATACAGGAAGTTTTGGAATATTCATTTTTTGAAAATCTTTAGTCATTATTATTGTTGAGTAAGCTTTCATTAATTCATATAAACTTAAGTTATATTCGGTACTATAAATAGATCTAATATTTCCTTTCATACCCCTAGTTCTTATTTCTCTACCTAATCTTTTTCTCTTAAGCATTTGTTCGGATAATAATCTAATTAATTCTAATTTTTTTAGCTGTAATTTTAACTTTTCTGCAACTTCTTGAACTTTAAATTCTTCTTCTGGAGTTCCAGGTAAAAGCAATTTTGATTTTAAATAGGCTAACCATGTTGCCATTAAAAGATATTCAGAAGCAATTTCTAAATTTAAGTTTTTTTCATTAGTAATATACTCATGAAATTGATCTGCTAACTTAGTTATAGATATTTCTTCTAAATCAACTTTTTGAGCTTTTGCTAAATCTAAAAGTACATCCAATGGTCCATTATAATTATTTATATCGACATTAAATAATTCAGAATCAGCAGCAGACATGAAAAGATATTAACTTAAAATTTTATAAAATTGAGATGTTTTTTTAACAATAAAACTATTCAATTGAGGTGAATTTTCTGCAACTATCTTCATTTCTTTGATATTTCCATTGCAATGAAGTGCTATATTACAACCTGCGCTGAATAAATTAATTGTATTAAGTTTTAAATCATTGCTTAAACTCTTCATTGATAAGTCATCTGAAATTAAAATATTCTTAAATCCTATATTTTTCCTAATAATATTAATTATTTTTTTAGAGTGAGTGGCAGTGTTATTTTTATCAATTTTTGAATAAACAACATGACCTGTCATTGCAAATAAACATTTCTTCTTTTTGAATGTCCAAAAATCATTTTTGAGAAGATATCCATATGTTTTATTAATAATCGGTGTTGAGTAATGACTGTCGACTTTTGCTAAACCATGACCAGGTATATGCTTCATTACAGTTCCTATTGAGTTATTTTGAAATAATTCAATACAAATATTACCTAATTTAGAGACAATTTTTTTATTTTTTGAATAAGATCGATCACCAATTACTTTGCTTGCACCATTAACTCTAAGATCTAGAACTGGGACAGTATTGATATTCACACCAATTAAATTTAATAAATAAGAAGTTTTATCTACAAATAACCTATAAACAATTTCAAATTTTTTTTTATCCTTGCTAAACAAATCGCCAAAATATTCAGATGTCATATTATCAAAGGAAATTAAATTTCTTAATCTGTTTACCCTTCCTCCTTCCTGATCAATCATGATTGGATATTTTTTATCCTTAAAAATTTTTCTAATACTAGAGGTTAATTTTTTAACTTGATCAAAAGATTTAATATTTCTAGTAAATAAGATAATTCCCCAAGGTTTATATTTTTTTAGAAATAAAATTTCGTTATTAGATAACTTTGTTGATTTTAAACCAACTATGAAAGATTTTCTTTTACTTATCATTATCTAATAATTTCCAAAAATTAAATTTTTTCTTTTTCTTTTTGTTTGTTTGCTTAACATACTCAATTACATTTTGAGTATCGTTCTCTAAAACTGGTAAATTTTTTGAATATAATTTTATTTTCTCATCAATATTTTGATGAGATCTATATGATTTCTTTTTGTGTTCATCTGAAAAATAATATTTGCCTGTAAAAAAAATAAACAAAAATATTACTAAAACAAATATTAAGTACTTTATTTCCTTAAGCATTACATTTGATTAGGTGTATCAACACCAACAATATCCATACCTGTTTTAATAACATTAGAGATAGCCTTCAAAAATATCAATTTATCTGGTGATACTGTTTTTTGATCAATAATGAACCTTTTTCCTGGAAATTGTTTTCCTAAATTCCAATAAGAGTGAAACTCTGATGCAAGATCGTATAAATAAACTGGTATTCTATGTGGCTCTAATTTTGTACTAGCTGAGTCAATACATTTAGGCCATTCAGATAATTTTTTTAAAATTTTAATTTCATCGTTAGAATATTCAAAATTAAAATTATTTATTTCAACTTTTGAATTTAAGTCTTTGTCTATATGTCTAAATACAGATGAAATTCTAGCATAACAATATTGAACATAATATAATGGATTGTCTTTAGATTTTTCTTTGACAGCATCAAAATCAAAATCTAATTCAACATCACTACTTCTATTTAACATAATAAATCTTGTTGCATCTTTACCAACTTCTTCAATCAAGTCATCAACGGTAATATAATCCCCTTTTCTTTTTGACATTTTAAAAGGTTTGTTATCTTTTATAAGTTTTACTAACTGACTGATTTTACAAATTAATTTACCTTTCCTTCCTGATAGAGCTTCAACAGATGAGATAATACGTTTTATATAACCTGCATGATCTGCACCTAGAATATTGATTAAATAATCAAATTTTCTATCAACTTTATTTTTATGATAGGCAACGTCACTTGCAAAATAAGTCCATGTACCATCTGATTTTTGAAGTGCACGATCTTTATCGTCACCAAAGTCTGTAGATTTAAATAATAATTGCTCCCTTTCAATCCAATTTTTGTTATCTTCACCGGCAGGGGCTTTAATTTTTCCTTTATAAATAAAGTTATTTTTTTCTAAAAAATCTATTACACTTTCAACTTCACTGTTTAACACAATACTTTTTTCACTAACAAAATTATCATGTTTTATGCCCAAGCTTTTGAGATTGTTTTTTATAAGTAAAAGCGCCTGCTCTATTGATAAGGCAGTTAATTTATCACTAATTTCATCAAAATTATCAAAGTTAAGATCTGAATTATTTGAAATTATATTTTTTGCAAAATCAATTAGATAATCTCCAGGATATAAATCAGGATTATCTTCAGGAAATGTCTCTTTAAAATGAATTTCTCTAATTCTAAAATATACTGATTTAGTAAAATTTATAATTTGGTTACCATAATCATTTACATAATATTCTTTTGTAACTTTATGTTTATTAAAAATTAAAACATTGGAGATAACATCGCCTAAAATAGCACCTCTGCAATGTCCGACATGTAAAGGACCTGTTGGGTTTGCCGAAACAAACTCAACCAAATAATTATTTTTTTTCTCTTTTTCATTTATTCCAAAACTATCTGCATTTTCTGTGATATTTTTAATAAAATTGGACCAATAAGATGGTCTAAATTTAATATTGATAAATCCTGGTTTAGCTACAGATATTGATTCAATTTCGCTATCTTTATTTTTAATTTCAGAAGCAAGTTTTTCTGCTAGCTGTAATGGTGAAGTTTTATTGATTTTTGATAAAACCATTGCAACATTTGTTGAAATATCACAATCAAATTTCGGTGGGGGTATTTCTGCATTGATACCATTAAAACTTTCAGGAACTTCTAGTTGATTATTTTTATTTAAATCAATGATAATAGATTTAATTTTATCTAAATATAATTCAAAAATATTCATTTATTATCATTATAAAGGTTAATAGCATATCTATCAGTCATTCCAGATATAAAATCTGAAATAGCTCTATATTTGTCTTTAGTCAATTGATCTTTAGACAAAAATTTTCTTGGATTTGATTTAATTATTTTAAATAATTTGTTAATTATTAATTTACCTTTATTGTTTTTTTTTAATACTGACTTGTTATCGTACATTTTGTGTCTTAAGAAAAATTTAACTTCTTTTTCCGCTTTCTTAATTTGATCAGAAAAACAAACTATTAACTCATTAGATTTAGCTACATCTCTTGAAGATTTTACATTAAGCTTTTGAATATTTTTTTTGGTATTATTCAATAAATCTCTAACCATGAGGTCAATTGAGTCTCTTATAATTTGATTAATTGCAATTTTATAATTTTTATTAGTAATTTTTTTTTTATATTTTTTATGAATATTTTTAAAAAAATCTATTTCTATCAATTCTTCCATTTTAAACAGGTTTGCTTTTATTCCATCTTGAATGTCATGATTGTTATAGGCAATATCATCTGAAATTGCTGAAATTTGAGCTTCAAGAGAGGGAAATGAGTTATATTTAATTTTACCTTTAAAAACTTTTAATCCTATTAATTTATTAACTAAAGCAATATCCTCAACAGGTCCGTTATGTTTAAGAAGACCTTCTAATGTTTCTATAGTTAAGTTTAATCCATTAAACTTAAAATATTTATTTTCTAAAAACATAACTATTCTTAAAGTTTGAAGGTTGTGATCAAATCCACCATATTTCTCCATACATTCATGTAAGGCATCTTCCCCGGCATGACCGAACGGTGTGTGGCCTAAATCATGTGCTAAACTTAATGTTTCAGCTAAATCCTCATTTAATTTTAAATATTTTGCTATCGATCTTGCTATCTGAGCAACTTCTATTGAGTGAGTAATCCTGGTTCTAAAATGATCTCCTTCAGTATTAACAAATACTTGGGTTTTATGTTTTAACCTTCTAAATGATGCGCTATGAATAATACGATCTCTGTCTCTTTGAAAAGGAGATCGATATTTTGAATTAGCTTCCTTAATTAGTCTGCCTTTACTTTTGTATATCCCTAACAAAGCGTCTTTTTTCATCCTTTAATTAAAATAATTAAGTATTATATTAGTAATATCAGTGTTGAGACATGATTAAAGAAATTAAATTTACAGATAATGCGTTAAAACAAATAGAAAGTTTGTTAGCAAAAAAAGACAAAGGTTCTTTTTTTAGAATCGCAATTAAAGGTGGAGGTTGTTCAGGATTTCAATACGAATTTACTTTTGATAAATCAAAGCAAGATGACGATCTAAATTATCAAAATATTTTAATTGATAAAACCTCTGCAGATTTACTTAAAGGTTCTGAAATTGATTATGTTTCTGAATTAATAGGTGAACAATTTAAAATATCTAATCCGCAAACAAAGTCCTCTTGTGGTTGTGGTGTTTCTTTTTCACTTTAATGATAATTTCATCCTGGAATGTCAATTCTGTAAGAGCAAGAATTGAAAATATCAAAAGTTATTTATTAAAATATAAACCAGATATTTTAATGATGCAGGAAATCAAAACCGAAGATATCAATTTTCCTTACGATGATTTTTCTTCAATGGATTATGAAAGCCACATATTTGGTCAAAAAAGTTACAATGGTGTAGCAATTATTTCTAAAAATAAATTAAAAAATATTAAAACTGATTTAATTAAAGATAAATTAAAACAATCAAGAATAATTTCTGCTGAATTTGAATATAAGAAAAAAACTATTCAATTAATTAATATATACACTCCAAATGGTAATCCTGTTGATACTGAAAAATATGACTACAAAAAAAATTGGCTAGATCAATTAATCAAACAACTAAAAACTTTATCTAAAAAAAATCCAAATTTAATTCTTGCAGGTGATTTTAATATAATTCCATCAGCAGAAGATGTTTATAATGTAAAAAGTTTTGAAGATGATGCTTTATATAGATTAGAAATCAGAAAAAAATTTAGAGAGATGATAAATCTAGGTTTCAATGATGTGTATAGATATTTTAATGAAGAGAAAGAAGGATATACGTTTTGGGATTATATGAGGGGTGCCTGGCAAAAAAATAATGGCATGAGAATTGATCATTTTTTAGTTTCAAATTCACTAATTGATCAAATTAAAGATATAAATATCAACAAAGATCCTCGTGGAAGAGAAAAACCCTCTGACCACACTCCTATTGAAATTACTTTAGCTTAAAGATTTAATTTTATTAACTAACTCTTCGTTTATATTTCTTGGACCAGTGTCCAATCTATTTTTATGACGTCTTTCTCCTGGCAATCTTACTTCACCCAATGATTTCATCTTCTCAAAGAATTCTTCCGCGTGTTTTTGCCAGTTAGTTCCTGAAGTTTTATCTGGACTTATTGCTAGTATAAATTCACCACCACTTGGAGGACCACCATCATTATTATCTTTTGCAGCTGTTTCATAACTAAAATTATCACCTACTAAAGCGCCCGCTAATAATTCAACCATCATTGCAATTGCAGAACCTTTGTAACCACCAAAAGGTAACAAAACTCCACCATCAGCAATTTCACCTGGATCAGTTGTTTCTTTACCTTCTTTAGTCAAACCAGTTCCAAGTGGAACTTTGTGCCCTTCTCTTTTAGCAACTTGAACTTCACCCATCGCCATTGAAGCTGTTGCCATATCATAAACAACTGGTGTTTTACCTGGACGTGGCCAAGCGAATGAAATTGGATTTGTTCCAAATAATGGCTTTATAGCACCAGCAGGTGCAACAGCAGGCTTATAAGATGTACAAGCAAATGCTACCAAACCTTCCTCTGCTAATTTTTCTGTTTCAGGCCACATAGCAGCCATATGATGTGAGTTATTTATTGCTAACACAGCTACACCATTTTCTTTTGCAGCTTTAGCTAGTTCTGGTAATCCTTTATTTAATACAACAGGTGCTAAACAATTATTTCCTTCAACTTTAATTACTGATGGAGATATTTTTTTAACTTCGGGTTTACCTTTTCCATTAATTTTTTCGCTTTTAAGACCAATAACGTATGCTGGCAATCTAAATAAACCATGTGATACTGAGCCATCTCTTTCTGCATTTCTTATTAAATCTGATAAAATTGATGCTGATTCATCATCGCATCCATTAGCCAAAAGAGTTTTTTTGGCAAGTTCAAATATTTCATCTAAAGTTAAAGATACCGTGCTCATTACTTCGATTTACACTTTTTACATAAACCAAAAAATTCTAAATTATATTTGTTATATCTCATTCCTGAGTCATCTTCAAAATTTGATAAATATTTTGAAAGTTTTAAATTATTTATCTCTGAAACTTTTTCACAGCTTTCACAAATAGAAAAAGCTGTTGCTTTCGAAATTTGGCAACTAGAATTTTGACATGCAATAAAAGCATTTCTACTTTCAATTTTATGGATTTTTCCTATTTCAACTAATTTATCTAATGCTCTATAAACTTGTAGAGGTGCATTGATACCTTTTTTCTGTACGTTAAAAAGAATTGAATATGCTTTTAACGGCTCAGGAGATTTATCAATCAAATCAAAAATAATTTTTTGGTTTTTTGAGAGATTGTGTTGTTTTTCCATTTTTAAATTTCCACTTAGTTTTTTAATTTAATCGATTGTTTAATTTTAAACAAAGATAATATGAACAATATCAACGCCGCTGCAATAATTGAGGGTCCAGAAGATGTATTAAATTCTAATGAAGAGTATAGTCCTAAGATAACTGATAATAAGCCACCAATTATAGAAAATAGAACCATTTTCTGAGGACTATCGGAGACATTTCTCGCCATTGCAGCAGGGATAATTAACATTCCTGTAATCAATAATAATCCAACCATTTTGATAGAAATAGCAATTACCGCTGCCATTAATATTGTAAAAATAGCTTTTGCTTTATCAGGGTTTAATCCCTCTGCCTCAGCTAATTCATAATTAACAGTCGACGCAAATAAAGGTTTCCATATCAATTTTAAAATCAGCAATATAATAGCGCCACCTATCCAAATTATTAGTATGTCATTTGTAGTTACAGCTAATATGTCACCAAACAACAGACCCATTATATCAAATCTAATGAATGTTAAAAATCCTATCACAACCAAGCCTACTGCTAGAGAAGAATGGGCTAACAAACCCAGCAAAGCATCGCCAGGTAGATTAGTTTTTTTCTGAAGCTGAATTAATATTAGTGCAATAAGTGATGAAATTAAAAATACTGAAATAGCAATGTTTAAATCAAATGTATAAGCCATTGTAACTCCAAGTAGAGCTGAGTGAGCAAGAGTGTCTCCAAAATAAGACAATCTTCTCCACACAACAAAACATCCAAGTGGACCAGTTACAAATGCAATTCCAATACCTGCAACTAGTGCTCTTATAAAAAAATCATCAAACATTTAATTTTTCTTTATTTCTCCTTCATCAGAATGAACATGATCATGTTTATGTTCGTATGTTGTTAAAATTTGAGAAGCTTTTTCACCAAACAAAGCTTTATATTCATTATTTTTTGCTACATCTATTGGTGACCCTGAACAACAAACATGACCATTTAGACAAACTACATGATCAGTTGCAGTCATAACCATATGCAGATCATGAGAAATTAATAATATCCCGCAATTTAAAGTATCAGATATTTTTTTTATTAATTCATACAAAGCAATCTCACCTGTATAATCAACTCCTTGTACTGGTTCATCTAACACTAATAATTCTGGTTTTTTAGAAATTGCTCTTGCAATTAAAACTCTTTGAAATTCTCCACCAGATAAACTGCCTAAATTTTTATTTTTAAGATGAATTACGCCTGTTAATGATAATGCTTCATCAATAGCACTATCTTCTATAGTTTCTGTTAAAAGCATAAAATCATAAACTCTAATAGGTAAAGTCCAATCAATTGAAATTTTTTGGGGAACATAACCAACTTTGGTTGTATATTTTTCAACAGTCCCCTCAATATTTTTATAAATTCCTAAAGCAATTTTAGCAGTGGTACTTTTACCAGAACCATTTGGTCCGATGAGAGTTACAATTTTACCTTTTTCAACCGTAAGAGAAACACCTTCCACTAACCATTTTTCGCTTTGACGAAAACCAGCATTATTTAATTTAACTAAAATATTATTATTAGAATTCATTTAACCCTTGACTTACAAATGTTATATTATTACATAATGTTATATTATAACAACCAATTAATAGTGTATTTATGAAAATTTTAAATAAACTCCCAATAATCATATCCATTTTATCTTTATTTACTTTTTTTGTACCAGCTAATGCTGATATTAAAGTAGTTGCCTCAATTAAACCAATACATTCGTTAGCTAGTTACCTTATGAACGGAGTGGCTAAACCTGACTTGATCGTAGATGGATATGCATCTCCACACGGATTTGCGATGAAGCCATCTCATGCAAAGATGTTACAAAATGCTGATTTAATTTTTTGGGTTGGTGAAGATGTGGAAAATTTTCTAGAAAAGCCATTAGGATCAATTGCTAAAAAAGCAGAAAAAATTGAATTAATGCAAATAAAGGGACTTCAAGTTTTAAAGTTTAGAGAAAGAAATATTTTTGATGATCACGATGATCATGATAAAAAGGAAGATCACGATGATCATGGTAAAAAAGAAGATCACGATGATCATGAAGGACATGCACAAGGTGAATTTGATCCACACATTTGGTTAGATCCAATTAATGCAAAGGTAATATTAAATGAAATGGTTGAGCATTTAATTGAAAATGATCCAAAAAATGAGGCTAAATACAAAAGTAATTTAGATGAAGCTTTAAAGGATATAGATAAGCTTACAATTGATGTAATGACTGAATTAAGTAACAGTGTTTCCTCGATTGTATTTCATGATGCTTATCAATATTTTGAAAAGAGATTTAACGTAAATATTTTAGGTGCTTTTACAGTTAATACTGATGTAATGCCTGGAGCTGAGCAATTAGCGGAAATTAGAGAAATAATCGAACACGATAAAGTTGCATGTGTATTTTCAGAACCACAATTTAATCCTGATATAATTAAAGCTGTAGCAAAAGATATGAATATAAAAACTGGTGTAATTGATCCATTAGGAGCAACTTTAGACCCAGGAAAAGACTTATATTTCAATTTAATTAGAAATATGTCTACGTCGTTTAAAGGCTGTTAACATAGCGTTCATATTTCTATATAATGTAGAATATGAAAATTAGCACTGGAGATAAATTAGAGGAAATTACTCTTCCAGATCAGAATGGTAACTCATTTAATTTATCTCAGACCTTGGGAAAAAAAGTTTTATTAACTTTTTATAGAATCGCAGGTTGTAGCTTCTGCAATCTAAGACTTAATGAAATTAATAAAAGATTTGGTGAGCTAGGAAATAACTTTACGCATGTTGGAATATTTCATTCACCAGTAGATAATTTAAAATCATATATGGATAAACATAAAAATTTACCATTCACAGTGTTAGCAGATGAAAATTTTGAATATTTTCAAAAATATGAAATTGAAAGATCAGTGAGTAAAACACTAAACGCAATGTTGTTTAAGGCGCATAAAATTATTCCTGCTATGATGAAAGGATATATTCCTACAAGAATAAAAGGTCATTTAGATATAGCTGTGACTGATGTTCTAATTAATGAAGACGGTGTGGTTCAAAATGTTTATTATGCTAAAAAGGATATAGCAGATCACTTTGAGTTCAATAAAATCAAAGATTTTGCTTTAAATTAATTGATATAGAGAATTTTTTTTTATTTCATATAATAAAACTTAATGAACGATTTAAATTTATTTAAAAAAAATGGCTTTCTTGTTAAAGAAAATCTAATATCTCAGACAAAAATAAATAAAATTAATAAAATTGTTAATGAAGTAATTTCAAAAGAAAAAAAAAGAAAAAAAGGTAATGGTACAAATAGAACTCAGTCCTATGATAATTACCATTTTGTCTACAATTCAAGTTCTTCAAAAAATAAAGAAATTCTAAGACTAAACAATCCTCAAAATAGGCATAAAATATTCTATCAATTATCTAGAGATAAAAAGATTATATCCATAGCTAAAAAATTATTAGGTGGGACAGTTAGATTTCATCTTGGTAAGTTAAATTTTAAGCTTCCGAATAAGAAAAAAGGCAGTGAAATTGGATGGCACCAAGATTGGGCTTTTTACCCTCATACAAACGATGATTTAATTACAGTTGGTATATATTTAGATGATTGCTATGAAAAAAATGGGCCTCTTAAAATAATAAAAAATTCACACAAAAAGAAATTATACAGTCACCACAATAAAGAAAATTATTTTGTTGGGAAGATAGATACTAAGAAAGATAAAATAGGAACTAAAGATAGTGTTTCTATAACTGGGACAGCAGGAACAGTAGTATTTTTTCATTGTAGATCAGTTCATGGCTCTGGACACAATCAAATGAATAACTCGAGACCCCTAATTTTATTTGGTTATAGAGCTTGTGATGCGTGGCCATTAATTAATGATGGAAACCCTCATCCTGAAGTAAATTTAGAGAATTATGATAAAAATATTATTGTGGGAAATAAATCAATAAAACCAAGATTAACTAAAGTTCCAACCATAATCCCACTTCCTAAGAAGAAACATTACGTTTCTATCTATGAGCTTCAAAAAAATTAAGCATTATTACAAATTAATTTTAACAAATCTTTAATATAATATTATCGTAATTTAAAATGATAATAGAATTAAAAAATAAGGAGAGAAAATGACTGCAAATATAAGAATTTTAAAATGGACAAGCACAGTGTTAACACTTTTAGGAATATTAACTTTTTATTTAGATTACTATCCTTATAGCATGATACCTCACAGTTTAGGTATAGTTGGTTGGACAATTGTTGGTACCATTACAAAAGACAAACCATTATTAACAAATTTTTCATTACAAATACCGATAATGATAGCAGGTATAATTAAATACTCTTATACAACAGGAATATTTTAGCTTACTTGGATTCCGTTTGACCAAACGTTTTTCACAACAGGTGAATTTTGATAAATTTTAAACCTTACTAAATCTGCTCTTTTATTGTTGTCAATTAAACCCCTATCATTTAAATTTGTGGCTATAGATGGAGCGTGACTAGCTGCTGCAAATGCTTTTGGAAGATTATCAATTTCTAAACCCCATTTGACAACAGATATAATTAATGAGGATGGAATATAATCTGAACTTAAGATGTCTAAACAATCATTTTCTAAGAGTTCTTTTGCAGATATATTCCCAGAGTGTGAACCTCCCCTAAGTAAATTAGGAGATCCCATCATGACTTTAATATTGTAATCTTTAGAAGTTTTGGCTGCTTCTAATGTTGTTGGAAATTCAGCCAATTTTACTCCATATTTATTTGAATTATGAACATCATTTTCAGTGGTATCGTCATGACTAGCCAAAATACAATCATATGAGGATTTAAATTCTAGAATTTTATCTATGTGCTTCTTGCTGTTTTTTTTTTGAAGATTTTTTAAGTGTTCAAAATGAATTTCCATTTCATTTTCTGTCATACCATGTTTAATTGAAAGATATTCTTTGTACTTATCTATAACTCTAAATTGCCTCTGACCTGGTGTATGATCCATTATACTAATCAGTTTTACATCGTGAGTTTCGTTATATTCGTCTAATTCATCAGTTAAATTCTCTGAACATGTTTCGGCTCTTAAATGTATTTTATGATCAATCTTGAGAATATTATCTTTCTTAAAATTTGAAATTATATCTGAACAGTTTTTTGCATATTTTTTGTATTTTCCTGTTTTTTCGATAGAACCAACTCTCAATGCATCAAAAACTGTAGTGATTCCAACAGATGCTAATTCTCTATCATGAGATAAAATTGCATTTTCTACTGGAAATGAAACTTTAGGTCTTGGTGTCATGTGTCTTTCAAGATTGTCAGTATGTAATTCAACCAATCCTGGCGAAATATAATCTTTTTCGCAGTCTATAGAACTTTTGTTATTACTTAATCCACTACTTATATCGACTATCTTGTTATCTTTAATCCTGATATGACCATGAACGATTTCATCTTTTTTAATTATCATGGCATTGTTTAAAATATATTCATTCATCGCTTTTTAATACACATGAATTGTTACAAATATTTTAAATTTGAAAAAAAAATTTATATAAGTATTAAAAGTTGAATTATGAAAAAATATTCTAGATACGCTATTTATTATGCACCACCAAAAGAGAGTAGTCTAGAAGAATTTGGCAGATATTGGTTCGGTTGGGATCCACTTAATGCAAAGTTAATAAATAACAAACATAGAATTAATTATCTAAAAAGATTTGGAATTAAAAACTTAATAAACATAGATAAAAATGTTTTAATTGCAAAGAAATATGGGTTTCACGGCACACTTATTCCTCCTTTTAAACTAAACAAAAATTATAGTACCAATACATTATTTAAAAAAACTGAGGAAATAGCAAAAAAATTCAAAAAATTTAAATTTTATAAATTTAAATTAAAAAAAATAAATAATTTTTATGCTTTTGTTCAAAATAAAAAAAATAATAACATTAATAAGTTATCAAATAGACTAGTTAGAGAATTATTTAAATTTAGATCACCTCTTACAAAAAAAGAAATTGATAGAAGAAATCCCTCTAAACTAAGTAAATTACAATTAAATATTTTATATAAATGGGGATACCCCTATTTAATGTCAGAATTTAATTTCCATATGACCCTTGCATCAGAGGTCACAGGAAACAAATTGTACCTTGAGTTAAAAAAAATTGAAAGAAACAAACAAATCATTTTAAATGAAATAAATAATTTTGATAAAATATATATATTTGGTGAAAACCAAAAAGGAATGTTTGAGAATTTAGAAAATTTTTCACTTAGCTAAAATTATTTTTTTCAATTTATTTGCACCTATAGCTATTGATTTATTATTATTTATAGTAATTATATTTTTCGGTATCAAATTAATTTTTCTTTTTATCCTTTTATTAATTGATTTTTTGTCTTCTCGAGCTCGATTTACAAGTCTCTTTTTAATAATTGTTGATGGGGCAATAATATTAATTATTTTAACGTTATTAACTTTTTTTTTTACTTTAAAAAGTACTTTTCTTGATCCATTAAAAATTACTGTTTTACCTTCCTCTATTTTTTTTATTTCCTTTAATGGAATACCGTATGAAAAACCATGAGCTTTCCAGTAAACAAAGAAATGTTTTTTTAAAATCTTATCTTCAAAATTTTTAATTGATATGCTGTAATGATCTTCATTTTTAATATCTTTTTTCCTAGTGATGTACCTTTTTACCAAAATGGAATTAGGAATTTTTTTAATTACTTTTTTTAATAAAGTATCTTTTCCTGATCCTGATGGTCCAACGACTACGATAAGCTGACCGTTATTTTGCATCTGATATTTTTGTAATATCTATTTCCCTAGCATTTAAATATTTACGTGAATATTCATCATGAAAAATACCAATTATTGATGATCCACTATCTTTTTTTTCATTAATCAAATTCAAAACAATATCTTTGTTAACACTATCTAAACTAGCAGTTGGTTCATCTAGTAATAAACATGGATAATTTCTAATCAGTCCCCTAGCAACATTAACTCTTTGTTGTTCTCCTCCTGAAAAAGTGAGTGGCGATAAATTCCATAAGTTTTTATCTATATTAAGTTTTAGTAAAATTTTTTCAGCTTTTTCAAGAACTTCATCTTGATCTGAATTTGTTTCTAATAAGGGCTCCATAACAATTTCAATTGTAGGAACACGAGGTATCACTCTAAGAAATTGACTAACATATCCTATTATATTTTTTCTAAGTTCAATAATATTTCTAGGATATTTGTGATCTATGTTGTGATTATTAATTTTAATTTGTCCTGATTGAAAAACATAGTTTCCATAAATCATTTTTAAAATACTAGACTTTCCAACACCTGATGGTCCTGTTAACGCTACAATTTCTCCAGGATTAATTTTCAAATTCAAATTATTAAAAACTAATATGTTTGTTTTGCCCTGATTATGAAGTGTAAATTTTTTTGTAATTTTATTTAGTTCAATCATTTTTAAACCTGTAATACTGAACTAACTAACAACTGAGTATAAGAATGTTGCGGATCATCTAATACCTGATCACAAAGTCCAGACTCAACAGCCTCTCCATTTTTCATAACAATAATTTTATCAGCTAACAATCTAATCACTGCTAAATCGTGAGAAACGATTACAACTGATAAATTTAATTCTCTAACTAATTTTCTTAACAAATCTAAAATTTTTGCTTGAACAGAAACATCAAGACCTCCTGTTGGTTCGTCCATGAAAATTATTTTAGGACTCGTAACCAAATTTTTTGCTATTTGTAATCTTTGCAACATTCCACCAGAAAATGTTCTTGGAAAATCATCTACTCTACTTTTATCGATTTCCACTTTATCTAACCATTTAAAAATAGTTTGCCTAATTTTTCCATAATTTCTTTGTCCAATCGACATTAATCTTTCACTAATATTTCCACCAGCACTTACATCTAATCTTAAACCGTCTCTAGGATTTTGGTGAACAAAAGCTAATTCAGTTCTTATCAATAACCTTTTCAATGACTCAGATATTTCAAGAAAATCAATCGTTTCATTACCTGTTTCAATTAAGATTTTTCCACTATCAGGAATAAGATTGCCTGATATGGAATTTATAAAAGTTGTTTTTCCTGAGCCAGATTCTCCTACTACACCAACGACTTCCCCAGGATATAATGTCAAATTCATATTTTTGCATCCCACTTGATTACCGTAATATTTGTTTAAATTTTGAACTGACAAAATTGGTTGCATTTAATTATTTTCCATTCTTTGATTACAATAATTTGTATCTGAACATATAAATGATCTATTACCCTCATCATCAGTAATTATTTCATCTAAAAAACTCTCATTTGATCCACAAATAGAACATTTGTAAGGTGCCTTTGAGGGATCAAATGGATAATCCTCAAAATCAAGACTCGTTACTTCAGTATATGGTGGTATTGCATAAATTCTTTGCTCTCTTCCTGCTCCAAATAATTGAATAGCAGGGTTATTGTCCATTTTTGGGTTATCAAATTTTGGAATAGGTGATGGGTCCATTATATATCTACCATTTGTCTTTACTGGATAAGCATATGCTGTTTCTATATGACCATTTTTGGTAATATCTTCATATAACTTTACATGCATAATTCCATATTCTGATAGTGCATGCATTTTTTTAGTTTCTTGATATCTTGGTTCTAAAAACGCAAGAGGTTCTGGTATTGGAACTTGATAAACAAGTATTTGTTTTTCTTTTAACTTTTCTTCTGGAATTCTGTGTCTTGTCTGAATTATCGAAGCTTGGCTTGTTTTTTCTGTGGTCTCAATATTAGCAGTTTTTTTAAAGAAATTTCTAATTGAAACTGCGTTTGTAGTATCATCTGCTCCTTGATCAATAACTTTTATCACATCTTCAGTTGTTAAACATGACGATGTTACTTGAACCCCTCCTGTTCCCCATCCGTATGGCATAGGCATTTCTCTAGATGAAAATGGAACTTGATAACCTGGTATGCAAAGAGCTTTAATCAAAGCTCTTCTTATCATTCTTTTTGTATTTTCGTCTAAATAAGCAAAATTATAAATTTCATCTTGAGCTGCAACAGCATTTTTTTTATTTTTAAATTTAAGTACGTTGTTCATTTTTTTTATACTCTTCTCTAATTTTTCTTACTAAATCCAATTCCGCCTGAAAATCTACATAATGGGGTAATTTGATATGTTCTAAAAAACCTGTGGCTTGAATATTATCACAATGAGATATAACAAATTCTTCATCTTGAGCAGCAACACCCAAATACTCTTCACCAAATTCTCTCCATCTCATTGATCTATCAACTAAAGCCATAGAAATAGCTTTTCTCTCTAATTGACCAAAAACTAAACCATATCCACGGGTAAATTGAGCAGGTATTTTTTTACTACCTTTAAATTGGTTTACTGACTCACACTCAGTAAACATGACATCAGCAATATTTATTTCTATACCTAATTCTGGAATTTCAAATTGTACTTCAACGTAACCAGTCCTTAATTCACCAACAAATGCATGGTTTCTAGCATACCCTCTCTGTGTTGAGTAAGCTAAACCAAGAAGAAAACCTTCATCTCCCCTTGAAAGAGATTGCAATCGTTCAGATCTTGTTAAAGGAAAATTAATTGGGTTTCTTGTAATATCTTTAGATGTTCTGCCACTAGGTATTTCTTTTTGAATTAATCCTTCTTTATTTAAAAAGCTTAAAACATGGGGGATTTCCTTATCATCATATTTTTCAATCTTAGCTTTTTCATACTCACCATCAGCAAGAAGTTTGAAGTCAAGTAAACGGTGTGTGTAGTCAAATGTTGGGCCTAACTTTTGTTTACCTGGGATATCTTTAAATGTTGCAGATATTCTTCTTAGGCATAACATTTTGCTAGTTTCGATAGGTTTGCTTGAACCAATTCTAGGTAAAGTAGTTCTATAGGCTCTCATTAGAAAAATTGCTTCAATCAAGTCACCTCTAGACTGTTTGATTGCAAGAGCAGACAAATCTTTGTCATATAAAGATCCTTCTGACATAACTCTATCAACACTTAAAGTTAGTTGTTCACTAATTTGTTTAATATTTAGTTCTGCTATATTTACATCCCCTCTTCTTATTTCGGATAACCAGGAATGTGCGTTATTTATTGCCTTTTCCCCACCTTTTACTGATACATACATTTTATAGCTCTCCTATTTTCAATGATCTTGGTATTGAATAAAATTTATCATTATCAACAAAATAAAAATCAAGTCCTAATGGAAATTGCTGGTTATTTTTTTTTATAATCTCTCTATCAGGTAAAAATATATTTTTAGAACTTTTAATACCAGGACCAGAAATTATGGCATTTGGTTTTTCAAATTGAGACTGGCAAATAATAGTACACGATTGATCAGGATTTTGCTCGTCCCCCTTTTTAAATTCATCTAATGGTAAAAGATCATCCCAAGTACCAATTGCAAAATTTGCATTTTTTTTATCTGTAATGTTTGCACCTGTATTAAATTTAATCCAATCAATAGTTTCTGAATTGTTAATATTACGACCTAAAAAAATATTCGAATAACTGTCACAAAAAGTTTTTATAATAGAGCAACTGGCTGAAAACATGTTTGAAGGCGAATTTATATTATCTAATATTTCGATCGAACCAGGATATGAAGTTGCAAACAAAATACTTCTAAAATAATCAGCACTTATTTGAGAATTATTTTTTTTAGAAACAACTTCCATAGATTATTTATCCTCACCTCTTACCAAAGTAAAAAAATCAACTTTAGTAGCTTCTGTTTTAGATAATATTTCATTTCTTTTGTTATTTTTATATTTAATTAATTTATCTATTATATTTCTTTTAATTATTTCTTTTTTTTCAGTTTGCATCAATGCATCACACAAAGCTGCAATTTTGGATTTATATTTATTTCTACCTTGAACATAACCATGTCCTTGAATTTTTTTATCTAAATTTAATGAACATCTAGTTATAGTTATTTCTCCAACATTAAAATTATCACCTGTGGCGCCTACTTTTCCTTGAACCATAACACTGCCAATCTCAGGTTCTCTTAACCAATTATATTCTATTTTCATATTTAAATTGTCCCAAAGCGAAATAAGATAATTTTCATCTGCTGTTGCTAAATAACTTAACCATTGTTTTCTTGATTCATTTTTCATAATACTATACAACTAGACAAGTAACAAAATTAAAAAAAATTTCAATTAATTATTTATTAAAATTTTATGACAACAAAAGATTTGCTTTGGAAAGAAATATACAATTCAATCAAAAGAGAAATTGTTTTAAATAAGTACAAAATTAATAAAAAGTTAGATTCTGAGAATGAATATGCAAAACAATTCAATGTCAATAGACACACTATAAGAAGAGCTTTAAAAGAACTTAAAGACGATAATTTAATATATTCAAAAAGAGGTCTTGGAGTATTTGTTAAATCATCAAAAATTAATTACTCAATTAGTAAAAACGTACGATTTACTGAGAATATACTTCAAGAAAACCAATCAGTAAGAATTGAAATAAAAAGTTTTGATATTGCTGAATGCAATCCTTTTGAAAAAAAAGAACTCAACTTAAAAAAAAATGACAAGATTACACGCATAAATAGCATAGGCTTTGTTGACAAGTCACCTTCTGTAATAACTTTCAGATCGATTCCTTATAAAAAATTCCCAAAATTTATTAATCATTTTGTTAAAAAACAATCAGTAACCAAAGCTTTTAATTTATTGAATATCAAATCAATTAAAAGATCAAAAACTCTAATTAATGCTGAAATTGCAGACAAAATAAAATCAAATTTATTAAATATAAATGAGGGGGAAGCACTATTAAAAACTACATCTGTTAATGTCGATTTTAAAAACAATCCTATAGAATTAAGTGAAAGTTATTTTATTGGATCTAAAATTCAATTTTTAATAAAAAATTAGATTTTCTACCTTAGGTTTAAATTTCATATAACTTAAACAAAATTTAAAAGATTCATTAATAATATTTTAACATTTATTAAAGATTTGAGGGTTAACAAACCTCTTAAATGATTATTAAAAAAGTTAACAAATTTTTCGGTAATAATCATGCCGTTAAAAACGTTTCTTTTGAGGTTAATAAACCTCAAATGATTGGAATCATAGGTAGATCTGGGGCTGGTAAATCAACATTACTAAGAATTATAAATCGACTCACTGACGCAACAGATGGATCGATTGAAATTGAGGGTCAAAATATTCTAGATTTAAAAAGTAAGGAAAAGAGATCATGGCAAAGAAACTGTGCAATGATTTTTCAACAATTTAATTTAGTCCCAAGATTAGATGTTTTAACAAACGTAATATTAGGTAGATTAAATTATCAGGGCTCATTTAGAGCATCTTTAAAAATGTTTTCTCGAGATGAAAGAGCTGATGCTCTGATTTTACTCAATAACTTAGGTATGGCTAACACTGCCCTTCAAAGAGCTGAAACGTTATCTGGAGGTCAACAGCAACGTGTAGCTATATGTAGAGCCTTAATGCAAAATCCTAAAATGATTTTAGCAGATGAACCAATTGCATCTTTAGATCCAATGAATGCAAGAATGGTAATGGAATCATTAAGAAAAATTCATGACGAAAAAAATTTAACAGTTATTTCAAATCTTCATACACTTGATACAGCAAAAACTTATTGTGATCGAATTATTGGAATGAAAGATGGTGAAATAGTCTTTGATGATTTACCTGAAAAATTATCAGATAAACTTGCAAGAGAAATTTATGGTGCAGAGGCTGATGAAGCTTTTGAGCCACAAGTAACATCTACCGAGCTTAAAACAAAAAATAAATTAAATGGAGATGTTGAGAAAGAATTTGCAACTGCATGAGATCAATAACTCATCGTTACAAATAAGTCGTTAGACTAAAATTATAAAAAGGAGATAATTATGTTTAATAAACTAACAAGAGTTATTGCACTTTTGGCTATGGTGTTTTTTTCAACTCAAGCTAATGCAGTAACTTACACAGGTCCAAAAATGGACTTAAGTAAATACCAACCAGAATTTAGAGTTGGTTTTTTAGGTGACGAAGCAGCTCAAGATATTATTGCTAGAAATGAGTGTTTCATGCCATATATCGAAGCAGCTTATAATGTACCTGCAAAATTCTTTACATTTAAAGACTATGCAGGAACAATGGAATCAATGTTAGGTGGCAATCTAGACTACACGTGGTTCGGTTCTTCAGGATACGCTGGTATGTATTTAAAAGACCCAACTGCAGTGGTACCAGTATTAACTAGAATGCAACCAACGGGTGATATGGGTTACTACTCTGTTGCAGTAGCAACTAAATCATCTGGAATTAAATCAATGGCTGATCTTAAAGGTAAATCTTTTGGTTGGGCTGACCCTAACTCTACATCAGGTTTTTTAATTCCATCAATTGAATTAAAAGCTATGGGTATGGATCCAGATACATATTTTTCAAAAACACAATTTTCTGGTGGACATGAAAACAATGTATTAGCAGTAATGAATGGTGATGTTGATGCTGGTGTAACATGGGTATCTGGTGTTGGTAGCTGGGAAGAAGGATATTCATCAGGAAATTTAAGAAAAATGGTTGATAAAGGGATTTTAAATATGGATGACATTGTTCAAATTTGGTCTTCTAAATTAATTCCTAATGGACCAATTGTAATGCCTACTTTTTTACCTGTTAGAGCACATCAAGTAATGATTGGAATGAAACAATGGATACATGAAAACGATCCAAAATGTAGCGAAAACGTTGCAAATGGTATTGTAAAAAAATGGGTTCCAGTGGATCACTCTTTTTATGAGTCAGTTGTAGCTGCAAGAAAAGCTAAAATTGAAGCACAAAAGAACAATTAATTAAACCCCTATAAATAAGAGGCAAAGACTTTAAATCTTTGCCTCTAATTTTTTTTAAAATTATGTCAAAAGCATTACCTGCAAACTTAGAACAAATTGAAGTTAATTTAAAAAAATTAACTAATCAAAGAACCAGGTCCTCACTACTGGGAATTGCAATTTTAATATTAGTATTTTTTGGAGGTACGTTAGTATCTTTAGAAGCAAATGCAGGATCTTTCGGAAGAGGTATAGCTAATTTTTTTAATTATCCTAAAGATTTATTTGTAGATACATTTGAAATGGGATGGAAGTATTGGCCGAGAGTTATTAAGTACATACCTGAATTAATTACTACATTAAACATTGCATTATTTTCAACCTCTATAGGATTTGTTTTAGCAGTTATTTTTGCAATTTTCTCTAGTAGAAATTTAATTAGAAATAAGAGAGTTATTCAATTTACAAAATTTTTAATGGATGTGACAAGATCATTTCCAACATTAATTATAGCGATGGTTTTTTTATATTTGATGGGTAAATCATCATTACCAGCTGTAATTGCTATTACGATACATACTGCTGGAGCTCTTGGTAAATTATTTACAGAAGCTATAGAAAATTGTGATGGAAAACCAATTGAGGGTTTAAGCTCTGTTGGTGCTACTTGGACACAAAAGATAAGATTTTCAGTTCTTCCACAAGTACTTCCTCTTTTTCTGAGTTATGGAATATTAAGGTTAGAAATTAATGTTAGAGAATCTACAATATTAGGTTTTGTTGGCGCAGGTGGAATTGGAGAAATGTTAGCGGCTCTAATTCAGTGGAATTATGGAGCTGATGTTTTAGCGTGTATGTTCTTACTGGTTGGTACAATAATTGCATTAGATTATTTGTCTGCATATTGGAGACATAAATTAATTGGAGTAAATCAATGAGTTCTGTTTTAGCAAATGAAAGAGATAATATAAGAAAATTATATCCTGAAACATTCAAACAAGCTAAAAAAAGTAGAACAAAAGGTCAAATAATTTTCTTTCTTATTTTAATATATTTAATAGTAGGTTTTTTTACTTTAGATGTTGTTGATATTCCAAAAAAATGGAAGCCCCAAAATGCAGCGATGTTTGTTTTAGACACGTATGCCCACAAAGATCATGTTACAATGAAATGGGAAAGTCCTGATGATATTAAAATAGCTTTTGAAGGAAATTACAGGAGTGTTTATGGAAGAGACAATCTTGATAAATCAATTCCTGACTGGTTTTATAAAAATTCTGATAATATTGGCAAAGTCATAGAATTTAATAATTTAGGTAAAGCTATATTATACAAGGATAGAGTTGAGATTGTAAATTTTCCAAAATATGAGAGAGATTTTACTATAAAATTAAATGCGAATGGAAAACCTTATGTGGTAGGTTCAGAAAACTTAGCTAAAAGTGAATTAAAAGGTTTTAGAATTACAGAAAATAGAGTTGAATTTAGGCCTACCTTGCATGAAAGAATTCAAGTTTATCCAAAAAAAGTAGAAATTCATCGTTATAGTCTTGGATGGAAGTATTTTTGGTTTGATTTTTCTAGTCCATTAGAGCCTTATAGTTTTTTCGAAGCATTAGCTTTAACTTTTTCAAATGAGAGAGTTATCCCTGAAATGTCTAATTTAAAGCTTTTCTTAACTGAAATTAAAGACAACGAAGCATTCATGCACGGCAGAGTTTGGTGGGCCATGCTTGAAACAATAGTTATGGCTGTATTAGGAACAATGTTTGCAACAGTAATGGCCCTACCCTTGTCTTTTCTTGCTGCATATAACGTTACGCCAATTAAAGCTCTAAGATTTACATTAAGAAGATTGTTTGACACTTTAAGAGGAATAGATTTTTTAATTTGGAGTTTGATATTTTTAAGAGCTTTTGGTCCAGGACCATTCACTGGAATTTTTGCAATTGGTTTTACCGATACTGGTACATTAGGTAAATTGTATTCAGAGGCAATTGAAAATACTGAGAAGAAACAACAAGAGGGAGTTCAGTCAACTGGAGCTAGTAAATTTTTGCAACATAGATTTGGTATTATTCCTCAAATACTTCCAATTTTTGTATCTCAATCCTTATACTATTTAGAATCAAATACTAGAGGTGCTGTCATTATAGGTGCAATGGGTGCAGGAGGAATTGGTTTGCAATTTTTAGGAGCATTAGCTACTGGAAATGATTTTGAAAATGTTGCCTACATGGCAATATTAGTTTTAGCAGTTGTAATATTTATGGATAGATTATCTGCTTGGCTTAGAAGAATATTAATTGGATCAGATCAATTAATTGTAAGATAAATAAAAAAAATCTTTATCAAATTTTTTCTAAAAATTTTAATCTAAGAATTTAAAAAGATAAAAATCTATTTTACCAGAATTTCCACCAAGGTTTTTCTTCCTTTGGTGTCTCATTATTGTCAGCAACAACTTTAGTTACAGATGGATCCTCTCCATCTACTAATCCTGCTCTGGCAACTGTCTTAGCGTCTTCTAATTTTAGTTTTGCCTCAAAAACTCTATTTTCATTACACAATTTCATGCCTTCTTTCATTAATGCTTCTGCCTCAGTTGCATTTTCGGGACTAGATCTTGAAATATCATTTTTAACAGTGGCTCTTAACATAAGTACTCCAGGGTCTTCACAATTCCCTATTTCATTTTTAAATGTGTCATCAGTATTTTGTGAATAGCTACTACCAGCTTGTTGTTCTGTTATTTTTACGTGATTGTCAGCTTGAGCAACTGAAACTGTGGATAAGACCAATAAAAATGAGATAAAAATTTTATTCATAATAATTTAATAACTAAGTTTTGTTAAAAAAATGTTAAAGAAATAAAAAATTTTATGAAATATTTACCAGCATTTCTAATAGGTATATCGGTTACCTTTTGTTACAGCAGCTGCATGTACTTATTTTCAGCACTATTGTTAACTTGGGAAAATGAACTTGGTATTTCAAGAAGCAACTTAACTTTTATTTATTCTCTAGGCTTAGTTGTGCATAGTTTACTTTTACCTTTTCTTGGTAAGATTGTAGATAAAAATCTAAGTTTTCCAATGATGTGGACCAGTCCTATACTGTTAGGACTAAGTGTAATTTATCTTTCATTAGTAGATACATATGGTGGATTTTTAGTTGCTTGGATACTTGTTAGTGCAACCTCTGGTGGTTGTCTTTACACGATACTTTTTAGCGTCATTACTATTAATTTAAAATCAAAGGCTAAGACATCTATTGCAATTATTACTTTGTTTGCGGGATTTGCAAGCACATATACATTTCCTACTGCAACTTATTTAACAGAACAATATGACTGGAGGTTTACTGTATTTATTTTTGGAATAATAAATATACTGATCAGTTCACCAGCTAATTATTTTGGTTTTAAAAATATAATTCGAAAAGAATTTAAAAATATTGAAAAACAAAACAATCAAAATTCAAAGCTTAATATAATACTTAAAGACTATAGGTTTTGGTTATTTAGTTTTTCATTGTTTGTTATTGGATTTAATATTGGTGCTATTACAACTCATGTAATTCCAATGTTACAGGAAAAAGGAATGAGTCTGTCCCTAGCTGTACTGACGGCATCAATGTTTGGACCTGGTCAAGTAATTGGAAGAATTTTGGTAATGATATTTGGAGGAAATAAATCGAATCTAAAATTATTTGTTATTTGTTTTTACTCGATGGTAGTTGGAATGATATTTTTATACTTTATAAATATTAATCATTATTTAGCTTTTTTGTTTGTTTTATTTAACAGCTCAGCATATGGAAGTATGGCAATTTTAAAACCTTTAGTTCAAAATGATGCTTTTGGTCAAAAAAACTTTGGTAATCTTCATGGTATTTTAGCTTTGCAATATATGATTGGTAGTATTTTAGGTCCTTGGATTGGTTCATTGGTTTGGAATATCGGAGGATACGACTTACTTATATTGGTATTTTTGATTTTAGCAATTATTGGGAACGTAACAGCTATTTTTCTAAACAAAAAAAAGTTTATTTAAAACTTCTTTCTACATATTTATAAAAATAATGTATGTTTGGAATTTCCAAATTTTTGACTTTAGCAAGGTCATCGTATTTTCTTAATCTAACTGCATCTAGCATAAAAGGTTGTTTGATAAAATCATTTGCTTCATCTGCAGAAAAACTTCCACCTTGAACATCTAAACTCTGTTTTGAAGCAATAGATAAAGTATCATAATAACCTTTTTCACAATAAACCAAATATCTTTTAGCTGGTACATGTCCTTTAATTAATCTTGTAACATCTTCTGGAAAAAATCTAGAAAGAAAAAAAGATCCTGAATTTTCATGCTTTTTATCTATTCCTTTTTTTATGGCTTCTTTGTCATTATTAATTAAGTGACCAATATCATGGAATAGAGCTGCAGTAATGAAAAAATGGTTTTCATTGTTTTTTTTTGCCAACAATGCACATTGAATTGCATGTTCTAGTTGTGAAACTTTTTCATTTCCATATTGTTTGTTTGATCCAATTTCCTCTATAATTTTAAATAAATTGACAATATTTGATTTAATATCCATTTTGCTCTTTTAAATTAACAATGTTTCAGTTTTGTTACAATTTAGATTTAGTACTCATTAAGTCTAGAAAAAATAATTTATAGTAATAAAAGTTAAAAATGAAAAAACTTTTATTTGTTTGTACTGGCAATTCTCATAGAAGTATATTAGCTGAAAGTGTAGTAAATAAATTTCATAAAAATAAATTTATTGGTTACAGCGCGGGTAGCAAACCATCTGGAATAATTAATAAATATGTCATTAAATATCTTAATGAAAATAATTTTGATACAAAAAATCTATCTTCTAAAAACTTTAATAAATTTTTAGATGAAAAAACAATATTTGACCAAGTATTTACCGTATGCAACAATGCCAGTGATGAAGTTTGTCCAGTCTGGCCATCTCCTGAAAAAATAGTTCATTGGGACATTGAGGATCCTGTTCATATCATTAATGAGCTAGAAAATAGTGATAAACCAAATAAAGAAAAGCTGATTTCAACAGAAATACATAAAACTTATTCCAATTTAGAAACCAGGATCAATGATTGGATTAAAAATTATGAAAAATAGTAAAAAAAAAATAATTTATAGTGAATTCATAGGTAGTTGCTTCTTAGTAATGATTGTTGTTGGTTCTGGTATCATGGCTCAAAATCTTACTAACGATACTGCTGTTATGTTATTAGCGAATACTATTGCAACAGGAGCTGGTTTATTTGTTCTTATAACTGTGTTTTCTGATATATCGGGAGCACATTTTAATCCATTTGTGACACTAAGTATGTTTTTTGCGGGAAGATTAAAATCAAAATTAATTCATATATATATCTTGTCACAAATATTTGGTTGTCTAGCGGGTGTAGGTTTAGCAAATTTTTTTTTTGAATTACCTATTTATGAGCTGTCATCTAAAACAAGAGATGGGGTTTATATATTTGTAGCTGAAATAGTAGCAACTTTTGGATTAATTTTAATTATATTTGGATCAATGAAAAGTGGAAAAGTTGTAACCGCTGCATGTGTTGGTTTTTATATTACAGCTGGATATTGGTTTACTTCATCAACTTCTTTTGCAAATCCTGCTGTTGCAATAGCTAGAACTTTTACAGATACATTCACTGGAATAAATTATTTAAATACACCTTTATTTATAATTGCAGAGCTATTAGGAACACTGTTAGCAATATTTGTAATAAAAAAAATGTTATTTACTAAATGATTTTATTTTCAATCTGTTCAATTATTTTCGGTAAATCCTTAATTGTATCAATTACGTAATGTGCACCTATTTTCTTAAACTTATGAGAGATTTTTTTTCTAAATTTAAATTTTTCTTTGTTGGTTAATTTATTAAATTCGTGTTCATTTTTGCCAAATTCATTTCCAGAAAATATTACTCCTATTACCCACATTCCAGCATTTAATCCCTCCTGTAGTCCAGGAATAGTGTCGTCTACTTTAACGCAATTTGATCCCTTGGTTATATTTAAATCAGAAAAGATCCTATAAATTATCTCTGCAGAAGGTCTTCCAATTTTTGTGTATGAGGAACTATATGACACATCAGGTATAAATCCTTGTTTTTTTAATTCTGGCAATATAACTTTTAGAATTTCTTCTGAATATCCGGTATTGATTCCTATTTTTATTTTTTTGTTTTTTATAAAATCTAAAGTTTTTTTACTTCCTGATATAAATTTTGAATGTTTCTTAATTATTTTTTTTAATTCTGGATTAAAAAGTTTAAACAATTTATCAATATCTTTATCTGTTGGTTTTGATTTAAATTTTTTTTTCCACTGCGTATTAATTTTTCTTGTTGTTAGCAATGCTTTTATATGGGCTCGTTTTTCAATACCCATTGGTCCTATGGCTTGTTTTCGGGTAATTTTAATTCCAAACCTATCAAATAATTCAATAAGAACTTGAGATGGCGCAAGGCTTCCAAAATCTATTAATGTACCAGCTAAATCAAATACAATTGCTTCAATATTGGAATTTTTCATATGTTTTTTTTCGAATCTGTTAATTAGAATTTAATATTTGAAATTAATTATATCTTTAATTGAATAATAACACTGATTTTATAGCTGTTTATTTTGATTTTAACTTGTTTTATTAATGTTACAAAAATATTACAGATTTATTACATATGCAGAAAATACTAAATTTCTTATTGATAATTTCAACAGTATTTTTGACTTCAGCAGCAAAAACAGATGAGTTAGATTTAAACAAACTTTTGAATAAGTTAAAAGATTGTAATTCACAAAGTGAAGCAAAAATTTTAGAAAAAAGTATATGGAATTTGTGGGAAACACATCCATCTAATTTTCAATTAACTATTGACTTAAAAGAAGGCTCAAGACTGGTTCAAAACGGAAATTATATAAGAGCATATGGGATTTTTAGTAAAATTATAGAAAAAGATCCTAATTGGGCTGAAGCTTGGAATAGACGTGCAACATCTTTATATTTTATGGGTAAGTATAAAAAATCACTTAGAGATATTGATATGGTTTTAAAACTTGAAAATAGGCATTTCGGTGCTCTAATTGGGAAAGGACAAGTATACTTGAAAATGAAAGATTACGAAAAAGCCTACAATAGTTATATAGAAGCTTCATATATAAACCCGATGAATACGGATACATTGAATCAAATAAACAAAGTATCCAAATTAATTAAAGAAGAAACAATATAATTAATTTATCTGTAAAATATCTTTAATATTATTCAAATATAATAACTTATGAATTATTTAAAAAATATTAAGCTTACAAATAATATAACTTTAATTAATAAGCCCTTCAAAAAAAAAGAATATTATCATTTCCTAAAAACATCTGATTTATCTTTGGTGGTTGCAGAAATTAAGAAAAACGTTTTTGTTGTAGTTAGTCAAAAAAGAATTCCAGTTAATAAAATCAACTATGAATTTCCATCTGGTATAATTGATAAAGGAGAAAATTCTATAAGTGCTGCGTGTAGAGAATTTTATGAGGAAACAGGATATAAAATATTAGGAAAACCAAAAAAATTATTTACAATTAATTGTGAGCCTGGAAGGTTAACAACTAAAATTTATTGCTATTATTCAAATAGAATAATTAAAAAAAAAGGACCTGAGAAAGGTATTAAAATTCATTTACTATCTAAAAAAGAAATAAATAAATTAGTTTTAGGTGAAAAATTTTGTAATGCCTCTCATGTAGCTTCTTTTTTTAAAGTTTTAAAGGTGCCTACAAAGTAAGCACCCTTAAAAGATAAAGAATAATGAATTCATTTAATTTATTAATGATGAAATATTTCTGATAAATTAATAAAGTATTAAATCTAATTTAAATTAATATTAAATTAATTTGAATAAATTACCCTAGGTTCTAAAAATAATTCTCTTGCTAAAGCTTTGAATTTTTTCGTAACTTGTTTTGAGATTATCTCTTGATGCTGCGAAGGTATTTTTAAAAAAACAGCATTTCCTCTTTTATACAATCTAAATTCTTCTAAAAAAATTGTTGATATGGATGTTAATGCGTGAGCAAATCTTAAAGCAGACCCCACCTGTTTACTTGAAAAAATTTCGTTATTGTTCAGAAAGGTCAAATATTCTATTTTTGGGTTGTATTTAATACTGCAATATCTCCAATAACAAGATAACGCTATCTGAGTTCTTTCTTTGTGTGATAGCCGTAATAAAGGAGTGTTTAAGGTTTCTTGAAACACTAATTCAGCCTTTTGAAATGCTCCTAATCCCCAATCCATATGACTCAACACACAAGCCAAATTTAATAATTTTTCACTGAAATGCTCATTTCCATCAAATACAGGTTTTATAAAATCAAAATATTTCTTAAAGGTTAAACCCAAATCTCCTCTTTTTATTGCAATGTGTTCTAATGATTTCTCAAAAACATCTTTTTCATTAATATTTTTAAAATGATCTCTTGCTAAAGAACCTTCTCTAATTCCACTTATTGAACATATTATATTTTTTGGATTAGTAATATTCACAATATCACCCAAAATAATTGAACTATAAGGCAAATATGGTGTTCTTGATTTAGATATATATTCCACAGTTTTAAGTTTCGTTTTATTCATTGAAGAAATTTTTTCTATAAACTTTAATAAAGAATTACACCCTACTGAGTATTGATGAATTATGTGAACTGGATGATTGTTTTGAAATAAATGTAATTTAAATAAAGCTCTCCAAGTTCCACCAACTAAATATAAATTTTCGAATTTTTTCTTTGATAACCATTTTTCATCTCTCAGTAATTTTTTAATATATTTAGATAGGTTCCTTTTTTTAACAATTGGATTGTTCATAAGTCTCAAAACACCTAATGGTAAAGAAGTTTTATTGGTGATTATTCCATTTTCAACACGAGCCAATTCTAGACTTCCACCACCTAAATCTGCTACTAATCCATCAACATTATCAAAACCAATTTTTACACCTTCAGCTGAGCATTCTGCTTCTTCATAACCACTTAAAATTTCTATTTTTTTTTTAAAAAGTTTTTCTACTTCTTCAACAAAAGGTTTTGCATCCATAGCTTCTCTTAAAACCGCCGTTGCAATTATTTTTAAATTTGTAATTTTTGAAACATTTAAAATCTCAGAAAACCTTTTTAATACCTTCAAAGCATAAACTGCGCCTGCTTTATGCAATTTTCGTGATTTATCTAGATTCTTACCAAGTTCACATACTGCTTTTTCATTAAAAAAAGGAACTCTAGATGAGCTAAAATCATCATAAATCAGCATTCTTATAGAATTTGAGCCAATATCAATTACAGCTAGTTTTGCTTGTTTAAGTTTTAAATTTTGTTTATTTTTTAATACTTTAATTTCCATTTTAAACTTTTTTTAAATTAAGTTTTTTTGGCTTCATTTTCAGTTTTGCTTTTCCTATCCCAGACAGACTTGGATTTTTCATAAAATAATCGTGTGCTGAAAAAGAATCACTTTTACTATATTGAATTTTTTTGTAATTACCACTTTCATCAAGAATCCAACTTTGCTTATTATCTAAATAATTTGCTAACATAATTTGATCTAAAACTTGCTCGTGCACTGTTTTATTTTCAATTGGGACTAGAAGTTCAACTCTTCTGTTCAAATTTCTTGGCATCAAATCAGCAGAAGAAATAAATACTTTAGCATCTCTATTTGGTAACGATTTTCCATTTGCAAAACAGTAAATTCTAGAATGTTCTAAAAATCTTCCAATAATACTTTTAACAACAATATTTTCAGAATTATTTTTTAAACCTGGTCTTAAACAACAAACACCTCGAACAAATAAATTAATTTTAACACCAACGTTAGATGCTTCATAAAATTTATCAATTATATCAGGGTCAACTAATGAGTTCATTTTAGCCCAAATTTCAGCTTTTTTTCCTTTTTTTGAATTTAGGATTTCTTTATCAATTTGTTCATTTAAGGTTTTTCTTAAATTTATTGGAGAAATAGAAATTTTATTCAAATTTCTTGGTTTTGCATAACCAGTAACATAATTAAAAAACTTTTCGACATCCGACGCTAATTTTTTATCTGAACTAAATAAAGATAAATCAGTATAAATTTTGGCGTTTACAGGATGGTAATTACCAGTTCCCAAATGTACATAGGTTTGGATTTTGCCTTGTTCCCTTCTCAATATTAATGATGATTTTGCATGAGTTTTATATTTAGCAAAACCATAAACTATTTGGACACCTGATTTTTCTAAGCTTCTAGCTAATTGGATATTTGCTTCTTCATCAAATCTAGCTTTTATTTCGATTAAAGCCGTAACTGCTTTACCATTTTCTGCAGCTACTATAAGCGCTTTAACTATAGGAGAGTCTAGAGTTGTTCTGTATAATGTTTGTTTTATTGCTATAACTTTCTTGTCATTGGCTGCTTGATTGAGTAATTCTATAACAGCATCAAAGGTTTCAAATGGATGATGAACAATTAAATCTTTTTTCTTAATAGTTTCAAAAAAATCATAATTATTTTCTTTTAATCTCTCAACATCCCTGGGATTGAAACTTTTAAATTTTAGTTTCTGATTTTTAACTTTACATATTTGATCAATATCCTGAATACCAACTAATCCTTCTATATAATAAATATAATCGGCATTTATATTAAGTTTATTTGTTATAAATTTAACTAATTCTTTATTACTATTTTTTAAAATTTCTAATCTTACAATGTCACCTGTTCTTCTTTTTTTTAATGCTAACTCAAAAGATCTAACTAGATCTTCAGCTTCTTCTTGAATTTCTACATCACTGTCTCTAATTACCCTAAAAATCATCTTAAATTCTACTTCATGATCTGGAAATATTTCTGATGCAAAAAAACTTATTAAATCATCAATAATTACATATTTTTTTGAATTCTTAGTTCCGCTTACTTCAAAAAATCTTGGAAGTGCTTTTGGAATAACAATTATAGAATTTAATATTCTTTTTTTATTTTTCTTCTTCAATTTCATTGCCAATGCACGTCCTTGATTAATTATAAATGGAAAAGGATGAGCAGGATCAATTGCAGAAGGAGTTAATAGAGGATAAATTTCTTCATAAAAAATTTTAAATATTTTTTTTTTCTCAAATTTACTTAAACTTTCTGGCTTTACTAAAATAATATTTGTTTTTTTTAATTGTGATAAGAGTTCCTTATAAATTTTATTTTGTTTTTTGAGAAGTTTTTTGGTCTCACTAACAACTTCGTTCATTTGCTCTTCAGGATTGAGACCATCGGAACTTAAAGAATCTACTTCTTGTTTTATCTGACTAAATAGGCCTGCAACTCGAACCATAAAGAACTCATCAAGATTTGATCCTGCTATAGATAAAAATTTAACTCTTTCATATAGCGGGTTTTCAGCATTTTGGGCTTCTAAAAGAACTCTATCATTGAATTTTAACCAAGATAATTCCCTATTTATATATTTAGATTTTAATTCTTCTTTATGTTGTTTTTTTATGGCAGTCATAATATTTAGGAAATATGTATGAATTATATGTCATGCGTCATGCAAAATCCAGCTGGAGCGACTTAAATTTGAGTGATTTTGAGAGACCTTTAAATGGACGTGGTAAGAAAAATGCCAAATTGATGCGTGAATTTTTTGTTAAAAAAAAATTTATTTTTGATTATGTAATGGTTTCATCCTCAAAAAGGACTGAAAAAACACTCAAGATAATTTTAAAAAAACTAAGTAAGCCCAAAAAAATTTTTTCATCAAAAAAACTATATCTTACGAATGAACAAAAAATAATTGATATGATAAAAAAAGTTTCGAATAAATATAAATCTATACTTTTAATTAACCATGAACCTACCGTTAGAAATTTAGTTAGAGAATTAATTAAAAATAATAACAGTAATATATATAAATTATTAAATTATAAATTTTCTACCTGTGCATACGCAAAAATAAATTTTAATATTAATAATTGGAAAGAAATTACAAACAAAGGTATTTTAAAAGAGTTTGTTAGACCAAAAGATATTCAAGCTTCTAAAGAGTAACCTGCTGATCTAACAGTTCTAATTAGAGGTTTTGTATTTGCAATATTTATGGCTTGTCTTAATCTTCTGATATGAACATCAACCGTTCTTGATTCAACATAAATATTTTCACCCCATACATTATTTAGAAGTTGTTCTCTGGAATAAACTCTTTTTGGATTCTTAATAAAAAAATCTAATAACTTAAATTCTGTTGGTCCAAGTGAAATTTCTTTATTTTTTCTATAAACTCTTTTTGTTATCCTATCTATTTTAAGGTCAGTAAACTCAACCACATCAATTGAAGATTGAGGTTTAGATCTCCTTAGTAAGGATTTTATTCTTGCATTTAATTCTTTTTGACTAAATGGTTTGGTTACATAATCGTCAGCTCCAGTATCGAATGCTTTTAGTTTATCCTCTTCTTCTCCTTTCGCTGAAACCATTATTATAGGAATGTCTTTAAATTTTTTATCTTTTTTAAGATTTCTACAAATATCTACACCTGATAAATCTGGAAGCATCCAATCCATTAGTATCAAATCAGGATATTTGTCTTTTATTTGTTTAAGAGCATCCTCGCCATTTTCCGAATAACTTACCTTATGACCTTCTTTTTCCAAATTATACTTAAGTAAAGTAATTATTGAAGTTTCATCTTCTGCGATAAATAAATGAGCAGACATTTCTATTTCTCTCCAGTTACTATAGACTGTGAACCTTTTGGTCTATCTCCCTCTAAATATGTTCCATTAACTAGAAAATATACTTGTTCAGCAACGTTCGTTAAATGGTCACCTATTCTTTCAATATTTTTTGTTACAAAAAGTAAATGAGATCCATATTCAATATTTTCTGAATCTGATTTTAAATATTTTATAACCTCTTCCATACAATTGTTGGTTAAATCATCTACTTGCTCATCTTTTTCCCAAACGTCTTGTGCTATGTCTGGAGATCTATTCGTGTAAGAATCTAAAACGGATTTTAATTGTTTTTGAACTAATAAACCTACTCTTTCAATACTTTCGGTAAGTTCATTTGGTAATTTTTTTTTAATCAATTTAGTTCTTTTTGCAATATTTTTTGCTAAATCACCTACTCTTTCTAAATCAGATGACATTTTTAATGCTGTTACTGTCTCTCTTAAGTCAATTGCCATTGGTTGTCTTAGAGCAATCAAGTTAACAACTTCTTGCTCAATTTGAGTTTCAAAATTATCAATTACTGTATCATTATTAATTACATCATCTGCTAATGCATGATCATTTTTACAAATTGCCTTAATGGCATTACTAAAAGCTAACTCACAATTTCCACCCATAATTACTAAATCATTTGAAAGGTGTTGTAATTGCTCTTCGTAAGATTTTACTGTGTGTGGTTTTTCTGTCATTAGCCAAATCTCCCTGTTATATAATCTTGAGTTTGTTGTTGATTCGGGTTTTTAAATATCATATCAGTAGAACCAACCTCTATCAATTTGCCTAAATGAAAAAATCCAGTTTGTTGTGAAACTCGAGCCGCTTGAGACATAGAGTGAGTTACAATAACAATTGTATGCTCTTTTTTTAGCTCATCAATCAGTTCTTCTATTTGTGCGGTTGCAATAGGGTCTAAAGCAGAACATGGTTCATCCATTAAAATTACTTCAGGTTTAACTGAAATAGCTCTAGCAATACAAAGTCTCTGTTGTTGACCTCCAGACAGACCTGTCCCAGGTTCATTTAATCTATCTTTAACTTCGTTCCAAAGAGCTGCCTTTTTTAAACTATCTTCTACGATTTGATCAAGCTCATCCTTGGATTGAGCCATACCATGGATTTCAGGTCCATAAGAAATATTTTCATATAAAGTTTTAGGAAATGGATTAGGTTTTTGAAAAACCATTCCAATTTTTTCTCTCAATCTAACAACATCAGTAGCTTTTTGATTGATATTGTAATCGTTTATTTTGATTTCTCCTTCAACTTTGCAGATATCAATAACGTCGTTCATTCTATTTAAACATCTTAAAAAAGTAGATTTACCGCAACCAGATGGACCAATTAAAGCTGTCACTTGTTTTTCTTGAATATCCATATTGATATCAAAGAGAGCTTGTTTTTCTCCATAAAAAACATTTACATTTTTTGCTTCTATTTTATTCATATTTTAGTTCCATTTCTTTTCAAATTTATGTCGTACCATTTGTGCTACTAAGTTCATTAATACTAAAAATATCAACAAGACCATTATACAAGCTGATACTTTTTCAACAAAACCTCTTTCAGCACTTTCAGCCCAAATATAAATTTGAACTGGTAAAGAGGCAGCTGGATCCATGGGAGAGCCTGGAATAGTATTAACAAATGCAACCATTCCAATTAAAATCAAAGGTGCAGTTTCACCTAAAGCTTGAGCAAGACCAATTATTGTTCCAGATAATGTGCCTGGTAAAGATAATGGAACTGTATGGTGAAGAGTTGTTTGCATTCGGCTAGCGCCCATTGCAAGGGCGGCTTCTCTTATACTTGGTGGTACAGCTTTCAATGATGCTCTAGCCGCAATAATGATCGTCGGTAAGGTCATTAAGGACAACGTTATTCCACCAACCAAAGGCGTGGATCTTGGTAAGCCAAATACCGCAAGTAATACGCCAAGACCAAGTAATCCAAATACTATTGATGGTACTGCTGCTAAATTATTAATATTAACTTCAATAAAATCTGTAAGCCTATTTTTAGGTGCAAATTCTTCTAAATAAATTGCAGCTAGTAATGCAACTGGGAATGATACAGCTAAGCAAACTAATATACTAAACAATGAACCCATAAATGAACTTGCTATACCAGCCAATTCCGCTTCTCTTGAGTCTGCATTGGTAAAAAAGCTAAAATTAAAATTACTTTCAACTTTACCTTCAGCACTTAATTTATCAAAAATTTTTAACTGATAATCAGTAACTCTTCTTCGTTCCTCCGGTAATTCTCTTGGATAATTTCCCTTAAAGACCTGATCCAAATCATCAGATGCTGTCAACTTAACTTCAACTATTTTTCCAAAATCATCTGGATTTGAAAGAATGTGATATTTTATTTCTTCTTCAAATATAAAAGCAAACATTCTTTTGATATCTGTAATTTGATCTTCATTAGCGTTTTGATCTAATGCAGCAAAACTTTCAATACCGACATCAAAGTACTCAGAGTCTTCAAGATCTTGAATTGAGGGTTTTTGATCTGCATCTAAATACATGAATTCAGGATCGTAATTTATAGGTATAGTTATCCAAGTTTTTTGAAATGCTGTATAGCCAGTAGAAAAAATTTTAAACAGAAATATAGCTAAAAACAATAAAGCCAAAACTATTGCTGATTTACCGTAAAATTGAAATCGCTTTTCTGATTTGTATCTTTTGTTTAGAAATTCTTCTCTATTAATCATATTTTTCTCTATATTTTTTAACAACTGATAAAGCTATTACGTTTAAAATTAATGTAACAACGAATAATGTAAGTCCTAATGCAAAAGCCGCTTGTGTTTTAGGATCTTCAAATTGTTGATCTCCAATTAGTATAACAACAATTTGTGCAGTTATAGTTGATGTGGATTCTAAAGGGTTTAAAGTTAAGTTTGCAGCCAAACCTGATGCCATAACAACAATCATGGTTTCACCTATCGCTCTTGATACTGCTAAAAGAATTGCACCAACTATACCCGGTAATGCTGCAGGAAAAATTACTCTTTTGATGGTTTCAGATTTTGTTGCACCCATTGCATAACTGCCATCTCTTAAACTTTGAGGCACACTATTAATTACATCATCACTCAGACTTGACACAAATGGTATGATCATCACTCCCATTACAGCTCCAGCTGCAAGTGCACTTTCTGCAGATACATCTAATCCAACTGCATTACCAATATCTTTTAAAAATGGTCCAACTGTTAAAGCTGCAAAAAAACCATAAACTACCGTTGGTATCCCTGCTAATATTTCAATAATTGGTTTTGCAAATTGTCTAAATTTATTTGAAGCATACTCAGCAAGATAAATTCCGCTTAACAATCCTATAGGTATTGCAACACACATGGCAATAAATGCTATAAAAAAAGTACCAGCAAAAACTGGTACCGCACCAAATGTATCACTATACATTGATGGATCTAAAGCTTCACTCGCGTCTCTAACAAATGCTTTTGCTGGATACCAATGCATTCCAAATAAATAATCAAAAAATGGAATAATTTTAAAAAATTCAATTGTCTGAAATAAAAGTGAAAAAACAATTCCAACAGTGGTTAAAATTGCACCTAATGATGCAAAGAAAAATAGCCATTGTAAAAAAATTTCTACAGGTTCTCTTGTTCGTGAATTTTTAGATAATTTATTATAAGCATATGCAATCGAAGAAATCACCAAACATAACACAATTACTGCTTTAGAGGCTGAGGCTGTGCTTCTTAAAGATGCATACTTGTCTGCTGCTACCTGTAATGCTGTAGTTATTTCACCACTAAATTGTCCTCTTGAAAGTGACTTAGCTTTTTCAAATATAAGATTTAATTCTCCTTCTAATAATCCTTGATCACTAAAAGATTGTAAAACTATATATTTTACTACGGTTGGTTCAAAAATAGACCACAAAGCAAAAATAATAAATGCAGGAGCTGCACACCATATTGCTAAATAATAACCATAAAATCTCGGTAACGCTGTAAGTCTTGTATTTGTAGATCTTATAGCTAATGCTTTTTTACGACCAAAAAAATAACTCGATAATGCTAAGAGAACAATTGTTAAAAAAATTATCGAGTTCATTTATGTAGATTTAATCTTGTATTAAAAAAAAGGCCCTAATAAAAGGGCCTTTTTAAATTTGTTAACAAATCAAAATTACTCGCTCATTGCTACAAGATCTATAGCGTTATCTCTTGTAGTTCTGTACATTGCTTTATCCAATGGTACTAAACCAATGTCAGCTAAGTAACCTCTTTTTCCAATTGTTCCAGTTTTTGTAAATTCTTTTACAAATTCATGTAAACCTGGAATTACACCTACGTGAGCTTTTTTCACATAGAAGAATAAAGGTCTTGCTACTGCATAGCTATAATCTTGAATAGATTCTAATGAAGGTTGTCCACCATCAATACTAGCTGCTTGTAGTTTATCTTTTGCCGCTAAGTAGTAACTGAAACCAAAGAAACCAAACATATCTTTGTCTTCAACAAGTTTTTGAATGATTAAGCTATCATTTTCTCCAACTTCAATTGCTAAACCGTCTTCTCTGTATAGTTTTTGAGGTTTTTTATATTTTTTATTTCCAGCTTCAAAACCAGCTTTATAAAGAGCCTTTGCTTCTTTAGTCATACCTTTTTTCATTACTAAAGAGTTCCAAGCATCTCTTGTTCCAGAAGTTCCTGGAGGAATCATTACTTTAATTGGCTTATTTGGTAAGCTTGAATCGATCTCATTCCAGTTTTTGTAAATGTTATCAACTAATTTACCATCAACAACTGTATGTTTAGCAAGTGCTAAATACAAATGTTCTTTTGTAAAGTTAACTGGCTCTGAATCTAAGCTGTAAGCTAATGTTATACCGTCGTTACCAATAATAATTTCTACAATATCAGTAATACCATTTTTTGCACAAAGAGCTTTTTCTTTATCTTTCATGGCTCTTGAAGCGTTAGTGATATCTGGGTGAGCTTCACCTACACCTGCACAAAATAATTTAGCTCCACCACCTGTTCCAGTTGACTCGATGATAGGAGTTTTAAATCCTTTTTTACCGAATCTTTCAGCAACTACTGTTGCATATGGGAACACAGTTGAAGAACCAACGATTGTGATTTGTTCTCTCGCTTGCGATGTTACAGTACTCAAAGTAAGTGCTAAAAACGAAGCAAGGATAATAGTTAGTTTTCTCATTGATATTTCCTTTCGTAATTAAATTTAATCAACGACTCGCTTATTAGATTTGAATGTGGATGTTAATATTACAGATTTGTTACGGTTTTGTTAAAAACCTAACTTTTTAATTGAAATTTTTAGTTACAACAATAGTGTCAAATTCGTCTGCCAAACTACCCTTACAATTAATAGGACTAACACCTTCCCTAAAAGCAAGCTCATTTGATGGTCTTAAAGTAACTTCTAGTTGTATCATGGATACTAATTCTTTAATTTTTTGTTGTTCATATTTCCAAGAAGGCCAACTTGTTGGTGTTGAAAATGTTGAAACTACATAGGACGAAGCTCTTGAAAAATTATAATTGCTCTCGTTTTGATTTCTTAACAGATGATCTCTTACAGAAAAAAAAATATTTTTACATCTATACATATCTGAAAAATAGTTTGTTTTTGTTAATGTTTCGCTCATTGGTACAGACACGATTAAATCAATTGTGTTTCTCCAAAATGATGAAACCACATCTGTATAAATATCTGAAATTTCGATTTCTTTATTAGGAAAATGCTTTTGAACTTGTGGTATTGATGATTTCATATCCTCTTGTAATCTAAAAATACCAATATCATAAACAGTAAGTTGTTGATTTCTAAGCAAAGAAGTAATTGATTGTGCGTTTACAAATGTTGTAAATAAGAACGGTAAAAATAAAAGAACAATTATATTTTTTAATCTAATCATCATATTAATTTTATAAAAAAAAAGACTAATTACAAATTAAATTAACAACTTAAAAGTATTGAAATACTTATAAATTTTATAATTCACTTGGTAGATGTAAATGAACTTCAGTACCTTTTCCTATTTTACTTTTAATTTCAAACTCACCTCTGTGCTGAGCAATTATATGTTTCATGATTGCAAGTCCCAAACCAGTCCCTCCTACTCTTTTACTTTTTTCAACATCAACTCTATAAAATCTTTCAGTAATTCTTACTATTTGATCTTCAGGTATCCCAATGCCTTGATCTATAATGGAAATTTTAACTCCTTTTTTTGAGAATTTTCCTACACTTTCTGAAGTAAATACCTCAATAGATTTATTTTTTTCAGAATATTTAATTGAATTATCTATTAAATTAGAAAAGACTGTTAGGATACGTTCCTCATTTCCTATTATTTTTCCAAATTTTTGAGAAATGTTTATTTTTAAATTAATTTTATTTTTATCTATATTGGTTACATGAATTGCTTTAACTTTGTTAAATACTTCCTCTAAAAAAACAGTTTCGCTTGGTCTTATATGTTCTTCTAATTCAATTCTACTCAATATAAGTAGATCACTTATTAGACTTTCCATTCTTAAAGTTTGAGAATTCATAATATCTAAGAATTTTTTTTTGGCAGGTTCATCGTCTTTTGCAGGTCCTTGAATTGTTTCAACGGCACCTTTAATAGACATTAAAGGAGTTCTTAATTCGTGACTAACGTTTGCTACAAAGTCGGTTCTAAATTGTTGAGCTTTAGAAATTTCTGTTAAGTCCTTTAAAAATAAAACTACCGACTCTTGATCTGGAAATAACATGGTAGGCCCAGGAATGGCATAAATTCTATAATGCTGATAAGAAGGTAAACTAATTTCAAGGTCTATAAAATTTGTTTTATTATTTTTCTTAACATCATTGATAAGATTATCTAACTCGGGGTTCCTAATAATAGTGCCTAAATGTTTATTTTTAAGATTATTACCAAATCTTTTGTTGGCACTAGGATTGGCGTACTCAATTATGTTTAATTTATTTAATGCTATAAATTGATCTTCAATTTCATCTAAAATAAATTTTTTATCTTTATCAGGATCATATTTAGAAATTTCTGTTTTTTTTTCCTCTAGGTTATTTTTATTTTGGTTCCATATTTTTAAAGACAATATCACTATAATCCCTAACAAAATTAACTCAAAAATACCTATCATTTTAATAAATATGCAACAATTTTTTAACAATTTTTAAATATGAATCTCATAATTCAAGAATGTGAGTTTAACAACATCTCTTTTAAAATCAAATTATACAAAAAGATTTTATATAAACACTGGAAACTTTTTTAAACCACAATTTAAAACAAAATTAGCTGATAGTAAAAACGAAATTAAAGCTGCACAAAAATTAAGATATGAAGTTTTTTTTGAAGATAGAAAGAAAAAAAAAATAATAAGTATATCTAGTTTTAAAAGAGATACAGACATATACGATAAATACTGTGATCATTTAATTGTTACTTATAAAAAAAATAAATTTAGTAAAACTAAAATAATTGGAACTTACAGATTACTAAAAGAAGAAAATAGTAAAAATGTAGGTTTTTGCACAAGTGAAGAATATAATTTAAAAAATTTATTAAATTCAAATAGATATAATAATTTACTGGAAGTAAGTAGATCTTGTATTCATAAAAATCATAGAAACAAAAATGTACTACAATCGATGTGGAGAGAAATTCACAATTACGTAATAACTAACAAAATTGAAGGACTATTTGGAACTGCAAGTTTTTTACATACAAATTTTAAAAAAATTGAAAACGAATTGATTTATTTGCAACAAAATTTTTTAATGGAAAAACACATAGAAGTTACAGCAAATCCATCAATGTTAATAGACTTAGATTATAAAAGATCTATAAAACCTTCATTAAAACTAATTAAAAATTTACCTACGTTAATTAAAGGATATTTAAAATTGAACGCTAAAGTTGGAAATGGTGCAATAATTGATCCAAAATTTAAAACGATCGATATTTTTGTTTTTGTTGAATTTGATAAAATTGAGCCTAAATATTTAGAAAAATTTTCTTACTAAACTGTTAATGCAAATAATAAATAAAATTACAAAATACAATTATATCCAAGATCTTTATAATAAAAATTATCAATATTTAAATGATAAAAATTTTTGGGATGAAGCATTAAAAATTCTTAATATTAAATATCATGTAAATAATATTGAAAATATTCCTCTGTATGGTCCAACAATATTTGTAGCCAACCATCCTTTTGGAATTTTAGATGGATTAATTTTATCATCTATAGTCTCAAATATTAGGGATGATTACAAAATTTTAATTAATAATGAATTAAGTAAAATTGATCATATTAAAGAATATTTATTCCCAATTAAATTTGGTAACAAAAAAGAGGATGTTATTTTTAATATAAGCAGTAAAAATAAATCCATTAATCACTTAAAAAATGGTGGTTGTCTAATTACATTCCCATCTGGAGAGGTTGCAACATCAAAATTTATTTTTGATCAACCTAATGAAAGAAAGTGGAAACCATTAATAGGATCTATAATTAAAAAAAGTGAACCAAAAATTATACCTGTTAAATTCTTTGGACAGAATAGTAAATTATTTCAATTTGTTGGTTTTTTTAATAATAACTTAAGAAGAGCATTATTTATAAGAGAATTATTAAACAAAAAAAATGAAACTTTTGAAGTTCAAATTGAAAAATCAATTGAAAATTTAAATATCAAAAATCTATCCAACCATGACATTTCAGATAACTTAAAATCAATTGTAGATAAAATTAATTAGGTGAAATATTATCAAAAAATATTCTTGCTGTTTCTTCCCAACTATACTTTTTTGAAAATTCTAAACAATCTTGCCTGCTAACCTTTAATGCCTTTAAAGCAGAAGCTTTCAAATCTTCGTCAAGAGTATCTATTTTAGTTCCTCCCAAAATATCCTTAGGTCCAGGTACAGGGTAAGCTGCAACGGGTGTCCCGCAAGCTAAAGACTCCAGAACTACAATACCAAATGTATCTGTTTTACTAGGGAAAACAAAAACGTCTGAAGAAGCAAAATGAGATGCTAGCTCGCCATTAGTCCTCTCACCTAGAAATATATCGTTAGTAAATTTTTTCTTCAAGTTATCTAGATCTGGGCCTTTGCCTATAATAAGTTTTGTACCTTCTAAATCTAGATCAAGAAAAGCTTTTATGTTTTTTTCAACAGCTACACGACCCACATAAATCCAAATAGGTCTTTTGTAAGGAAGGTCTCTTTTTGAGGGATTTTTGAATGCTCCATGATTACCTCCTCTTGTCCATGTAACCATTTTATTATTGTCAATACCAAGATCAATTAATTCCTGTCTCATTGACTCTGTTGTAACCAAAATCCTTTCAGCCTTATTATGAAAATTACACAAAAATTTTTCCGACCATTTAGCTGGAATGATTGGCATATAAAGTTTCATATACTTGTCAAATCTTGTATGAAAACTTGTTGTAAATTTAAGTTTATTTTTAATACAATATCTTCTTGCCATGAAACCAAGTGGACCTTCTGTTGCAATATGGATTGCATCTGGATTGATAGATTTAATTAAATTACCTACTCTTGGCCAAACATTTAAAGACAGTCTTATTTCATTATACTTAGGCATTGGAACAGTTAGAAACTGTTGAGGTGTAATGTATTCTATTTGATGTCCCTCAGATTTTAATATTTCACCTGTTTCGTGAAGAGTTCTTACAACTCCATTAACTTGTGGATAATAGGCGTCTGTAACTATAAGTATTTTCATTAAGATGCTTTTTTAATTTCATCATTTTCAATATCTGTATCTATTTCAGTTTCATCATCTTCCTTGACATATTCATTTCTAATTTTATCCCAATAAATAATTTCGAATGTTCCATCGTAATTTTCAGCTAAAGCAGTACAAGATTCAACCCAATCACCACAATTTAAATAATTTACACCTTCGAAGTCTTCATTAGTGGCATGGTGTATGTGACCACATACGATACCATCAAATTTTTTTCTTTTTCCATATTGCGCAATAGTTCTCTCGTATTCACCGATATATTTAACTGCATTTTTAACTTTATATTTTAAATACTTAGCTAAAGACCAATAAGTCTTTCCTCTCATTTTTCTAAAGAAATTTATAACAATATTTAACCTTAATAACATTTCATAAGCTATAGAACCTAATTTAGATAACCATTTTGCATATCGCATAACACCGTCCCATGCATCGCCATGAACAACTAAATATTTTTTATTTAAAACGGATTGATGGATTACTCTATTAACCATTTTAATTTTACCAAAGTGCATTGGTATAAATTTTCTAAAAACCTCATCGTGGTTCCCAATCACATAAAATACTTCTGTACCATGTCGAGCTTTTCTCAAAATTTTTTGAATTACATCGTTGTGTGGTTGAGGCCAATAGAAGTTCTTTTGTAAAGCCCAAATATCTATTATATCACCTACACAATATAATTTTTCAGATCTAGTATGTTTAAAAAATTCTAACAATTTTTCAGCCTGACAACCTTTGGTCCCCAAATGAACATCTGAAATGAAGATACTTTTATACTCTAAAACTGGCTTCATAATACGCTCCTAATTTTTGATAGTTTGTTACAATTTTTACTAGAATCACTTCAATCTTTGTGTCATAGTAATGTTACGAATTTGTTAAAATTAACTTAAAAAGCCCAATATGTACTATTGTTTTCTTTATAATAAAAAAGCTTCATCGGGAAAAAAAACCACTTTCATTAGAAAAATTTATGACAATTTGAAATTGTTTCATCAAGTTGATCTTTTTGAAACTTCTACAGAACAAGAGGCTGAAGGATTATTCAAAAAAATTGTGGAGAAAGATTATGATAGATTGATAATTGCTGGTGGCGATGGGTCAGTCTGTTTTGCTATAAACCAACTTATAAAAAACAACTTCCAACCAAAAGATAATTTTGCAATTGGTTATGTTCCTGCAGGTACAGCAAATATACTTCAAGCAGAACTAGGCATGTCTAAAAATATTAAAAAAATTTCAAAAACTTTGATGTCTGATAATTTAGAAAAAACTAATCTTGTTAAAATAAATAGTAATTATTTTATTTTAATGGCAGGTATAGGTTGGGACGCTCAAATTGTTCAATCAATAGATTCAAAAATTAAAAAAATACTTGGAAAAATCATATTTGGGATTAAAGGATTGGAAAAATTTATTTTTTTGAAAAGTACTAAGATCAAAGTAAATATTGATAATGAAGAATTATTAGCTGACTGGGTATTATGCTCAAATAGTAGATATTATGCAGGTCATCACAAAATAACAGATACTAATATTTTTGAAGAAAAATTTACAACATATATTTTTAAAGATTTAAGTAGATTGAAGCTTTTATACTATATTTTTTTAATTATTTTTAATGGCAATCTTAATAAATCAACTTCGGTAATCACAAAAAATACAAACGAAGTTAAACTTAAAACTTTTGATAAAAGCATACCCATACAAATCGATGGCGATAATTTTGGCTCTCTCAAAGATATAGTTATCAAATCCTCTAAAAGAAAATTTAATTTACTTAAAGCAGCTTAAATATTTCATTTACTTAATTTTGTAAATTTGCAATAATAAATTATTAAATTCATACAATTGGAGGTTTAGATGAAAAAAAAACTTAAAAAATTTACAAAAAAGAAACATAAAATTAGCAAATCAATTAATAAGTTGAAAAGTAAAATCAATCTAAAAGAAAAAAAATTAGACAAGATTAATGTAAAACTTGCTAGTGTAGAAAAAAAAATTGCAGAGAAGAAAGCAAAAAAAATAGCTAAAAAGAAAACTAATCAAAATCAAGCTTCTGTAAATAATTAAAAATTTTAATTTGTCTTTCCTCTTCTTGAATTTTTAAGAAGAGGAAAGTTGTTAACATACAAAATTTTATAAATTATAAGAGGTAAGAATAATTTAAAAACTTATTAAAATTTTGTTATAAACTTTTAGAATTTATATATTTCAAAAACATAAACTAATTATTATAAAATTGTTACATTTACTAAACTCTGCCGTATACATCCTGATATCTGACAATATCAGTTTCCTTTAATATTGATCCTACTTGAGCTTCCATAATTTTAACTGGTTTTTGTCCAGAGTTTTGAACTCTATGAATAGCTTCTAGTGGTATAAATATATGTTCACCAGGTTTTTTAATAATTATATCGTTGTTAAGAGTAATTTTAGCATTTCCTTTTGTAACTAACCAATGTTCAGCTCTATGATGATGCTTTTGTAAACTTAATATTCCTTTTGGTTTTACATATAGCTCTTTAATTAAAAACTCTTTACCTTCAAATAGGTTCGTGTACCTACCCCATGGTCTGTAATAAACATTTTTCTTCTTAATATATTTGTTTTTATTTTTGTCATACATTTTTAAAATTTCTTTCCAGCTTCCAAGATCTGACCAAGGTATATCTAATTTAATTGCATTAATTTCTTTTGTTTTTTCAAGGATTGCATAATCAAAAGATTTAGCAGTTGCTTTTATAAATGAAGCTTTATTTAAATGATAAATATTTGATTTATATTTTGCTTTATTAACAGCTGTTACGCAATTTCTATATATTGTGGGGTTATATTTTTTAAAGTTATTGATAATTGAGTCTTTTCTAAGATAAAACATTCCTGAGTTCCAATATCCATTTTTTTTAATAATTTCTTTTGCTTTTACTTCTTTAGGTTTTTCAATAAATCTAGTTACTTTATTTATGTTGCCTTTAATTTTTTTTGTTAAGAAATAACCATAATCGCTTGTTGGAGATTTTGGTTTGATACCAAATACAAAAATATTATTTTCATTAAGATTGGACTTATTTTTATTGATAGCTTCATTAAAAATATTCATTTTCTCAATCAAATGATCCGCTGTAAAAAACATTAATGGCTGATTATCAGGAATATCTTTAATTAAAGCTGTGCTTAAAATAGCTGGAGCTGTGTTTCTTTTTGCTGGTTCTACAACAATTTTATATTTATTGATTTTATTTTTTCTTAAATGTTGTTTAACTTTGCTTAGGTATTTTTTGTTTGTGCTGATAATTGGTACATCATAAATTAATGCTTTTGTTCTCTCTAAAGTTTTTCCAAGTAAAGTCCAATTCCCAAAATCAATAAACTGTTTAGCTTGATGATTTTTAGAATTAGGCCAAAGACGTGTGCCAGCACCACCACATAAAATAACTGGTCTTATTTTCATTAAATTTCTGAGTAGTCTTTAACTTCCTTTTTCTTACCTGGATGAGTTGGAGCTCCTAAATATGCTGGTCCAACTGTTTGAGCATATTTCCACAAAGTTCCAGATCCAAAGTCAGATTTTTTTTCTTTCCATTTTCCTCTTCTTGAAGCTAATTCTTTTTTAGAAAGTCTTACATTGATAGTTCCTTTTTTAGCATCAATATCAATGATATCTCCATTCTTTAAAAGACCAATAGGACCCCCTAGAGCGGCCTCAGGGCCTACGTGACCCACACAAAAGCCTCTAGTAGCACCAGAGAACCTTCCATCAGTTATAAGAGCTACTTTCTCCCCTTTTCCCTGACCATAAATTGCTCCAGTTGTAGATAACATTTCTCTCATACCTGGACCTCCAACTGGTCCTTCGTATCTAATAATAATCACATCACCATCATTATACTTTCTACTCTGAACAGCTTTCATAGCGCTTTCTTCATTATCAAAGCATCTTGCTTTTCCAGTAAATTGTAATTTCTTAAGTCCTGCAACTTTAACTATTGCTCCTTCTGGAGCTAAGTTACCTTTTAATCCAACAACACCCCCAGTTTGAGATAATGGATCTTTATAAGATCTCATTACTTTTTGTTTGGTATTAAATTTAATATTTTTTAAATTTTCTTTCATGGTTTTACCTGTAACAGTCATGCAATCCCCATGAATATATCCACCTTCGTATAAAGTTTTTAATAACATAGGGACACCACCTGCTAACCACATATCTTTTGCAACATATTTTCCACCAGGTTTTAAATCTGCAAGATAAGGTGTTCTTTTAAATATTTTAGCAACATCGATTAAATCAAATTTAATTCCTGCTTCATTAGCAATAGCTGGTAAATGAAGACCTGCATTAGTTGATCCACCTGTTGCAGCAACAATTGTTGCAGCATTTTCTAAAGCTTTTCTTGTAACAATATCTCTTGGTTTAATTTTTTTCTGCAAAAGGTTCATAACCATTTTACCACTTTCTTTTGCGTATTTATCTCTTTCTTCATAAGGAGCGGGAGTGCCTGCTGAATAAGGTAATGCTAGACCAATTGCTTCTGATACACATGCCATTGTGTTTGCCGTAAATTGTCCACCACAAGCACCTGCACTTGGGCAAGCTACTAATTCTAATTTTCTAAGTTCTGCTGCTGACATTTGACCTGATGAATGTTTTCCAACTGCTTCAAATACATCTACTACTGTTACATCTTTTCCTTTGTAAGTACCTGGAAGAATTGATCCTCCATAAATAAATACACTTGGTACATTTAATCTTACCATTGACATCATTAAACCTGGTAAAGATTTATCACATCCTGCAATACCAACTAATGCATCATAACAATGTCCTCTAACAGTAAGTTCAGCAGAGTCTGCAATAACCTCTCTTGAAATTAATGAAGATTTCATTCCTTCATGACCCATTGCAATCCCATCAGTAACAGTAATTGTACAAAATTCTCTTGGTGTTCCACCATTTGCTCTGACACCTTTTTTTACGGATTGCGCTTGTCTCATTAAAGCTATATTGCAAGGTGCTGCTTCATTCCAAGTTGAAACTACTCCTACAAAGGGCTTTGCTACATCTTTTTCTGTTTCACCCATTGCATAGTAAAAAGATCTATGTGGTGCTCTATCTGGTCCTAATGATGTATGTCTACTTGGAAGTTTCTTTTTATTAAATTTTGCCATTATATACCCTTTATTGTTACTGATATTTTTTCAATATCATTCTTTAAATTATTATAATTAGTTTTTTCTTGTTCAACAATCTCTTTTGGTGCACGATCTATAAAACTTTTATTCTCTAGTCTTTGAGATATTTTATTCATTTCTTGTTCTAATCTGCTTTGTTTATTAGTTAAGTTTTCTTTAATTAATTTTAAATCTACATCTTTATCAAAGTAAATTTTAAATAAGTCACCTGAGACAACCATTGTTGCAGCAGATTTATCTAAATCATTATCAAGTATGTTGTTTATTCTTCCAAGTTTTTTTAGGATAACTTCATTCTTATTAATAAATTCTTTTTGATTGTCATTAATATCTTTAACTGAAACATCAATAAATGATCCAGGACTAACATTTAGTTCATTTTTAAAGGATCTAAGCTCTGAAATGATATTTATGATATTTTCTACCTGCTCAGTGCTATTATCTTTATTAACTTCTCCTGTTACCCAATTTTTATACATCAAATAATCATTGCCATTCTTATCAAATTGGTCTTTGAGCCATATTTCCTCTGTTAAGAATGGAATAAATGGGTGAAGTAAAATCAATATATGTTTAAATACATAAGATGATACTTTTTTAACCTCTGCTTTTGCATCATTATCATCTGAAAATAGAATAGTTTTAGATAATTCTAGGTACCAATCACAATATGAGTGCCAAGCAAACTGGTAAGCGTTTTTAGCAGCTTCATCAAATCTATAATCTTCAAGGTTTTTTTGAATTTTGTTCTTTGCCTCTATTAGCTCTGAATATATCCACTTATTAATATTTACATTTAAATTAGGAAGATCTTCAATATCTTTAAAATCACATTCATTTGTTATTAAAAAGTTATTAGCATTCCATAATTTGTTTAAAAAATTTCTATATCCTTTAACTCTATCTTCAGAAAGCTTAACGTCAGTACCTGGTGACGCCATTGAGAGTAAAGTAAATCTTAATGCATCTGCACTATATTTTTCTATTAAATCTAATGGATCAATTACGTTTCCTTTAGATTTAGACATCTTTTGTCCTTTCTCATCTCTTACTAATGCGTGAACATAAATATTTTTAAACGGTTCTTTATTTAAAAATTCAGTGCCAAACATAATCATTCTGGCAACCCAGAAAAATATAATATCAAAACCTGTTACAAGTACTGATGTTGGATAAAATTTATCTACATACTTATTATCATCAGGCCAACCAAGTGTTGCAAAAGGCCATAAGCCAGATGAAAACCAAGTGTCTAAAACATCTGGATCACGAGTTAGTTCAACATCTTTGCCATAATGTTTTTTAGCTTTTTGTTTTACATCATCTTCATTTTCAGAAACAAATATTTTTTTATCTGGGCCATACCAAGCAGGTATTTGATGTCCCCACCACAATTGTCTAGAAATACACCAGGGTTCAATATTATTCATCCATTGAAAATATGTCTTTGACCAATTTTCAGGAAAAAAATTTGTTTTTTTTGAATTAACAACTTCTTTTGCTTTAACTGATAATTTGCCAGCATCAGCAAACCATTGCTCTGTAAGAAAAGGTTCAATTATAGAATTAGATCTATCTCCATAAGGGACTTTATTTTTAATATTTTCTTCTTTTACAAAAAATTCTTTTTCTTTGAGTTCTTTTAAAATTATTTTTCTAGCTTCAAATCTATCAAGACCTTTATAGTGTTCAGGTGCGTTTTCATTTATTTTACCTTCTTCAGTAAAAATATTAATGATTTCAAGATTGTTTCTTTGACCAACATCATAATCATTAAAGTCATGTGCAGGAGTTATTTTTAATGCCCCTGTACCCTGTTCAGGATCAGCATAATCATCTTCTATAATTTTTATTTTTCTACCAACAATTGGAATGGTTACTGTTTTACCAACAAATGATTTGAACCGATCATCTTTAGGATTAACAGCTATAGCGGTATCACCTAGCATTGTTTCAGGTCTTGTAGTTGCTATAGTTATAAATTCACTAGTTCCATCTATAGGATATTTAATGTAATAAATTTTTGAATTTACTTCTCTTTGATCTACTTCTAAATCTGAAATAGCTGTCTTAAGAACAGTATCCCAGTTTACCAATTTCTTATCTTTGTAAATTAAACCTTTATTGTAAAGTTCAACAAATACTTTAATGACTGATTTGGATAAATTTTCATCCATAGTAAATGCATTTCTTGACCAGTCACAAGAACAACCTAGTTTTTTTAATTGATTAATTATTATGTCACCATATTGCTCTTTCCATTCCCAAACTTTTTCAATAAATCTATCCCTACCAATGTCATTCTTATCTATCTTTTCAGAGGTGAGTTTTTTTTCTACTAAAGCTTGCGTTGCAATACCAGCATGGTCAGTTCCTGGTTGCCATAAAGTTTCATAATTATTCATTCGGTGATAACGCACTAATAAATCTTGAATAGAATTATTTAATGCATGCCCCATATGTAGGCTACCAGTTACATTTGGTGGAGGAATTACTATTGAAAATTTTTTAGAATTTTCTTTTGGTTTAAATAATTCGTTTTTTTCCCAATATGAATAAATCTTATTTTCAACTTCAGAATGGATATATTTATCGTTACTCATTGATTTTAAAGTTTATAATTTAATAATCTTATTTAACAATAATCAATTTGGATCGTTATTTAATAGACTAATATAAAAAATTTAATATAAAAAGGCCTGAAGCTATTCGTCTAAAACAAGATGGCAACGTGGCGGAATGGTTACGCAGAGGATTGCAAATCCTTGTATCCCGGTTCGATTCCGGGCGTTGCCTCCAAAAATAATCTTGTTTTAGTTTTAAAAAAAAGTAAGTTGTGTTTTTTACATTCCTCGGTAGCTCAGTTGGTAGAGCAGTTGACTGTTAATCAATTGGTCGCAGGTTCGAGTCCTGCCCGAGGAGCCAAAAAAAGATTAATCTAGAATTATTAATAGTATCAATTAATTAAAGGGGGCTAATTTTGGTTATGATTAAACTGCTTTAGAAATATTTGATCCTGAAATTTGTAAAGTTTTGTTAAATTTTAATTTTTGATCAGCATTAAGTTCTGAATAAACTTTTGCTAAAAAATTATAATTAACATTCATATGCCCTTCTTGAGATTTTTCTAAGTTAACTAAATATTCTGAAAAATCTTCAAAAAAATAGTTAATCGGTACTTTTAAATAATTTGAAAGTTGAAGTAACCTAATTGAACTTACTCCATTAGTTCCTTTTTCATATTTTTGAATTTGTTGAAATGTAACGTTAATTGCTTTTGCTACTTTTGTTTGAGTTAAACCTAAAGCCAATCTTCTTAACTTAAGTTTATTCCCTAAGTGTTTGTTGAAGTTATCTTCCATTAAGACCCCTCTTAATTAAATTTTAAAAGACTATTGAACAAATTTATTTCAGCTACTGCAATAGAAAAATTTATTTATTTTAATAAAAAAACCTTAAAAACTAAAAACCTGTCAAGCAATTGTTAAGGTTAGAATGTATATAATTTTTATAAGATTTGGCTTAAGAAAAGCTTAGTACGATCACTCTTTGGATTAGCAAAAAACTCTTTTGTATCAGCTTTTTCTACTATCATACCTTCATCCATAAAGATCATTTTATCTGCAACTTCTTTAGCAAAGCCCATTTCGTGTGTAACTACGATCATCGTCATACCTTGGTTAGCTAAATTGACCATTACATCTAAAACTTCCTTAATCATTTCAGGGTCAAGGGCTGATGTTGGTTCATCAAACAACATAATCTTTGGTTCCATACATAAAGCTCTCGCAATTGCGACCCTTTGCTGTTGACCACCAGATAATTGACCTGGAAATTTTTGAGCTTGATCAAGAATTTGTACTCTTTCTAAATGTTTTAATGCTAATTCTTCTGCTTCTTTTTTAGGCATTTTTTTTACCCAAATAGGAGCAAGTGTGCAGTTATCTACTATAGATAAATGAGGGAACAAATTGAATTGCTGGAACACCATTCCAACTTCTGCTCTTATCTGTTCAATATTTTTTGTATCTTCAGTTAAAGTATTACCATCAACAATAATATCTCCTTGCTGATGCTCTTCTAATCTGTTTATGCATCTAATTAATGTGGATTTACCAGATCCAGATGGTCCACAAACTACAATTTTTTCTTTAGGTTTAACTTCTAAATTTATGTCTTTTAATACTTGAAAATCTCCAAACCATTTATTTACATTATTAATTTGAATAATACTGTCAGACATAATTATCGCTCTGTTTTATATTTTTGTTCTAAATTATAGCTATACTTACTCATTGCATAACAAATAATCCAGAAAATTATTGCTGCAAATACGTAGCCTTCCATTGCAAATCCTAACCATTCTGGATTAGTTTTTGCTAAATTTAACATTCCAACTATCTCTAATAATCCAACTACAAATATTAAAGGTGTATCTTTAACTAATGCTAAGAAAGTATTAGCAATACCAGGAATTACTAATTTAAGTGCTTGAGGTAAGATTACAAATATGTGCATCTTCCAATATCCCATACCTAATGATTTTGCTGCCTCGTATTGGCCTCTTGGTAAAGCTTGTAAGCCTCCTCTTATAACTTCTGCAACATATGCAGCTTCAAATAATGAAATTGCAATAATTGCTCTAACCAATTTATCGATAAAGAAATCTTCAGGTAAAAACATTGGAAACATTACAGCAGACATAAATAGAACAGTAATTAACGGTACCCCTCTCCAGAACTCAATGAAACCAACTGATATATATCTAATCAAAGGTAAGTCTGATCTTCTACCAAGAGCGAAAGCCATCCCTATAGGAAAACAGAAAATTAAACAAAAAAAAGAAATAATGAATGTTAGGGATAATCCACCCCATGCTCCTGTCTCAACCCAGTTTAATCCGTCAAGTTTACCAAGCTCGATTAACTCTTCATAAAACACAAAGTATTTAAGAACTATATAAAGTGTTAATGGAACAATCAAAAAATAATAGAATTTAAATCTACTTGGAATAAAAAATCCAAGAATAATTGAAATAACTGCTGCGATTATACCATAAGAAAAATCAAAAAATACTGGACCACCTGATATAAAAAAGAAAATAAATAAGAATGCAATAAAAGGGTAAATAACTACATAGTATAAAGTTAAATACTTTTTAAATTTCTCTGTTGCAAAGTAACCTACTGAACCGAGCAAAGCTAAAGAAACAAAAGATAAATTTATTCTCCATTGTTCAGCATTTGGATACATTCCATACATAAATCTGTTTAACCAGACTTTTATATATGTCCAACATGCACCAGACCCAGAACAAACGTCTTTACTGTCACCAGCAAAACTAGCATCAACAAAAAACCAGCTTAGAATTGGTGGTGTTGCTTTAATTATTACAAAAATAATTAATAATGAAAGAACAGCATTAAAACTATTGGTATTAATATTTTTATTTAGACTATCTAAAAATTTATAACCACTATGTTCAATCCTGATAAAGTGAAGACCTATAAATCCAATTACCAAAGGTATAAAAAAACTCAATAAAGTTGGTAGGAAACCAGTGATGTTAACATTAAAAAATGAATTCAAAAATACATCTAAAACACTAATAAAAAATAAGAAAGAACCTAAATACAAAAATGTATTTAAATTTTCTATATCAGGTCTTAAAAAATTAATTTTTGACATTTATTTTTCCTTAATAGCAATTTTTTTATTGTACCAATTCATCAATATAGAAATTGATATACTCAAACTTAAGTAAGTAAGCATAGTAATAGAAACGATCTCAATAGCTTTTCCTGTTTGCATTAATGCAGTACCTGCAAATACTAAAACCAAATCTGGATATGCAATTGCAGCTGCTAATGATGAATTTTTTGTTAAGTTCAAATATTGATTGGTAGTTGGTGGTATAATAATTCTTAAAGCTTGAGGCATAACTACTAATTTTAAAACTTGATTTGGGTTTAACCCAATTGATGCAGCAGCCTCTTTTTGTCCTTTTCCAACTCCTTGAATTCCAGCTCTTACACATTCTGCAATAAAAGTAGCTGTATATAAGGCTAAAGATAAAGTTAATGCAATTAATTCTGGTGGTAAATTTAATCCACCTTCATATCTATAAGAAGTTACAGCTAGTTGTTTTAACTTAGGTATCTCAAATGAAAGGTTTACACCTCCGATTAAAAAACTTAACAAAGGAAATATTAAAATTAATCCTAGAGATATCCATAACACAGGTAACTGTTTACCTTGAGTTTCTTGAACTTTTTTTGCATGAACTCTGATAACTACAATTGCAATTATTGCTGCAACCGTTGAATAAAAGAAAACATTAAAATTTTCCCAAACAAAAGCTGGAACATATAGACCTTTAATAGTTAAAAAGAAAACACCAAACATTGCATCAGCATCTTGAGGTAAAGGTAATGCTCTTAAAGCCGCAAAATACCAAAAAAATATTTGTAAAAGTAATGGAATATTTCTAAAAAATTCCACGTAGAAAGCAGCAAATTTATTAATTAAATAATTTGGTGAAAGTCTTGCAACACCGACAATTATTCCAAGTATAGTTGCAATAATAATTCCAATTACAGAAACCAAAATAGTATTTAACAAACCAACAAGATAAGCTCTAAAATATGAGTGAGAACCATCATATTCAATTAAAGAAAATTGAACATCAAATGAAGATTCTTGAGATAGAAAACCATATCCAAAATCAATACCTCTATTTTCCATATTGACTTGGGCGTTATAACTAAAGAAACCAAAAACTAGAACTACTGCTAAAACTGTAATTAATTGAGGAACTATTTTTTGCAATTTGAGGTTCATTTAAGAGCTTATAAAAAAAAGGGCTAGAAAAATCTAGCCCTTTTTAATTAGTTAAATATGCAATTATCTTGCAGGTGGTACGTAAAGAATTCCACCTTTAGTCCATAATTCATTTGGACCTCTGTCTGGTAAAATACCAGTGTCAGCTATGTTTCTCTTGTAGCTTTCACCATAGTTACCAACTTGCTTGATAATTCTTAAGCTCCACTCATTGTCTAGACCAAAAGCAGCACCTAATTCACCTTCAGCACCAACTAATCTTTTTACAGCTGGGTTATCTGAAGTTTTCATAGAATCTGCGTTGGCTGAAGTAATTCCATACTCCTCAGCTTCGATCATAGCATTTAAAGACCATCTAACGATATCTTCCCATACTGAGTCACCTTGTCTAACAACTGGTCCTAAAGGCTCTTTAGAAACAGTTTCAGGTAATACAATGTGATCATCTGGGTTACTCATTTTAGTTCTTTGTGCAGCAAGACCAGATTTATCAGTAGTGTAAGTATCACATCTACCAGCATCATAAGCAGCTACGACTTCGTCGGCTTTTTCAAAAGCTACTGGCTCATAAGAAATTCCTTTAGAGTTAAAGAAGTCTCTCATGTTTAACTCAGTTGTTGTACCAATATTTGTACAAGCTGAGATACCATTTTTGAATTGGCTTGTTGAAGTAATACCAGAACTTTTTCTAACCATGAAACCTTGACCATCGTAGAAGTTTACTCCAACGAAAGTTAGTCCGATATCAGCATCTCTAGAAAGAGTCCAAGTTGTGTTTCTTGATAAGATATCAATCTCACCAGAAGTTAAAGCCGTAAATCTTTCTTTAGCACTTAATGGTGTAAACTTAACTTTGTTTGCATCACCTAGTACTGCAGCAGCTACCGCTCTACATACATCAACATCAATACCAGTCCAATTTCCAGCTGCATCAGCATTAGAAAATCCTGGAAGACCCTGAGATACTCCACATCTTACAAACCCTTTCTTTTGGGTATTTTTAAGTGTTTTAGATTTTTTAGCAGCCATAGTTTCTGTTGTAAAAGTAAACAACACTGCAACCATTGCCACTAAAGAAGTTAATTGTTTTAAGTATTTAAACATTATTCTTCCTTTTAGTTATTTTTATTTGTTAACAAATAATTCAAAACTTAGTTTTGAATACGCAGGATTAAAACATTTTAAAAAAACTACTTCAAGAAGAAATTGTACATGAAAGATATGCTTAAAAGACAAGTAATGGCGCGCCCTGGAGGATTCGAACCTCCGACCCTCGGTTTAGAAAACCGATGCTCTATCCAGCTGAGCTAAGGGCGCATTATTTGAAATACATATATATTACAAATTTAATATTTAAACAGAAATTTTTTAGCTATCAATAATAAAGATAACAATTCAATTCGGCCAATAATCATAAAGAAAATAAGAATATATTTAGTAATAAAATGTAAATTTTGGAAATCAAAATCAGTTATCCCGTAAGCAGAAGAATTGACTGTATTCATTAATGTTAATATTGCAAGTTTAAATGAATATTCAAAATTGATTTCACTCAAAGATAAAAAAATTGTTAATGAAAAAAGTGAAATTATAAAAATAACAATTGTAAGAAAATATTTATTTATATCTTGAGTTACAAAATTAATTTTAGAAAATACTAGTTTGTTCATAAATACATTTTTTGGTCTGCTAAAAGAAAGTATTTGATTAAGAGAATATTTTGTTAATGAATATATTTTTAAAAATCTTAAACCAGAACTTGTTGAAATAAATGAACCTCCAATTATAACTAAAAGTATATACAAAAATTGAAGATTAGTTTGCTCAACATTCAATGAAATACCAATGTTAGAAATACTACTTACTAAAGATAAAAAACTGTTAGAAAAAGTGTTATCGTAACTAAAAAATATAAAAAAAATTCCAACTGTTATTAGAAAGTATAAAAATAGGTGAATATCCTCGTGAAAAAAATTAATATTTTTTCTTAAAAATATTAAATTGTATACGAAAAAAATACTAAAGAAAGAAACTAGCATTAATAATGAAAAAATAATTATCTGTGAATTTTGGATAAGTATTGTTGATAGATCATTCACAGGTAAAAAACCACCTGATGAAATAATGGTCATTGCTAAATTTAGCGAATTAAATAATCTGATACCAAATAAATTAAGAATAACAAAAATAACTAATGTTAAACTTGAATACAAAATAAATATTTTAATTGTTTGTTTTAGAACTTCAGTTGTATTAAATGATAAAAAATTCGTAAGAGATTTTTTCAAATTTTCGTCATAAATTTCAATCAAAAATATTATTGAAAATAAGAAGTACAAACCACCTATCCATTGAATTGATGATCTCCAAATTATTAAGCCTTGATCGATATGTTTTATATTTTCAAATATGGTAAAACCAGTAGAAGTAAAACCAGAAACTGCTTCAAACAAAGCATTTAAAAAAGTCAAGTTGTAAATACTAAAATAAAATGGAATGCACAATACTAACGGCATAATAAAATAACCTGAAAGTACAGTAAGGATTTTTTCAAATATTGTGGGTTTTTTTTCTGAGGTGTCAATTTTATAAAACAAAAAACTAATTAAACCTGAAATTATTAAGCTAAAGTAATATGTATTTAAGTTTAAGTACAAGTTGAAATAATAAGAATAAATAATATTTAAAAATGAAAAAACTGAAATTAATAGAAAGAAAAAACTTAAATATTTTACCCGAAGTATTGGCATTTAATTAAATTGAGCTAATTCTAAAAATGTTTTCAACAACTAAGATTGAGTCTTTTTTGGCTAAAAAAACTACTTTATCTTCTTTTTGAAATACAAAGTCTGATCTAGGGATAATTACTTTGTCGTCTCGAAGAATAGCACCAATTCTAATTTCTTCGGGAAGATTAGAATTTTTTAATTCTTTGTTAATTAATTCAGATGTCTCAATTATCTCGGCCTCTATTACCTCATATTCACCGTTCATAATTGTATAAGCTGTTTCAATTGTTCCTTTATGTATATGTTTTAAAATACTCGAAACAGTATTCATTCTAGGGTCAATCAAATCATCAATTTTAAGTGAATTCTGTAATAAAGAATAGTTTGGTTTATTAATTAAAGCCATTGTTCTTTTGTCATCAATTTCTTTTTCATCTTTCGCAAATTTTTCTACTAAAACACTTACCATTAAGTTATCTTCATCATCGTTTGTAAGAGCTAGAACCGTTTCTGCTTCCTCTAAATTTGCCTCAGCTAAAACTTCCTCATCTAAGGCGTCACCATTTATAACTATTGTGTTATTTAGTTCACTTGCAAGAAATTCAGCCCTTTCTTTATTTTTCTCGATAATTTTTACTCTTGCAGCATCTAAATTTTCTTCAATATTTTTAGCTAAATTAAAACCAATATTACCTCCACCAACTATAAGAATTTTTTTAGAAACTTTTTCGGTGTGACCAAATGCTTCTAATGTTTCAGACATTTGGATTGAATTTATAATCACATAAATCTTATCATTAGTTCTTATTTCATCAGTTTTTTTTGGTATAAAAAACTTATCTTCTCTTATTACACCAATTACATTTGCTTTAAGATTAGGATATTTTTTTGTAAGATCGCTTAATTTAATATTTATTAAGCTACAATTTTCATTAATTAATATTTCAAGTAACCTAATTTTATTTTCTGCAAAAGGTACGCTATCTAAAGCACCAGGAGCCTCAAGTTTTCTTTGAATTGATTTTGCAATTTCAATTTCTGGTGAAATAATTACGTCAATTGGTAAGTTTTCTTTATTATAAACTGTTGTAAACTTAGGATTTAAATAATCTTGTGATCTTATTCTTGCAATTTTTTTTGGAATTTTAAATATCGAAAAAGCAATTTGACATATAACCATATTAATTTCATCATTTCGAGTTACTGCTATAATCATATCCGCCTCTTGTGCATTTGCTTTTTCAAGTATTGAGGGATAACTTCCTTTTCCAACAATGGCTTTAACATCAAGTGCATCATCAATTTTTTGAATATCTTCGCTAGAAGGATCTATTACGGTAATGGAATGACCTTGGTCACTTAGCTGTTTAGCTATAGTGAAACCTACTCTACCTGCGCCACAAATGATTATGTTCATTTAATTAAATTCTTTAATTCCTAAGCCTTTTAATTTTCGGTGTAAGGCACTTCTTTCCATTCCAACGAAATTAGCTGTTTTTGAAATATTCCCATTAAATTTTTTTAATTGAATAGTTAAATACTCCTTTTCAAATTTTTCTCTAGCCTCTTTTAATGGCACAGATAGGCTGTTTTCAGCCAATTGTTCATTGAAATTAATATTTTTTAAGGATTCTTTTATTATATTTGAAATTTTTTCCTTTGTGTCAGGTTGTAAAATTGCAATTCTTTCAATTAAATTTCTCAATTCTCTAACATTACCGTGCCAATCATGATTTAAGATATAAGTATTGTCTTCGTCTATTTCTAATTCATTAATATTGTAATTTTCAGATATTTTTTTTGAAAAATATTTAATCAAAAGTGGAATATCTGAAATACGTTGACTCAATGGTTCAACATTTATTTCAAAAACATTAAGTCTATGAAATAGATCTTCTCTAAAATTTCCTATTTCAATTTCTTTCTTCAAATCCTTACTTGAAGAGCAAATTAATCTAACATTTACAGTGACATCATTTGAACCATTAACTCTTTTAAACTTTTGATCTGTTAAAACTCTCAAAATTTTTGACTGTATATCCAAAGGTATTTCGGAAACTTGGTCTATTAATAAAGTTCCTTTATTTGCTTTTTCTAAAGCGCCATAAGATATAGAGCCATTATCTTTTTCTTCTCCAAATAATTCCAATTCGTATTTATTAGAATCCAATAAAGCTCCATTTAAAACTATAAAAGGATTTTTGTTTCTTTTTGATAATTTATGAATTTTTCTTGCTATCAATTCTTTTCCAGATCCTGAAGGACCATTAATAAATACTCTACTTTCTGTAATTGAAATTTTATTAATTTGATCGTTGATATTTAAAATATTTTTACTATTTCCAATTAATTCATATGATGAAAATAATTTTGTTTCATATTCTTTGTTTTGTTTTTTGAGATTGTAATTCTCAACTGCCCTTCTAACAAAATTTAATAACCTCTCTTGATCAAAGGGTTTTTCAATAAATTCAAAAGCACCTTCATGGAGGGATTTTACAGCCATTTCAATATTTGCATGACCTGAAATTATAATAACAGGAACATCTTTATCTTTTGATTTAATGTGTGACAATAACTCTATCCCATCATTATCACCCTTATCTAATTTAACATCAAGTATTGCAACATCGGGAAGTTTTTTATCTATCTCGGATAGTGCTTGATTATAATTAGCAGCAAGTCTTGTTTTATAACCAGCATCTAAAATTAACTCATTAATGATATTCCTTATATCAGTATTGTCGTCTACAATTAAAATTTCAGAACTCATTCTATTTAATAAAATCTATTTTAATTTTTGCACCATCATCTAAAGGAATAAATTCAATTTTTCCATTATGGTCATTTATAATTTTACTTACTATTGAAAGACCCAATCCTGTTCCATTTTTTTTAGTAGTAAAGTATGGATTTAAAATATCTTTAATATTTGCTGCAAATATTCCGAAACCAATACCATTATCTATTAAATTGATTATTATGTGGTTATTTTCATCATTAACTTCAATGGTGATTTTTTTCTCTAAATTACTGTCATTTTCTGCTCTTTGTTGAATACTTTCGATAGAATTTTTGATTAAATTAAAGAAAACTCTTGAGAGTTGTTCTTTATCACTATTCAAAAAAACTTTTTTTGAATTGGTGTTAACAGAAATATTAATAGAATTATCTAGCTGATTTAATAATTTGATATTTTCTTCAATAATTTGAATTAAATTATTTTCTTTTAAAATTGGTTTTGGCATACGCGCAAAATCTGAGAATTCATTAACTAAATTTCCTATTTGTTTAATTTGGTTATTTATTATCTTTAAATTCTCTTCAAAATTTTCTTTTTCGTTTTGATTAACTTGATTAGAATATTTTGTTTTCATTCTATCTATTGTTAATTGAATTGGAGTTAAAGGATTTTTAATTTCATGCGCTAGTTTTCTTGCTAAATTACTCCATGCTTCATGTCTTTCATTAATAATTAATTTTTCTTGCTGATTTCTAAGTCTATCTATCATTAAATTAAAATTTTTATTTAAAATTTCTAAATCTTTATCAGTTTTTACTTCTGGAACTTTTGTATCAAATTTTCCTTCACCTATAGATACAGAAGCATTAATTAAATTATTAATAGATCTGAAAAATCTAGAAGAAAATCGTATAGCTATAGATATAGAAACAAATAATAGCACGCTAACAACTATAACGTAAATAATTGCAAAAGATATTTTTATGCCAGTACTTTTTTCTTCTACAGTATAATAAAAGTTAATAGCCTCTTGAGATTCATTTAAATACCTTGATATATTCTCATCCAAATATTTAACGACATACAAAAATCTATTATCAAAATTTTGCAATCTCATAATTGCTGCTGACATGTTTTCTGGAGCATTAATTATTTTCAATGGTCTATCGTCATCAAGTACTAATGATAATGCTCTATCAACAGGAGGTGTGTATGGTTGATTATCTTTAAGAGATGTAAACAATAATTCTTTATCAACATTTATAATATGTATTTCATCAACACCTCTGATTAATTTCTGTGTATCTAAGAATCTTTTATATTCATTAGGGTTATCATTAAGAAAATTTTTACTTTTATTAGTATCAAAAGCAATTAGTACAATATCGGATTGAATTTTGTTTCTAATTTCTTCAACATAGTTTCTAGCAAGTTCATAAGAATTATTAACAACCGTAGTAACCTTTTTGTCAAAATATTTTTCTAAAGCAAAAGAAAATAAAAATAACGAAAAAATAGAAATTAAAACTGAAGGTATTAAAGTGAATAGAGCAAAAACAGTGATGTATTTTTTATTAGATTTTAAACCATTTTTATCAACATCTGTTCTTATTGCCCTTCTAATTTCAAAAAAAATAAAAACAAAAAGTGCAGCTAGCAATAAAATATTTAGTATTAACAGATACTGTAAATTTTTGTCTGTTAGTTGAATAAAACCTTTATCAATAAAAGTTAAAAATGTTAAAAAACCTATCAATAATGTAATAATAAATAATATTATCAAATAAATATTTTTCTTAATAAAATCTAACATTTAGGTATAAAATTTCTAATATTATGAGTAATTATTTTATAATACTAGCTTCAGGACAAAGCAAAAGATTTAATTCAAAAAAACCAAAACAATACAACATTTATGAAGGTAAACCTTTATTCAAACACTCCCTTGATAAGGCTTTAAAGTCAAAACTTTTCAAAAAAATAATAATTGTAGTTAACAAAAAAAAAGAAATTAAAGAAAAATTTCCAAAAAATGTTTCCATTATCATTGGTGGGAAAGAAAGATCTGACTCGTCTTTGATTGCTTTAAAATTTATCAAGAAATACAAACCTACCAATGTACTAATCCATGATGCAGCAAGACCAAATTTTACAATAAATCTATTAAAAAAATTAATAATATTACTAAAAAAATATAAAGCAGTAATACCCGCAATAAAATCTAAAGACTCAATCAAGTATAAAATTAAAAATCAAATATTCAATTTAAGCAGAGATAATTCTATTCTAACACAAACTCCTCAAGCTTTTAAATATCAAGATTTGTATAATTTATCAATTGAACAAAGAAAAGTGATTACAGATGAAGCAACTTTATTTATTGAAAAAAACTTAAGAGTCAAATTTATCAAAGGTGAAAATTTAAACACTAAAATTACTTTCAAAGAAGATATTAAGGAAAAATTAACGTACTTTGGTATTGGATTTGATATCCATAGATTAATCAAAGGTAAAAAACTTTATTTAGGAGGTATTAAAATACCTTATCACTCAGGATTAAAAGGACACTCTGATGGTGATGTAATTATTCATTCGATAATTGACTCTATATTAGGAGCAATGAGAAAAAAAGATATTGGAACCTTTTTTCCAGATAATAGTAACATGTTTAAAAATATCAGATCTCCAAGGATGCTAAAACCAATAATAAAGTTATTAAATTCAAATAATTTCTATATCAATAATTTAGATATTAATCTGATATGTGAAAAACCAAAAATATCAAAATACAGAGATAAAATAATAAATTCTCTTTCAAATCTGTTAGATTTAAATAAAGATTTAATTAATTTAAAAGGTAAAACTACTGAAAAACTTGGATTAATAGGAAAAGAAAAAGCAATTGCCTGTGAAGTAATTTGCTCGATATCAAAATGAAAAAAATTAATGTTTTAATCTCAACTTTCTTTGGGTACGGATACTTGACAAAAATGCCTGGCACTGTTGCATCGGTTGTCACTACAATCTTTATTTATATAGCTTACGAAATTCTTGATTATACAAATTTAAAATTCTCAATAGTTTTTTTTATTATTTTGTTTTTTTACTCTTTTTATGCAGTCAAAGACACAGAGAGTGAATTTGAAAATAAAGATCCTAGACAAATTGTAATTGATGAAGTTTTGGGTCAATCGATGCCTTTGATACTTTTGCTATATTTAAATCAAACTAATCAAATCAATGTTACTATTGAATTTTATTATATTATTTCTTTATTATCTTTTAGATTTTTTGATATTTTAAAGCCATTTCCGGTAAGCTATTTCGATAAAAATCATAAAAATTATTTTGGTATTATTATGGATGATATAATGGCTGGTCTTTACTCAATGATTGTAGTCTATTTAGTTAGTTTCATATTTTGATGAATTTAAAAAAAATACATAAAAAATTGATAGATAAAAAATTAACAATTTCTGTAGCTGAATCTTGCACAGGAGGTTTGTTGGCTAGCAATCTTACTAAATTAGCAAATTCATCAAAGTACTTTCAAATGGGTTTAATTACTTACTCTAATGAGGCAAAGACTAAAATCTTAAAAGTAGATAGAAATATCATTAAAAAATATGGTGCAGTAAGTAAAGAATGTTGTGAAGAAATGGTAAAGAATTTATCTAAAATTTCTAAAAGCAAAATTAATATATCAATTACTGGTATAGCTGGGCCCGGAGGAGGATCAAAATTAAAACCAGTTGGTCTTGTCTATATTGGGATTAAAACAGGAAAATATTTATTAATTTTAGAAAATAAATTTGGATCTAAGAACAGATCAAGTATTCAAAAAAATACAGTAAGAGAAGTATTAAAAAAAATTATAAAAATTATTTCTTAAAGATTTTCAGCTCTTTTTTGAAAAGCATCAGCTATTTTGTTTAGACCAAATTGAAATGATTTTTCCATTATTAAATTTAAAAATTTGTTTTTAATTTCAAAGTCAACATCAAATTGAACTTCTGTTAAATTATCTTTTTGTACAAATTTCCAATTATTTTCAAGATGTTTTAAGGGACCATCAATATTGGTTACATGAATAGAGTCATTTTTTTTATCATATCTTATGTCACTTTTATAAGTATCTATAAAGGGTCTTTTACCGATGGTCAGATCAGCAATTATTTTTTTTACATCTCCCTCATCGTTTGTTTCATAAACTTTTGAGTCTATGCAAAATGGAATAAATTCTGGATATTTTTCAATATCTAAAACAAAATCAATTAATGTTTGCTTATCACGTGCGATGTGACGTGTAACTGATGCTTTAGGCATTAATTACTTTTTATTCTGTTTTGTTGTAACTTAGCAAAATCTTCATCGGCATGATAAGATGATCTTGTTAATGGTGATGAGGAAACTAATAAAAATCCCTTAGCTTTTGCTATAGTTCCTAAAACATTAAATTCTTTTGGGGTATAATATCTATCTAATGGAAAATGTTTTGTTGATGGCTGCAAGTACTGGCCAATAGTTATAAAATCTACATCGGCTGCTCTTAAATCATCCATAACTTGTAATATTTCATCTCTTGTTTCTCCTAACCCAACCATAATTCCAGATTTAGTAAAAATATTTTTATCAATTTTCTTTGCATTTTTTAAAAGTTCTAAGGATGCAAAATATCTGGATCCTGGTCTTACCTTTAAATAAAGACTAGGAACAGTCTCAATATTATGATTAAAAACATCTGGTTTAGCTTCAATAACTTTTTTATACGCATCTCCTTTTCTTAAAAAATCTGGCGTTAAAACTTCTATAGTTGTATTTGGATTTGATTTTCTTATTTGATTAATCACATTATAAAAATGTTCAGAACCTCCGTCGTCTAAATCATCTCTATCAACTGAAGTTATTACAACATGTTTTAAATTTAACTTCTTTACAGCTTCGGCAATTTTGACTGGTTCTAATAGATCTAAATTTCCTGGAACACCAGTTTTAACATCACAGAAAGCACATGCTCTTGTACAAGTATCACCCATTATCATAAAAGTTGCGTGTCTCTTACTCCAACATTCAGTAATATTTGGGCAGTTTGCTTCCTGACAAACTGTTACTAAATTATTGTTATTAACTATTGTTTTCGTTAAAAAAAATTCTTTGCTATTTGTAAGCTTTGATCTTATCCAGTCTGGTTTTTTTTTAATTGGATTAATCGGCTTATTTTCTTTTTCAGGATGTCTACTTTTCATTTTTTTTAATTAAATAAATTGTTTCACCTTTTTTACCAAATAAAAATCTTTCTCTGATTAAGATTTCTACATAATCTAAATCTAGATTTGTACTTAACAAAGAATTTTTATGATCAATATCTTCTATTCTGTTAATTAATAATACTTCTTCATTTTTCAAGTTAGACAAAAGTTCTTTTTTTTCAAAATATGAAAAAAGACCCCTTTCTCCAGAAACTAGATTAAAAATAAAATAAAATATTAAAAAAATAGATGTTAATAAAAAATAATTTCTTTTTATTAATCTCAACATTAATTGATCTTATTCATTCTTGCCTTATTTCCAAGTTCTTCTTCAATCCGAATTAATTGATTGTATTTAGCAACTCTTTCTGAACGTGCTAAAGATCCTGTTTTGATTTGGTTAGAATTTGTTCCAACTGCTAAATCAGCAATGAATGTATCCTCACTATCTCCAGATCTATGAGAAATTATTGTTTTATAACCAATAGTTTGAGCAAATTTAATAACATCTAGAGTTTCAGAAACAGTACCTATCTGATTAAGTTTAATTAATATCGAATTAGATGAAATATTTAAAAATCCTTTTTTTAATCTCTCAAGATTTGTAACATAAAGATCATCTCCCACAATCTGAACGTTTTTGACAGAACGCATTAATTTATTCCAAGCTAACCAATCATTTTCTGCAAAAGGATCTTCAATTGATTTAATTTTATATTTCTTAATAATTTTTTGGTATTCTTTAATTGATTTTTCAACGGAAATAAAACTTTTTGAATGGATTGAGTATTTATTTTTTTTAAATAGTTCATTTGCAGCTACATCCAAACAAATTGAAACATCTTTCCCATTAACAAATCCAGATTTCTTAATTGCTGAAATAATCAAATCAAGAGCTTGGTTATTACTACTAATCATAGGTGCAAAACCACCTTCATCACCAACTGATGTGGAATAACCTTTGTTTTTAATTAAATCACTTAGGTTTTTAATTACAACAAAACAAATCCTCATTGCTTCTGAGAAGCTTTTTGCTCTATCTGGTCGTATCATAAATTCTTGTATTCTAAGACCATTGTTGGCATGAGCTCCACCGTTAATAATATTCATCAGTGGATAAGGTAATTGAAAATTATTTTTTAAAAAAAATGTCTTATACAGAGGTAGTTTTTTTACTTTTGCAGAAAGTTTTTTTACAGCTATTGATACTGAAAGCATAGCATTTGCACCTAAATTGGTTTTTTGTCTCGTGCCATCTAAATTAATTAATAAAGCATCAATTCTCTCTTGATTGTGAACGTTTTGACCTTTTAATTTTTTTGAGATTTTTGAATTTACTAATTCAACAGCTTTTAAAACACTTTTTCCTAAATACTTCTTATTGTTTTTATCTCTTTTTTCAAATGCTTCGTAAGTTCCAGTTGATGCACCTGAAGGGCATATAGCAGATGCACTTAAATTATTTGTATAAACTTCTGCTTCTACAGTTGGATTTCCTCGACTATCAAAAACTTGTCGTGCTTTAACTTTTATTATTTTACTCACTTAATAAGTTTATCAATTTCGGTTAATTGTTTTAGTAAATTTTCTAGTTTATTTAGAGGAACCATGTTAGGTCCATCAGATGGTGCATTATCAGGATCTTGATGAGTTTCTATAAATACACCAGCAACCCCAACAGCAACAGCTGCTCTTGCAAGATACTCTACGAATTCTCTTTGACCTCCAGAAGACTCACCTTGTCCTCCAGGTTGTTGTACTGAATGCGTTGCATCAAAAATAACTGGATAACCATTCTTAGCCATAATAGGTAAAGATCTCATGTCAGAAACTAAAGTGTTGTATCCAAAACTTGCACCTCTTTCAGTAACAAGAATATTAGTATTTCCTGAATCTGATATTTTTTTTGTAACATTTACCATGTCCCAAGGAGCTAAAAATTGACCCTTTTTAACATTTATAATTCTGTTTGTTTTTGCAGCAGCAATTAAAAGGTCAGTTTGTCTACAAAGAAAAGCTGGAATTTGTAGAACATCAACATGATTAGCAACTACTGAACATTGCTCTGAATTATGAATATCAGTTAAAATTGGAATATTTAATTCTTTTTTAATTTTGTCAAACACAGGTAATGAAGCTTCCAAACCAGCACCTCTCTTACCTTTTAAACTTGTTCGATTAGCTTTATCAAAAGAAGTTTTATAAATAAAACCTAGACCATATTTGGAAGTTATTTCTTTTATTTTTCCAGCCATGTCCATTGCATGCTGTTCTGTTTCAAGCTGACATGGACCAGCAATGATACAAATTTTTTTATCGTTTGAAATTTCTATGTTCCCACAATTTACTTTAATACTACTCATTTATGATTTTTTGCTGCTTTGATAAATGAAGAGAATAAAGGATGAGGAGATAAAGGTCTAGATTTAAATTCAGGATGGAACTGAACTCCAATAAACCAAGGATGATTTTTAAGTTCAATTATCTCAGGAAGTTTATTATCTGGTGATAAACCAGAAAATATTAGTCCATTTTTCTCAAATTTTTCCTTAAATGAAATATCCACTTCATATCTATGTCTGTGTCTTTCTTTGATTAATCTTGATTTATAGATATCTCTAATTTTAGTCTTATCTTTTAAAATTGCATCATAAGAACCAAGTCTCATTGTTCCACCTAAATTTTTATCTGTACCTTTAATTTTTTTTCCACTTTTTTCCCACTCATTCATTAAACCAATTATATGAACACCACCTCTATCAAACTCTGAAGAAGTTGCTTTTTTAATTTTTAATTTATTTCTAGCAAATTCTATTATTGCCATTTGCATACCGTAACAAATACCTAGAAATGGTATTTTGTTAATTCTGGCATATTTAATTGCTTCGATTTTTCCCTCAGTTCCTCTTTTTCCAAAACCTCCTGGTATTAGAATACCTGAAACATTTTTAAGTTTACTTTTAATTTCAGAAACTTTTAATTTTTCTGAATCAATTCTAACTAAATTTACCTTCAGGTTGTTTGTAATTCCTCCATGAGTTAAGGCCTCATCTAATGATTTATATGCATCTTTTAATTCCACGTATTTACCTATTATCGCAATATTAACTTGTTTTTTTATATTAAGTGTAATTTTAGTAATTTTCTTCCAAGGATTTAGGTTATTTGATTTTTTAGATTTTATTTTAAAGTAATCTAAAACTTGAACGTCCAACTTTTGTTTAGCAAAACTAATTGGTGCTTCATAAATTGTTTTTACATCAACTGTTTCAATTACATTTTTAATATCAACATTACAAAATAGAGATATTTTTTTTCTGTGCTCCAAAGGTATTGGTCTTTCTGATCTGCAAATAATTATATCAGGTTGAATACCAATACTTCTCAATTCTTTAACAGAATGTTGTGTTGGTTTAGTTTTTATTTCATCTGAAGCTTTTAAATATGGAACTAAAGTTAAATGAATAAATAAAGCATTTTTTTTTCCAATATCATTTGAAAATTGTCTTATAGCTTCAACAAACGGTAAACTTTCAATATCTCCTACTATTCCACCTATTTCGCAAATTACAAAATCTTCTTTTGACGTGTCGTATTTAATAAATTCTTTAATTCTATCGGTTATATGTGGAATAACTTGAACTGTCTTTCCAAGATATTCTCCTTTTCTTTCTTTCCTCAGAACATCACTGTAAATTTTTCCTGAGGTAATATTATCTGTTTTATTTGCGGTAACTCCTGAAAATCTTTCATAGTGACCTAAATCTAAATCTGTTTCAGCACCATCATCTGTTACAAAAACTTCTCCATGTTGGAATGGACTCATTGTTCCAGGGTCAACATTTAGATAAGGATCTAATTTTCTAAGTCTAATTTTGTAACCTCGAGATTGTAGAAGATAAGCTAGTGATGCTGATGATAGACCTTTTCCAAGAGATGAAACCACGCCGCCAGTGACAAATATATATCGCGCCATGGAATTATCTTATAGCTAATAAAAAAAGAAATAGAAAGTATTAATTAATTATTTTCAGGAATTGATGGAGTATCTTCAGTTTTTTCTTCAACCGTGTCTAAAACTGATCCTGTAGGCGTTAATTCTGCTCTGGAAATTATTGTAAGCGCTAAGCTACAAATGATAAATAAAGTTGCAACTATCGCAGTTGCTTTGGTAATAAAACTACCAGCTGATCTCGATAGCATGAAATTTTCTTGTGAAACACCAATACCTAGAGCGCCACCCTCTGATTTTTGAAGTAGCACAAGCACAACTAAAATAAATGCAAGTATGATGTTAATTACAAGTAATAATGTTTCCATTGGGGACTAATTAATGGTTTTTTTAATTATATCAATAAATTTCTTTGGATTTTGTGATGCTCCACCTATTAAAAAACCATCTATGTCAGGAATTATTTTTAATTGATCAATATTTTTACTGTTAACAGAGCCTCCATATAAAACTTTTGGAGATTTTTTTCCAAATTTACTTTTTATAAATTTAATTGATTTAGACAGTTCCTCTGATGAAGGAATTAAACCAGTTCCAATTGACCATACTGGTTCGTACGCAATAATTATATCATTAATTTTTTTGATAGATTTTAATCCTTTCTTTAATTGACTATTTAAAACTTGATTAGTCTTTTTATCTCTTTTTTGTTTTAGTGATTCACCAATACAAAAAATAATTTTTAAACCAGATTTAATTGAATTTTTTATTTTAAGATTAATTAGATTGTCATTTTCTCCAGCCATTCTGTTTTCGGAATGACCCAAGATCACATATTTTGCTCCAACACTTTTAAGCATTCTTGCATTAACCTGACCTGTAAAAGCTCCATAATCTAAATTTTGATTAGAATTTTGTGCACCAACTTCAATATTTGTTTTACTAAGTCTTTTTGAAATTGGACGTATTAGAGTATTTGGAGGACAATAAATTAGTTTGAACTTATTTTTTTTATGACTTTTTGAGAATTTAATAACTTTATCTAATGAATTTATAGTTTTTAAATCTCCAAACATTTTCCAATTAGCTATAAAATACATATATTTATTTGTCATAATTGACTTTTTAATCTATAGATTTGTTTTTTACAGATCAATAAATTTATAACGTTATGGTTGAAAAATTAAAAAATTTAGGTTGGAAACAATTTGGTGGATTAGTTCTAATAGTAATCATCATAATAGCTTTTGGCTTTGGTGGATTTGGCGGTGGCTTTAGCACTAACAATCAAAATAATATTGCTAAAATAAATAAAACTAACGTTACCACTCAAGATTTCATGGACTATGTTAATCAAAGTGGAATTTCACAAGAAGCAATAAGAAATAATTTAGACAACAACATTATAGAAGAATTACTATCAGGACTTATTTCAACAACTTTAATTGATCTAGAGATTGAAGATTTTAAACTTTCTATAAACGAAAAGACAATTTTAAAATATTTAAAAGACAATAAAAATTTTAAAGATGAGAGTGGTGCTTTTGAAAGAATTAAATACGAAAAATTTTTACTTTCAAATAATATGTCTGCTCCTTTGTTTGAGTTGAAATTAAAAAATCAAGGTTTACAGAAACACTTATTTGATTTTATCGGTGCAGGTACTGTTACCCCTGAATTTCTAATAGAAAGTAAATTTGAAGAAAACAATAAATCATTATCTATTGAATACTTCAATATGGAAAATTTATATAAGATTAAAGATGATTATACATCAGATGAAATCAACACATTTATTGAAGAAAATAAAGATCAATTAAAAAGAGAATATATTGACTTCAAATATGTGGTTTTAAATCCAAAAAATTTAATTGGAATTGATGAATTTAATCAAGATTTTTTTAACGAAATAGATGCAATAGAAAATAAAATTTCTCAAAATGAAAGTTTTAATTCGATAATTGAAAATATAAATGTTGATGTGAATAATATTAATGAATTTGCTCCAGATGAAAACACTAGTACGAACGAAAAGCTAATTTACTCTAAGAAATCAAGCAAATTAGATATATTCGAAAGTGGCGATAATTATATTCTTTATAATATAGAGAATGAATATGATCGTGCACCAGATCTAAATGATGAGGTAGTAAAAAGTGAAATTGTCGAGCTTATTTATCAAAAAGGTAAATTTGATTACAATAGAAAAATAATTGAAGAAATACAGAGTGATGGATTGAATGAAAGTAAATTTATAGAGTTAAGTTCAGGTAAAATCCAAAATGGATCAATTAATTCAATTAGTGATGATGGGCTGTTTGAAATAAATTCAATTAAAATGCTTTACTCATTACCTCAAAACTCTTTTGCTTTAGTAAACAATACTAATAATCAAATATTTTTAGTCAAAATAAAAGATATAAATAAAAATACTATAAATAAACAAGGTGAGGAATATAAAGGATTTGTAAATTCACAAAATACGAATTACAGAAAAGGTATTTTACAATCTTACGATACCCTTTTGAATAATAAATATCAAGTTCAATTGAATCAAAAAACTATTGATAGAATTAAAAACTATTTCAAATGATAATTAATCGAAGCTTCAAAGATTTTAAGTTTCGACATAGAAGCAAAAAAAATCAGATTGTATACACTTCTAAAAAAGTAAATTCAGATGATGAAGTAATAAACTTAATTGATAATTTTTTAGAGGAAAAAAATAGTTTTATATTTGAGTCTGTTGAAAAAGGAAAAATTAAAGGTAGATACACAATTTTTGGTAAAGATCCTGATAAGATATGGGAGTTCAACAACCAAAAGTCATATTTAATCACAGAAAATAAAAAAATCATTCTTAAAGATAAACCAGAAGAGCTCATAGAAAAGATTATTGAAAATTTTAAATTTGATACACCTAAGAATTTACCTAAGATTTGTTCGTTAATTTCTGGTTATTTTTCATACGACTCTATTAGGTACATAGAAAAAATTCCTAATTCATGTAAAAATGATCTTAATTTACCTGATGTAAGATTGATGAGACCAAGGACCTTGGTTATTCATGATAATTTAAAAAAAGAAATATTTTATATAAGTAATGTTTTTAATGATGAAAAAATTAAAAATTATCAAAAAAAGTATGACTCTATAAAAACTGATCTATTTAAACTATTAATTCAATCATCGATCAAAAATATTGATACAAAAAGAGTATTAAAAGAAAAAAAAATTAAAGTTAAATCAAACACCTCTAAAAATAAATTTCTTGCTATGGTTAATAAAGCTAAGAAATACATAAAACTTGGTGATATTTTTCAAGTTGTTTTAAGTCAAAGATTTGAAGCAAAATTAACAAAAAAACCTTTGGAAATTTATAAAAAACTTAGAGTAACTAACCCCTCACCTTTTATGTTTTACTTCAACTTTAATGACTTCCAAATTATTGGGGCAAGTCCAGAAATTTTAGTAAGACTAAGAGATAATAAAATTACAGTTAGACCAATAGCAGGTACTAGACCAAGAGGAAAAAATAAAAAAGAAGATCTTTTTTATGAAAAAGACCTTCTTAAAGACAAAAAAGAACTTTCTGAACATTTAATGCTTTTAGATCTGGGAAGAAATGATGCTGGTAAAGTATCAAAAATAAATACTGTAAAGGTAACTGAGAGTTTCATAATTGAGAGGTACTCTCATGTAATGCATATAGTTTCCAATGTAGTTGGAGATTATAATAAAAAGTTTTCAAAATTTAAATCACTGTTGGCAGGATTTCCAGCTGGTACTGTATCTGGTGCTCCTAAAATAAGAGCAATGGAAATTATTGATGAATTAGAAACTTCGAAAAGAAAAGTTTACGCTGGTGGAATTGGATATTTTGCTGCTAATGGTGAATTTGATACTTGTATTGCATTAAGAACAGCTGTAGCAAAAAATAAAAAATTCTATGTACAAGCTGGAGCAGGTATCGTGGCTGATAGTAAACCTATAAATGAATATGATGAAACAGTGAACAAGGCGAAAGCTTTGATAAATGCTTTAAGATAATGAAAATATTATTAATAGATAATTATGATAGTTTTACATTTAATCTTTATCATTACATTTCTTCATTAGGTGTAAAAGTTGATGTCATAAGAAATGATAAAATTAACTCTAAAGAAATATTAAGAAAAAAATATGATAAAATTGTTATTTCACCTGGACCTGGAAATCCAAATCAATCTGGAAATTGTATAAGCATTTTAAAATCATTGCATAAAAAATTGCCCTTTTTAGGTGTTTGTCTTGGACATCAAATTATAGGTCAAGTTTTTGGATCTAAAATTATTCAAGCAAAAAAATTAATGCACGGAAAAACTAGCAAAATTAAATCAAAAAAAATTGGGATTTTAAAAAATCTACCTCGTACCTTTGAAGCTACAAGGTATCATAGCTTAATGATTGATAAAAAAACCCTTTCAAAACATTTAGAGATTACAGCAGAAACTGATGATGGAGTAGTTATGGCTATCCAACATAAGCAATTTAATATTCATGGTGTACAATTTCATCCAGAAAGTATTAAAACTAAGATGGGAATGAAAATTTTAAAAAATTTTATAAATTATTAATTTTATGGAAAAGATTTTAGAAAAACTTAAAAATAAAGAAAATTTAACCTTTGAAGAGAGTAAATCAGCATTTGAAATTTTAATGACTGGTAAAGCTGATGAGGATCAAATCTATAATTTTTTAACACATCTGTCTGAAAAAGGAGAAGTTGCAGATGAAATTGCTGGTGGAGTTTATGTGCTTAGAGAAAAATCTAAAAGAGTAAACGTTCAAGATTGCATAGATACATGCGGTACAGGTGGTGACGGTATGAACACTGTTAATATATCAACTGCATCAGCCTTACTTTTAGCTGGTATGGGTATAAAAGTTGCAAAACACGGCAATAAAGCTGTATCCTCAAAATGTGGCTCTGGAGATGTTTTGGAGGCTCTTAATATTAAAATTGATTTAGAGCCGAAAGAAATAGAGCAAGAAATAAGCAAATATAATTTTGGTTTTATGTTTGCTCCAAATTATCATAGTGCTATGAAATTTGTAGGTCCTGTAAGAAAGAAAATTGGTAAAAGAACTATATTCAACATGATTGGTCCTTTAAGCAATCCCGCTCTAGTAGAAAGACAGGTTGTTGGAGTATTTGATAAAAAATTATTAAAAATTTTTGCAGAGGGATTAAAAAATTTGAATATAAAATTTGCATGGATAGTAAACAGCGAAGATGGATTAGATGAAATATCACCTTATGCAAAAACAAATGTAGTACAATTGAAGAATGGAGAAATATCTGAAATCTTGGTTGATCCTAATTCAATTGGTGTAAATGGAGAAAAATTTGAGAATTTAATTGGTAATGATGCAAAATTTAATGCAGATAAAATGATTGAAATATTTAAAGGTAAAGATAATGATTTTTCAAAAGCAGTTTGTTTAAATGCTGCAGCTGGTTTAATCGTTGCAGAAAAGTTTGTTGATTTTAAAGAGGCCTATGATCACGCAAGACAATTCATTCTTTCTGGTAAAACTTTTTCACATTTGGAACAAATACAAAATGTCTGAAAACGTTCTAGAAAATATAATTAAAAAAAAAATCGAAACAATTGATAATCTAAAAAAATCAATAGATCTTAAAAAATTAGATGAATTAATACAAAAAAATAAATCATACATAAATTTTAAAGATAAAATTGAAAACAATTTAAAAGAAAATAAAACTTCAATTATTGCTGAAATAAAAAAAGCAAGTCCTTCTGCAGGTGTTATAATTGAAGACTACAATCCAGTGGATATTGCTAATATTTATCTAAAAAATAATGCTACTTGTTTATCAGTTTTAACTGAAGAAGATTATTTTTTAGGAAATTTAATCCATATCAGTAAAATAAAAGATAAAGTAAATTTACCAATATTATGTAAAGATTTTTTTATTGATACTTTTCAAGTACCACTTGCCAAAAGTTATGGTGCAGATGCAATTCTAATTATTTTAGCTGGTGTCTCAGATGATCTTGCAAACAATTTATATCAAGAGGCATTGAAATTAAATATGTCAGTAATAGTAGAAGTACATACTGTTGATGAGGCTCAAAAAGCATTAAATTTTACAGATGCACTTATTGGTATTAACAACAGAAACTTAAAAACACTTAAAACAGATATAAATACAACCTATGATATTTATAATGTTGTAAAAAACCATAAAGGACCTCTTATTTCTGAGAGTGGTATTAAATCCAAAGAAGAATTATTAGAATTAAACAGCAAGACTTCAATTAATACTTTTTTAATTGGTGAATCACTTTTGAAAAAATTGGATGAAAATTCAATTTTTTCAGTTTTATAGTTAATTTAAGCACTATTTTACTCACTTTTTTTAGTATTGTTAAAACAAAAGAACTTTTATAGAACATTATTTGTACGATATTTGTTCTTATGCTAACAAAAAAACAAAAAAACCTGCTTTTATTTATCAACAAAAAGTTGAGAAGTTCTGGTGTATCTCCTTCTTACGAAGAGATGAAACAATCTTTAAACTTAAAATCAAAGTCAGGTATTCATAGATTAATTAGTGCCTTAGAGGAAAGAGGATTTATTAAAAGATTGGCTCATAAAGCCAGAGCTTTAGAGGTAGTAAAATTGCCAGAAACAGCTTCAGCAAACGATATTTACAATAGTTTTTCACCAAGCGTTATCAAAGGTGGTTTAGATGAAGAAATTAACAATTCAGATGAAATGGAAGTGCCAGTATTAGGAAAAATTGCGGCAGGTACTCCTGTTGAAGCAATACAAAATGAAGTTTCAAGAATACCATTACCAAATAATTTAGAAAAAAATGGAGATTATTTTGGATTGAAAGTTCAAGGAGACTCAATGATTGAAGCTGGAATCCACGAAGGAGATACAGTTATTATTAAAAGAACAGATACAGCAGATAATGGAAAAATTGTAGTCGCATTAATTGACGAACACGAGGCAATGTTAAAAAGAATTCGTAAAAAAGGTAAAGTTGTTGCATTAGAAAGTGCAAATAGAAACTATGAAACCAAAATATTTGGCCCTGATAGAGTTAAAGTTCAGGGTGTTTTGGTATCTTTATATAGAAACTTCTAAAAAAATAGTCTAAACATCTCTGATGTCAAAAGTAGCAACTCGTTTTGCTCCCTCTCCTACTGGGGCTCTTCATATTGGTGGTGTTAGAACTGCTTTGTTTAATTGGCTATATTCAAGAAATCAAAAAGGCACTTTTCATTTAAGAATTGAAGATACTGACAAAGAAAGATCGAAAGAGGAACACAAAATACAAATAATTAAATCCTTAAATTGGTTAGGAATAAATCACGATGGTGAAGAATATATTCAATCGAATAAAATTGATGATCATATAAAAATTGCAAATGAATTATTAAAAAAAGGATTTGCTTATAAATGTTACTGTTCACCTGAAGAGATAGAAGAACAAAAAAAAAGAGCTAAACAAAAAAAAATACCTTATATTTACAACAGAAAATGGAGAGATGCAGAGGAAAAAGATGCTCCAAAAGAAATTAAACCTGTAATTAGATTTAAAAGTAAAATTGAAGGAAGTTCAATTCTTAAAGATTTGGTTCAAGGTGATGTTGAAATAGAAAACAGCACAATAGAAGATTTTGTAATATTAAGAAATGATGTAACGCCGACTTATAATTTGTCAGCAACTGTAGATGATCATAAAATGGGAATGACGCATATAATTAGGGGTGATGACCATAAAATAAATACCTTTAAACAAATTCAAATTTATGAAGCAATGAAATGGGATGTGCCACTGTTTGCCCATATACCTTTAATTCACACAATTGAAGGTAAAAAATTATCTAAGAGAGATAATGCTTCAACATTAGATGACTACTCAAAAATTGGAATTATGCCTGACGCATTAAGAAATTATTTACTAAGACTAGGATGGTCATATCAAGACAAAGAAATATTTACTTTAGAGGAAAGTATTAAATTTTTTAACTTAGAAGGTATTGGAAAATCACCGTCAAAATTAGATATGAGCCGTATTTTGTCAATGAATGAGCACTATATCAAAAATATTGATGAAAATGATCTTTACAATAATCTTTTAAGATATTGTGAAGAATTTAAAGATAAAATTGATACAGAAAAAGCATCAAAAATAAAATCATCTTTAGTATTTTTAAAAAATAAAGCAAAAACACTTGAAGAAATATTTAATAATGCAAAATATATCATTAATGATGAAGTTAATTTTAATGAAGATGATTTAAAACTAATTGACGATAAATCCAAAAAAATAATTAATGAATTTCAAAATGAAATTAAAAACTTAGAAAGTTTAACTAGAGATAATTTAGAACCAATAGTCAACAACTTGATAAAAAAACATGAAACAAATTTCAAAGGTGTAGGTCAACCGTTAAGAATAGCCTTAACAGGATCTAAGTTTGGACCAGGCCTATATGATATTGTTATATCTTTAGGTAAAGCAGATGTTGAGAAAAGATTAAGAAAGATACTTAATTAAAATAGAACTTGATTCACCAGCAGATGAAGTTTTAGACCTGATGCCCTCTAAAGTTAAGGAGCACTCACTTACTTGTTTTTTCATCAACTCGGGGTTTTTAAGAAGATAAATAACAGACCTATATATTTCATCTGCATTACATTCTTTTTGAAGTAATTCAGGAATTATCTCACGATTATTAATTATATTTATAATATTTGCAAATTTTACATTAATTAACATTTTAAAAATCATAAAATTAATAAAACTAAGTTTATAAATAATAATTAATGGAACATTAAAATTGCAAATTTGCAATGAAACAGTGCCAGATTTTGAAACAGCAAAAATAGATTTAGACAAAATTTCAGATTTAATATTTTCTTCAGATACAATATCTATATTTTCTACGTTGAACTTGTTTACATACTCTAAAATTAAATTTTTATTTTCTTCGGTTGCGTGAATGTAAAAAAAATATTCCTTATGCTTTTTGTTCATTAATTTAATAAAATCTAATAATATAGGTAGTAAAACACTAGTTTCAGAATTTCTGCTACCAGGAAATATAGATATTATTTTTTTATTTTTAGGTAAAATATTATCAATAATAGTTTTGTTATTTTGATTTATTTCTATTAGAGGATGGCCAACAAAAGTATTATTGATATTTTCTTCATCAAAGTATTTTTTTTCAAATTCAAACAACAAAAGAATGTGATCAATAAATTTTTTAATTTTTTTAACCCTATTTTTTCGCCATACCCATACTTGAGGTGCTACATAATGAATTGTTTTGATTTTGCTGTTTATTTTTTTAACCTTTTCTGCTACTCGCAATGTAAAATCAGGACTATCTACACTTAGCAATATATCAGGATTAAATTTTACTATTTCTTCTACAGTTTTATTTATTTTTGATTTAATTCTAAAAATATTAAGCAATACACTTGTAAATCCTAAGTATGTAATTTCCTTCAAATCATAAATAGATTTAATTCCTAGATTCTTTAAGTGAGTACCACCAACGGATAAATATTCGATTTCAGAATTTTCTAGTTTTAATCTTGAAATTAAAGTTGATGCAAGTTTGTCTCCTGATGGTTCGCCTGTTAATACAAAGATTTTTTTCATATAACTTTAACAAAAATTTTGTTTTTATTTGCAAAACTTATTACTTCTTTCTTATCAAGAAAAATATTCTTTTTAGATTTTAAAACGAGACCCTTTAAACCATATTTTTTAATATCTTTTAAAGTTTGCAAACCAACAGTTGGTAAATCCATTCTTAAATCTTGTTTATTTTTAGGTAGTTTTATTAATATACCTTTTGAATTTTTCTTTACTTTTGAAAGCATTTTTTTTGTCCCTTGCCTTCCTTCTTTGGCAATTATTTTTTCATCTTTGACAACTAGAGCCTGTATATGATCTAAACTATTAATTTTGTTAAAATAATTTTTAGCTTTTTTAATAGAGTTGTTGTCATACTTATTGGGCTTAGTTTTTGTATAATTTCCTTTTTTAAGTGATAATTCTTGATTAAAATATATAGAGCTAATTACTTTAATATCTTCATTTGCAAGGATTTTAATTATCGATTTTATGATTGCTGCATCACCAATTTTAGAAGCTTTAATTACACTGGGCATGTAGTATATACCTTTTAAATCTAATCTAAGAGACGAAAAATTAGGTTTTGCTATTTTGCCTGCAAACAAAACTTTTTTGGATTTTTTTTCTTTAATTAATTTGATAATTTTTCCAAATTCTCCAATACTAATCCTGTAAGAATTTTTATCTCTTTTGAATTTATTATTTTTAGAAAAATCTATAATAAAGTATTTTTTTTTTAATTTTTTTATTTTCTTTAAAACTATTTCAGGAAAATCAGTATCACCTAAAAATAAACCAATCATTTTATTTTGAAAATGGAGTGCAAATAGGCCTTTTTTTATCTTTTTCTAAAAAATTAACTACTTCTAAAACTAGTTCATTTTTTCTTAAATCATTTGATAAATTGCTTAAATTCTCTGTTAAATTCTCATTCTTAAATATTATTTTATATGCTTCACTAAGAGATAATATTTCTTTATTTGGAATATTTTTTCTTCTTAGACCAATTAAATTTAATCCTTGCAATATACTTCTGTTTCCATGTGCTATACCATATGGTATCACATCTCTTACTACACCACACATACCACCTACCATTGCAAATTTACCAACTCTAGTAAATTGTTGCACAGCTGAATTGCCACCAATTATTGCATTGTCATCTACATGAGCATGACCTCCCAAGGGAACATTATTCGCTAATATAACATTATCACCAACTATGCAATCATGAGCAATGTGAGAAGACACCATAAACAAACAATTGTTGCCAACTTTTGTTTTTCCCCCTCCACCTTCTGTGCCAGGATTTATAGTTACGTATTCTCTTATTTTATTATTGTCACCTATCTCTAATAAAGTTTTTTCACCCTTAAATTTTAAATCTTGTGGATCATTTCCTATAGAAGCAAATGGATAAATTTGGTTATATTTGCCTATACTTGTATTACCAGTAATATTAACATTAGATTGTATAACTGTGCCCTCACCGATTACTACATTGGGACCAATTACAGTATAAGGTCCAATTGTTACATATTCAGAGATTTTAGCACTTGAATCTATAATAGCAGTTTTATGTATCATTTATTATCTCTTAAAAACTCTCTAATGTTTTTTGCTGGATAACCCATTACTTTTGTATTGTCGGGAATATTTTTTATCACACCTGAGCCACCTCCTATTTCCACATTATTGCCAACTTTAATATGTCCTGAAATCCCAGCTTGGCCACCTATTCTCACGTTTGAACCAATAATTGAGCTACCAGCAATTCCTACTTGACCTGCTATAATAGAATTTTCTCCTATTTTAACGTTATGAGCTATGTGTATTTGGTTGTCTAAGTAAGTGTTTTTTCCAATAAAAGTATTTGACATTGATCCTCTATCAATAGTAGATCCGCAGCCTATTTCACAATTTTCCTCTATAATTACAATACCAATATGAGGATATCTTAAATTCTTTGTTTTATTTGGAAAAAAACCAAAACCATGTTTGCCAACTATACAATTATCTAAAATTTTTACATTATTACTAATTAATGAGTTTCTTATTATTGTATTTGATCCAATTGAACAATTATTTCCGATAGAAACATTTTTTTCAATTATTGTGTTGTGACCTATCTTGCAATTTTTTCCTATTGATACATTTTTTCCAATTAAAACATTTTTACCATAAATTACTTTATCCTTGAAATCTGTTTCACTAATATTAATTACACTATTATCAAAATCATCATTTACAGCATCTGGGTAAAATATCGATGTAATCTTTGATACAGATACTAGTACATTTTCAACAATTAAAGGAACACACGAAGTTGGAAGTTCATTTTTTAAAAACTCTGTTGTAATACAAAAAGACGCTTTTGTTTTTTTTGCTAATTCTTTATATTTTTGAGAATGAAAAAAAGTAACATCTAATTCATTTGATGTGCTTAAATCTTTTATATCATTTATCTTAGCGTTCTCTTCTAAATCAGTAAGATTAATATTTAAAATCTTTAAAATATCCAAAATTAGAATAGGTCCGTTGTTTTTAAAAAAAGGATTTGACATATCTGTTTTTAGCAGAGCAAATTAACTTAAGTTATCAATAATTATTGCTATTTATTTCTTATCTACAATTGTAGCTGACCAGATTGCGTCGGCCATTTTCTTTCCATCTACAAAAGCATCACCTTTATATTTCCAAACACGTCCATGAGATCTTACTGCTTCAATTTTTAAAACCAAATCGCAATCTGGTATCACTGGATTTCTAAATCTTGCCTTCTCGACACCCATTAAAAAAACCAATTTATTCTCATAAGTAGATTTATCTAAACCATGAGCGGTTAATGCAGCAGCTGCCTGACCAAATGATTCAACTATTAAAACACCAGGCATAACCGGGTTATCAGGAAAATGTCCTTGTACAAAAAAACTATTTTTTTTAACTTTTACTAATGCTGTTGCGGAACTTAGTTTTTTAATATCATACAGCTCATCAATTAATAGCATTGGTTCTCTATGTGGTAATAATTTTGCTATTTCTTCTTTATCTAATCTAATCATCTTTTATATTTTTATTCATAAATTGAATTAATAAATCTGTTTTATCATATTTAGAGTTTGCTATAAAAATATTTTTTTTTTCAAGTATAATTTGAATTGAATTAATCTCCATAAATTTTTCAATAAAGGGTGTTATTTTAGCAAAAAATTCGTTTAATTCTTTGTTTTTATAGTCATCGTATTCTCTAAATTTAGTATCTTTTTTTTTTCGATAAATAATTATTTTGTCTTTTAAATCTGAAATTTTTTTATTTAATTCTTCTTCAGTAATAATATTTTTAATTTTATTTATTTCATCTTCAATTTTTTTTAATTCTTTCTCATCTTTTTCTAAATCTGAAATATTTTTTGAATTAATGTTTTTTAATTTGTTAACAATTTTTTTTCCATATTCAGAATTATTAAGTAAACTATCGGCATCAACAAAATACACAGCATTTTCAGCATAAGTTATAGTTGAGGAAATTAATATAATTATAATACAAACAATTTTTTTCATCAAAAAATTAAAAACTTGTACCTATATTAAATCTAAAAGTTTCAGTTTTGTCATTGTCAGCTTTTGTAACAGGTAAAGCTAATGTAAAATTCAATGGACCAACAGGAGTAAGCCAATCTACAGCTACACCTGTTGCAGATCTTATCTCGCTTCCTTCATCATCACCGTCAAAATAATCAACACCCCATACATTACCTGCATCAAAAAAAACAAGAAAATCAATATTCTCTGAGTTTTGAAGAATTTGAGGGATAGATGAGGTAAAGTTAATTGTGGCTGCGTAATTACCTCCAATAAAATCATTTCCATCTTTTGGTCCAACTTTACCGCTCTCAAAACCTCTTAATCTATTTGAAGGTATATTTATCCTTTCAGATAATTTTATATTTTCATCTTTTAATGAAGTTGAGGATCTAAGAAATATTGATGCAGATGAAATATTATTTTCAAATAACTCAGTGAAATATTTAAAAACATAAGTATTTTGCAATGTTGCAGTTTCACTAACAAGTGGCAAGTCAAGAAAATACTGGCTTCTAAAACCTTCGGATGCCTGGTATTTTTGATTTCTCTTATCTAAATCGAAATCTAAATTTAAAAAACTATCCCAATAATTACCTTCTTGAGTTTTTTGCCTAGCAGAAGCATTACTATCAGTATCAATTTTTTCATAATAATTTGAATTACCTAAGCCAATTTCAAAATCGTTCAAAAACTCAAAGCTAGTTCCAAAAGAGAAACCAGTTTTACTTGTTTTATAACCAAAGTCTGTTAATCTGTCAGTCTCAACGGCCGATGCTGAAAAACGAATTAGTTTATCAGTATTTCTAAAATTTGGATTTATAACAGTAAATTCACCTTTTAAACTTTCTTCAGACAAAGAAACATTTGATGATAAATTTATTCCGCTACCAAGATAATTGTTTTCTTTAACTCCAAAAGCAATACTACTGCCTGATGTTCCTACACCGGCTCCAGCAGTTATTTCTCCTGTAGCTTTTTCTTCAACAGTAACATTTATAATTTTAGTTTCTGGAGTTTTTCCTTCTATAATTTCATAATTTACACTTTTAAAAAAATTTAAACTTTTAATATTATTTATTGATTTATTAGCTAAAATTTCATTAAAAGGATCGCCTTCATCTATTTCAAATTGGTTTCTTATTACTGTTTCTTTTGTAATATTATTGCCAAGAATATTTATTCTTTCTACATATTTAGTATCAATTTCCTTAATTATAAAATTTAAATTTATTTTTTGTTCAAATATATCTTCTTCTACTTTAGAAGAAATTGACTGATATTGTTCTAACAAAGTAACTTTATCTAATTCCTCTAAAATTTCTTCAATTATATCTACAGAATAAGTTTTACCTTTAAGTTTTTTTAAGAAATCATTAATTTCCTCAAAGTTATCTCTATTAAAATCACCAGGTAGATCTATAGAAAGATCATTAAAATAAAATTTTTCATTAGCTTTAATATTGTAAATTAACTCAAAGTCATTTTTATTAACTAATTTTGCAAAAGAGGAGTCGATGATTACATCATAATAACCTTTATTTAAATAAAAGTTTTTTAATAATCTTTTGTCAAGAGAGATAATATTTTCATTAACAAATTTTTTATTAGTTATAAATTTCCAAAATTTATTTTCCTCACTTACTATTATACTCTTAAGCTTTTTATCTTTAAACTTTTTATCGCCAATAAAAGAAATTTTTTTAATTTTCGCTTTATCTCCAAGTTTGATTTCATAAGTTAAATTAATTTTATTATCATCTAATTCCTCAGTAAAAATATTTATTTCTGGAAAATAGTATCCTAATTCTTTTAATAATAATTGAATTTTCTCTTTATCTTTATTTAAAATAAACTCATCATAAGATGATCTTGATTTTAAATTTGTGTTATTTGAGATTAAATCTTTTATTTTTTTTGCTTTAATACCCTCATATTTTATACTTTGTATTATTGGATTTTCTATTACATTTATTAATAGAATATTATTTTCAATTTTTAAGGAAACATCTTTAAAAAAATTTGTATTATATAGATTTTTTAAAATTTTATTTAAATTTCCTGAATCCAAATTCTCTTTAACTTGAATATCAGAAAACATTAATATTGTTTCTTTTGATATCCTATCATTCCCAAAAATTTTTATTTCATTAATTATTTCTGAATAAGCTGATTTAAATAAAAAAAGAATTAAAATTATATTTACAATTAATAATTTAAAAATTTTTTTTAACATTTATTTTATATGGATTTGTTGATTTATTCTTGAACGAACTAAATTTGTAACGTTTAATATACTTGAAACTTTTGTGGGAGATTTTTTTTTCATTATCGTAATATATTTTTTACTTATCTCTTTAATTAACAAAGATGATATATCATTATATCTAATTTTATTTTTTAAATATAGATTAACTAATTCATCATTTGCTGTCACTAAAGCTGTTTCGAATAAAGAACTTTTGCTTGGTAATAAATTTAAAATCTTTACAACTGGAAATTTTTTTAATTGTACATTTTTTAGAGATAAACTATTTAATTTATTTAAATCGAGGCTATATGACTTGTTTAAAATATACGACTTGTTTTCATCAAAAAGTGTATTGTAAATTGGTATATCCATTGTCGTATCATGAGCAATAATTGATATCATTCTATTTTTAAATTCCACAATCGCATGTATATATGAGTCTGGGTGAATTAAAATGGATAACTGATTATATTTAATATTAAATATTTTTTTGGCCTCAATTACCTCAAAAATTTTATTCATCATAGTTGATGAATCTACGCTTATTTTTTTTCCCATCTTCCAATTAGGATGCTTTAAAACTTGACTTAGTTTAATTTTATTTAATTTTTTATTTGAAATATTTAATAGTGGACCACCAGAAGCAGTTAAATAAATTCTTTTAACATTCGTAGTTTTAAATTTTTTATTAAGTCCATACCATATAGAAAAATGTTCAGAATCTACAGGAATGAAATTAGTTTTGTTTATTTTTAAACTTTTGTTAATTAAATTCCATCCACATATAATTGACTCTTTATTGGCAATGGCAATATTTTTTGTATATTTAATTAATTTCAACGTAGGCTCCAAACCATCTAGACCTACTATTGCACTCATCACATAATCAACTTTATTAGTTAAAATTTTACCTAATTCAGAAAAATTATTAAATACACTTATATTGTTTTTTGTAAAATTTTCTTTTTTTAAATTGTATGTTTTTTTATCAGTTAAAATAACTTTTTTAACTTTAAATAACTTTGCTTGTCGTAACAACTGTTTGTAATTTTTATGTGCAGTAAGCAGTTTTATATTAAATGATTTTTTATCTTTATTTATTATTTTTAATAAAGATTTACCTATAGATCCAGTTGATCCTAAAATTACGATTGTTTTCATAAAAAGAAATTAAAATAATCAATTAATACTATTAAGTAAGAAGTGGGAAAAGCAAAGATTATTCCATCTATTCTATCTAATAATCCACCATGACCAGGTATAATGTTACCTGTATCTTTAATTTTTGATAATCTTTTAAAATATGAAACAAGGATATCGCCAAATTGACTAATTGATGAAATTAAAAAAATAAATATTAAAAAATTAATAAAGTATTTTTTGTCTACTAGTTCAGTTTCAAGAATAGCAAAATACAAAATTATACTGCATGTATATCCTCCTAGAACACCTGCATAAGTTTTATTGGGGCTTAGTTTGGTAAGTTTAGGTCCTTTCAAAATTTTTCCAAAAATATAACCGCCTATGTCTGTGGCAACACTTATAAAAATAATAATTAAAAAAGGCCAATAACTATCTCTAAATCCATTCCTAATTTCATAAATAGTATAAAAAGAAAAGATTAAAAAAAAAATTCCAAAAAGTTTCAAAATTTTTGAAACATCCATTTTTTGCCATTCATAAACTGAAATTAAAAAACAAATAATTATTAAAATTGAGAAATAAAATGAACCTTTTGCAACTATATATATAAAAATTGGTAAAATTATTATTGAGCTTAAAACTCTTTTAAATAATTCATTTGTCATTAAATGTTACCAAAATTGCGTTTAATTTGACTATATTTTTTTATTATTTTGTCATAATCAATTTCATTAAAATCTGGCCATAATTTTTTTTCAAAGTATATTTCTGAATAAGCTAACTGCCACATTAAAAAATTACTTAGTCTTTTAGTATTTCCTGTTCTAATTAATATATCTGGATTTGGGATATTTTTAGTATACAGATTATCCTTAAAATTTTCCTCAGTAATTTTTTTTTTATATTTTATTAATTTTTTAATTGTATCTAATATTTCTTTTTTTGAACCATAATTTAGGGCTAAATTTATTTGTATTTTTTTATTTTTTGAGGTTTTTTTTTCAGCATAAGTTAACAGTGTCTTAAGTTTTTTATTTAGATTTTTGTTTCCTAAAATTTTTATTTTTATTCCATTACTATATAGTTGTTGTATTTTTTCTTTTAGAAAAACTTCTAACAAATTAAATAAATATTTAATTTCTGAGTCTGGTCTTTTCCAATTTTCTGTTGAAAAAGCGTATAATGTTAAAAATTTTATTTTACTCTTAATTGAATGCTTAATAATTTTCTCAACAGTTTTTAAACCAGCTTTGTGTCCAGCATTTCTAGAATTTTTATTTTTTAAACCCCATCTACCATTGCCATCCATTATTATGGCTACATGATTTAGTGGGTTCATATTGTCATTATTTCTTTTTCTTTCGAAGATACTTTTTCATCCACAGATTTTATGTGATCGTCAGTTATAGTTTGGATTATTTTTTCCTTCGATTTTTCATCATCTTCACTAATTTCCTTAGATTTTAACATCTTTTTTAGATCCTCATTAGCTTCTCTTCTTATATTTCTTATAGAGACTTTACATTTTTCTCCTACAGATTTTATTAGTTTTTTTAATTCAGATCGTCTTTCCTCATTTAACTCAGGAATAGGCAATCTAATTAATTGGCCATCAATTTGAGGATTTAAACCTAAATCTGATTTTTTAATTGCTGCATCTAAAAGAGGAACATTATTTGCATCCCAAACTTGAATATTTATCATCCTTGGCTCAGGGGTTGTTATACTTCCTATTTGATTAATTGGCATTTGTTGGCCGTAAACATCCACTTTAATCAGATCTAACATTGCTGCATTTGCTCTACCGGTTCTTAAAGATGATAATTCTCTAGAAAATACATCTATGGCTTTATCCATTTTTACACCATATGATTTTTCTTCAAACATCTACTCTCCAATTTTTATTCTAAAGAATTCTTTAATTTTTAAATCAGCTACAGATAACTCTTTAACAATATCTTGTACTTTTTTCTTTGGTTCCATAACCCAAGCTTGAGTTAAAAGTGCATTTTCCTCTTTAAACTTGTTCATTTTTCCTAAACTTATTTTTTTAGCTATTTCCTCAGGTTTACCTGAATTCTTCAATTCCTCGGCAACAAGCTCTTGTTCTTTGTCAATAACCACTTGATCAATTAAATTTGATTCTAGCGCCAAAGGATTTGAAGCTGCAATATGCATAGATAGTTGTTTACTAAATGACTTAACTGTATCTGATTTATCACTTGTATCAAGTGCTACTAATACAGCTAATTTTGCTACATTATCTTTTACAACTGTATGCAAATAATGATTATTGATACCACTTGAATTTTTAATAGTTTTTGATTTACCAATTGTAATTTTTTCACCAATTTTTGCAATTAACGCTACTAAATTATCATCTACACTTTGCCCATTTTTCATTAAAGCTTTTTTTAATTCATCTTGATTAGAATTGTGTTGATTGTTTAACTCACTTAATTCTTTAACAAAACTTATAAAATCATCATTTTTAGCAACGAAATCAGTTTCACAATTTACCTCAATTACAGAAGTCTTGTTATCGTCACCAGATACTACAACAACTCCCTCTTTAGCATCTCTAGACATTTTTTTTGAAGCTTTTGAAATTCCTTTAACTCTTAGAATCTCAATTGCTTTATCTAAATCACCACTAGATTCTTTAATAGCTAAATTGCAATCTTTAAATCCAGCACCAGTAGCTTCTCTTAATTTTTTTACTTTTTCTATATCACTCATTTTAATTTATCTTTCCTTTATCTTCTTTAAAGAATTTTTTTTCTAGTTTTTCTCTATCAATTTCTTGAATAGTTTTGTTTTTGCCATCTTCATCAACATCTTTTACCTTATCTTGCTTGGGCTCAGATGATTGAATTGAACTTTTTGCATTATTGATCGTTTCTTTAATTAAGTTGCAGTATAGATCTATAGCTCTTCGTGCATCATCATTTCCTGGTATTGGGTAATCAATATGATCTGGGTTAGAATTGCTATCTAGAATAGCAATTATAGGAATACCTAATTTTGAAGACTCAGCAATTGCTAGTGATTCATAATTAGTGTCTATTACAAAAACTAATTCAGGAACTTTTTTCATTTCTGCAATTCCACCTAAAGATCTTTGAAGTTTATCTTTTTTAACACTCATTTTAAGAAGTTCTTTTTTAGTAAACCCTCTATTTTCAGCAGCTAAATCAATTTCTAATTTTTTTAATTTTTTAATTGAATTAGAAATTGTTCCCCAATTAGTCAACATCCCTCCTAACCATCTATAGTTAACAAAGTACTGATCTGTTTCTTTTGCAACTTCTGCAATAGCTTCTGATGCTTGTTTTTTAGTTGAAACAAATAAAATTTTTCCATTATTTGCTATTGTATTATAGACCTTTTCTAGAGCTACTTTAGTTAACTCAAGCGTTTGAGTTAAATCTATAATGTGAATTGAGTCTCTTTTTCCAAAAATATATTTCTTCATTTTTGGATTCCATCTCAAAGTTTTGTGTCCAAGATGAACACCAGCTTCTAATAATTGTTGAATTGTAACGTTAGGTATTTTCATATTTATTCCCGGTTAAGCCACCACAGTAATTTCCAATTAAGGACCGGAGGTATAAAACCAACAACTGTGTGCGTGTTAATTTAATTTATGGTTATTTACAAATATTTGTTAAAATTGACAAGTTTTATTTAACTAATTTCTGCTTGAATTTGCTGTTTTCTTAAAAGATTTAAAGATTTTCTATCAAGATTCATTGGTTTTTTTAATTGAAAATTTAAAATTTGATCTTGTGTTGAAAGATTAAATTTTACTTGGGTTTTGCCATCTTGACTTAAGAATTTTGATATCTTTTGAATTTGTTCCATTGTTTTAATATTGAATGATATTTCATTAATTGGACTATTAAATAAATCTTTTAATGAAGCTATTTTTTGAACATTAATTCTTTTAAAACGGTTTTCATCGTTAGAAACATTCTTAATCAAAGTTAAAATCAATGAGTTACCTTCTTTTAAAATTTCTCTATTTAATTCCAACAAATCTGAAAAAATAAATATTTCAAATACACTATTTAAATCTGTTAATTTTAAAACAGCATACGAATTTCCTTTAGCAGTTTTTCTCTCTTGAACTTTAAGTAATGTTGCAGCTACATTAACATTTTCTGAATTATCATCTGATATGAATTTTGCATAATCATTAATTTTATAGTCTTCAAAAATTTCAGTAAATTGATTTAGCGGGTGATCAGATATAAAAAATCCAACTGACTCAAATTCTTTTGATAATCTCTCTTCAAATTTCCAATCTTCTATTTTGGTAAAAATGTCTTTCTCTGTTTCAATGTTATCAGAAAATAAATCTATTTGATTGGCTAGCTTATTTTCAGAAATATTTTTATTTTTTAAAATTAAATTAGGTATTGAGTTAAAGATTGCTTGTCTATTTGAGTTTAAATTATCAAATGCTCCTGCTTTTACTAATCCCTCTAATTGTAATTTATTTATATCTTTAGGATTAACTCTATTTATAAAGTCATTAATAGACTCAAATTTTCCATTTAAGTCTCTTTCTTTAACAATATTTGAAATTGCTTCATAACCTACAGCCTTAATTCCACCTAATGCATAATAAAATTTTCCATCAATAGTTCTAAAATTTGCAAAACATTTATTTATGTCAGGTCTAATTGTTTCAACATTAAGTCTTTTTAATTCCTCATAAAATTCACTTAATTTATTTTGATTAGAAATATCCATCGTCATTGATGCGGCAATGAATTCTTTTGGATAATAAGTTTTTAAATATGCTGTTTGATAGGAAATTATTGCATAAGCAGCAGCATGACTTTTGTTAAAACCATATTCTGCAAATGGTTCAATTTTTAAAAATATTGCAGCTGCAACATCTTTAGCAATTCCATTTTTAACTGCTCCAGCAATAAAACCTTGTTTTTGTTTCTCCAACTCTGCTCTCTTCTTTTTACCCATTGCTCTTCTTAAAAGATCGGCTTGACCTGCAGTAAATCCTGAGAGTTTTTGAGCAATCTGCATTACTTGCTCTTGATAAATAATTACCCCATATGTGGGTTTTAAAATATCTTCCAATAATGGATGTAAGTAATCTGGTTTTTGCTTTCCATGTTTACAGTCGTTATAGGTTGGTATGTTGCTCATTGGGCCTGGTCTATATAATGCTACTAGTGCAATAATATCTTCAATATGATTTGGCTTCATGTGAAGCAAGGCTTCTCTCATTCCAGCACTTTCAATTTGAAACAAACCTACTGTTTTACCAGATGATAATAGATCAAAAACTTTTTGATCATCAAAATCTATTTCTTCAATGTTAAATTTTTTATCTTTTTTTCTAACTAATTTTTCAGTGTTATTTATTACTGTTAATGTTTTTAACCCTAAAAAATCAAATTTTATTAAACCAGCATTTTCAGCTGAATACATATCAAACTGTGTTGAGGGTAAAAGCAAATCTGCAGAAGTATCTTTATATAAAGGCACTACTTCCGTTAATTTTTTATCTGCAATCACTACACCTGCAGCATGAGTAGCAACATTTCTATTTAGACCTTCTAATTTCAATGATAACTCTATTAATTTTTTTACTCTGGTATCTTCATTAATGAGCTTTTGTAATCTAGGCTCTCCAGCTATGCATTGGGTTAAGTTTTGAGGTCTAGAAGGATCAAAAGGTATCATTTTTGATATACTGTCTATAAATCCATAAGGTAATCCCATAACTCTACCTACGTCTCTGATCACCATACGTGTTTTAAGTTTACCAAATGTAATTATGTGAGCTACGCTATCTTTGTATTTTTTAGTTAAGTATTCAAAAACAAGGTCTCTTTTATCCTCACAAAAATCTATATCAAAATCAGGCATCGAAATTCGATCTGGATTTAAAAATCTCTCAAATATTAAATTAAATTTAATTGGATCAACATCAGTAATTAATAAACACCAAGCTACCAATGATCCTGCACCTGAACCTCTACCAGGACCAACAGGTATATCATTTTCTTTAGCCCATTTTATATAATCAGATACAATTAAAAAATAACTCGAATATTTCATTTTAATGATTATTGAAA
>CACALX010000003.1 GCA_902533445.1 uncultured Pelagibacteraceae bacterium
TTTCTAAGATTATTTTTGTTTGTTAATATTGCTTTTGTAATTTCGTTCTTATCTACAGGAAAGGTATTGATATATTTAGGTAATTCCTTTTTTAGTTTTAAATAAGTCTTTCTGTCTTTTTTATATAGTTTTGATACCTCATAATCTGCATTAAAAACTGGGTATCCAAAATTATTAGCTACAAAGGTTTTACCAGATCCAATATCACCAAGTATGCCTATTCTAATCATTATTTAATAAATTAAGAATTTTGACATCTACACTCGGCTCTAGGTCATGCCATAATTTAAATGCTTCAAAGGCTTGATAAATAAACATAAGTTTACCGTTTTCTGTTTGATTTCCTAATTTTTTTCCATCTTTTAAAAAATTAGTTTCATTAGGATTATAAATAACATCGTAAAACAACTTTCCATCACCAATATTTCGGGTCTTTAAATCAATAGTCTCATTATTTAAACCTAAACTAGTTGCATTAATAATTATATCAAACTCAGGTATTTCACCCCAACCCACAATATTTATTTCTTTAAATTGAGATTTTAAATTTTCAGCTTTTTTGTAAGTTCTATTGCTAACGGTTATTTTGGTTGCTTTCATTTTATTTAAAGCAAAAATTATTGAAGGAACCACTCCCCCGGCACCTAAGATTAATATTTTTTTATCTTCAATTTTGTAATTTAATTTATTTATTGCTTTTTCGAAACCACCAATATCTGTATTATAACCAACAAGCTCACCATTATGAAAACAAATTGTATTTACTGACTGAGTTTGCTCTGCTTCCAAACTTAATTTGTCTAAAAAAGGAATGACAGTTTTTTTAAATGGAACAGTTACATTACAACCATTTATTTCTTGATTTTTAATTTTAAGAATAAAATTTTCAATTTCATTTTCTTCAAGTTTAATTTTTTCATAAACTGCATTAATATCATTTTGTTCTAACCAATGGTTATGCAATTTTGGAGATAAAGAATGATTAATTGGATTCCCGATTACAAAATATTTTTTCATTTTTGTAAATTTAAATATTCTTTGATTTTTTTAATTGGCAAACCCATTATTGTATCTTCATCCCCTTCTATTCTACTAAACAAGTTTCTGCCTTCTCCCTCGATTTGATAAACATTGTAAGCGTAAAGATTTTCATCTGATATCTTAGATAAATATTCTGCTAATTCTTGATCTGAAAAATTTTTCATTATTAATGATGCTTTATCGGTGTAATTCCAAATCATTGAACCATTTTTTGAGATACAGACAGAACTAATTAGAAAGTGGGGTTTTCCGTTAAGTTTTTTTAGTATGGTCATTGCCTCTACTCTATTCTGAGGTTTTGAAATTAACTCTCCTTCCAAATCAATTACACTATCTGCTCCTAGTACTATTTTATTTTGCATTTTAGCACTAATTTTATTTGCTTTTAACTCTGCCAGATTTTTTGAAATAATTTCTGGACTAGCATTTTCCTTAAGCAAAGATGATTTTATAATATCTTCATCAACGTTTGAAGGCTCCATAATGCTTTCTATATTATTTTTATCTAAAATATCTTTTCTTACTTTACTTTTAGATGCCAGAATAATTTTATTTAGCATTGTTTGAATATATTTCGTGTATTTTAATTATGGAGGCAGCAGTTTCCTCAACAGATTTTCTTGTTACATCTATCAAAGGCCATTTATATTTTTGAAATGTTTTTTTTGCTTGAAGAACCTCTTTTTTTATACTCTCTAGGTTGATATATTCTATACTTTCAGTTTCTTTCAATGAATTCATTCTATTTTTTCTTAAATCTGCAAGTCTTTCGGGTTCTGTGCTTAATCCAACAACACAAGTTATATGAGGATTTTCTTTAAGTCTTTTTGGTAGAGAATTTTCATTTACCAAAGGAATATTTGATGTTTTAAAGCCTTTGTTTGCTAGATAAATGGATGTTGGTGTTTTGCTAGTTCTACTAACCCCAACAAGAATAATATCAGATTTTTCAACCTCACTTATTAAATTACCATCATCATGGTTCATGGTGAATTGAATTGCTTCAATTCTATCATAATATTCATCATTTAAAACATGCTGCCCACTTGGTTCATGATTAGCTTTTTGATTTAAAATTTTGGAAAAATTTAAAATTAAATTACCCAATACTCCAAAACACGGGATCTTTTTTTTTTCACTTTCATTAGATAAGTATTTAGCAAGATTATTATCTACAATAGTATATAGAATTATTGAGTTTTCACTTTTTTTTGCATCTTCTAAAATTTTTAGAATTTGATTTTCTGTCCTTGTAAATGAATAAGAATGAACTTTATATTCTATATTTAAAAATTGTGCTTTAAGAGCCAAAAATATTCTATCTAAAGTTTCTCCAGTTGAATCGGAAATTAAATAAATTTGATATGTATTACTCATAAATAAATTGTTAATAAACGTGTATTATTTTAATTAAATTATACAATTTTAAATTTTTTCAATAACATCTGTAAAACCTGACTTTTATTAACAATAATAATAAATAAACTAAAACAATCCACAAAAATTGAGATTATCAAAAAAGCTTCATTTTAAACAATTTTAATCATTAAACATGTTGATAAATTGTTAGTAAAATGCTTATAAAAAATAATCTCCTTTATTCACAAGTTATATTAATACTACAATAATTTATAAGACTTTTATATGAAACCTTTAAACAAAGTAATTACGAATAAAGATACCTCATTCACTCCTCTATGGATAATGAGGCAAGCGGGTCGATATTTACCAGAGTTTAGAAAAATCAGAAAAAAAAATCCTGACTTTATTAATCTATGTTTAAATGACAATTTATCAGCTGAAATAACATTACAACCACTAAAAAGATTTGACATTGATGCTGCAATAATTTTTTCTGATATTTTAATGTTACCCTATGGTTTAGGTCAAAAAGTAAAATTTGAGAAAAATTTTGGTCCTAGATTAGATAGTTTTGATCTAAAAGAGATAACAAAAATAGATGAAGTAGATTTTGTTGAAAAAATATATCCTGTTTATAAAGCAATAAAAAAAGTAAGCTCTGATATAATTGTAAAAGATAAAAATACTATTGGATTTATAGGTGCACCATGGACCCTTTTAGTTTATATGGTGAATTTAAAATCTCCAAAAAAAAATTTAAATAAAAATTTTTTTGAAGATGATTTTTTAATAAATAGAATTTTATTAATTATAGAAAAATTTTTAAAAGTACATATTAAAAACCAAATTGATAATGGAGCAAATGTTATCCAAATTTTTGATAGCTGGGCTGGTTTATTAGAAGAAAAAGATTTACCAAATTATATTTATACACCTACCTTAAATTTAGTGGAATATGTTAAATCTCTAAATGTACCAGTAATATGTTTTCCAAGAGAGATTAAAAATTATAAAGAATTTTGTGAAATAGTTAAACCTGATGCAATAAGTATTGATTATAAAGTTAACCCTAAAAAAATTCTTAAAGAAATAAAAATTCCTATTCAAGGAGGTTTAGACCCCAAAGTTCTTTTAACTGATTATGAAAATTTGAAAAAAGAAACTTTTAAATATTTAGAAATTTTCAAGGACCATCCGTATATATTTAATCTAGGACACGGTATTCTTCCTCAAACTAATCCAGAGATGGTTGAAAACTTAATTAAAATAGTAAAAAATAATTAAACTATGGATAAAAATCATCCACCAATAAAATATGGGAGAACAGGGGTTCTCATAATTAATTTGGGTACCCCAGACTCAACTAATTGGTTTGACATTAGAAAGTATTTAAAGGAATTTCTGTCAGACAGAAGAGTAATTGAAGTAAATCCTGTAATTTGGCAAATAATTTTAAATTTATTTATCTTAACTTTTAGACCCTCTAAAACTGCTAAGGCTTATAAAGAAATTTGGATGAAAAATGAAAATATGTCCCCACTTCTTTATTATACAAAGAAACAAAGTGAGAAAACTTCTGATTTATTAGAAAAAGAAAATATCATTTTAGATTTTGCAATGAGATATGGGAATCCAAGTATAAAAAGTAAAATATACAAATTACGCGAGATGGGCTGTGAAAATTTAGTAATTCTTCCCCTCTATCCTCAATATGCAGCAGCAACAACCGCAACAGTTTGTGATGAAGTTTATAGAACACTAATGAAAATCAGATGGCAACCTTCACTAAAAATAATACCACATTATGAATCTAATCCTCTTTACATTGACGCACTAGTTAATTCAATCAATAAAAAAATTAATGAAATTGATTGGAAACCAGATCTAATCATAGCTTCATACCATGGTATACCAAAAAAATATTTTGATAAAGGAGACCCTTATCATTGCTATTGTCATAAAACAACAAGACTTATTTCAGAAAAGTTTAATTCTATAAAAATCAAAACCACCTTCCAGTCAAGATTTGGTCCACAAGAATGGCTTCAACCATACACTGACAAAACTTTAGAAAATTTACCAAAAGAAGGAATTAAAAATATTCTCGTAATTTCTCCTGGTTTTTCATCTGATTGTGTGGAAACGTTAGAAGAAATATTAATTCAAGGTAAAAAAAGTTTTATAAATGCTGGAGGAATAAACTTTGATATGGTTCCATGTTTAAATGATAATGATGATCATATTTTTTTAATAAAATCTTTAATTGAAAAAAATATTTGATTAATGAATACTTATCTTTTTTTTAAATCCTTACATTTAATTGCTGTTGTTTCCTGGATGGCTGGACTTTTATATTTACCAAGAATTTTTGTTTACCATGTCGAGAATAAAGAAAAAAAAGAAGCTACAGAAATATTTGAAGTTATGGAAAGAAGATTGTTTTTTTACATCATGCGTCCTGCGATGATACTTGTTTGGATTTTTGGTTTTGTTCTTATTTACTTAAATGGAATAGAAATTTTTTTACAATTGTGGTTTCAAATAAAGATCGTTTTGATAATACTATTATCAGGCTATAATGATTTTTTAGGGAAATGTCTTGCTAGCTTAAAAAATTCTACAAATATCAAATCTGCTAAATTCTTTAGAATTATTAATGAAATACCAACCGTAATCTTAATTATTGTAGTATTTTTAGCAATTTTTAAGCCAATCTAAGGTTGAAATAATAAAAACAGTCTATATATTAATCTTATCGATAAGTCCTTATCATAAACCAATCATGAATATTCAAGAATTAAAACTTAAGTCATCTGAACAGCTTATTACACAGGCAGAAGAGCTTGGTATTGAAAATGCTAGTACACTCAGAAAACAGGAAATTCTTTTCGCTATTCTAAAAAAAGTTGCAGAAAAAGAGGAGATAACAGGTGTTGGTGTTTTGCAGTTACTACAAGACGGGTTTGGTTTCCTTAGAGCGATGGAATCTAACTATTTGCCTGGACCGGATGATATATATGTGAGTCCAAGCCAAATTAGAAAATTTGGTTTAAGAACAGGAGATACTGTTGAAGGACCAGTTAGAGCTCCTAAAGAAGGAGAAAGATACTTTGCACTATTACAAGTGAGTAAAATAAATTTTGAAGAACCAGAAAAAGCAAGACATAAAATTGCATTTGATAACTTAACGCCATTATATCCGGACAAACAATTGGTAATGGAAATCGAAAAAACCAAGGTAGAAAAAAAACCAGACCTTACTCCAAGATTAATTGATCTAGTTAGTCCAATTGGAAAAGGCCAAAGATCAATAATTATCTCACCGCCTAAAGCCGGGAAAACTATGATCTTACAAAGTATAGCAAACTCAATAGCAAAAAACTATCCAGAGTGTTACCTTATTGTTTTATTGATAGATGAACGTCCAGAAGAAGTCACAGATATGCAGAGGACTGTAAAAGGTGAAGTAATTAGTTCTACCTTTGATGAACCAGCACAAAGGCACGTAGCTGTTGCTGAAATGGTTATAGAAAAAGCAAAAAGATTAACTGAACATAAAAAAGATGTTGTTATTTTACTAGACTCCATAACAAGATTAGGTAGAGCATATAACGCTGTAATACCAAGTTCAGGAAAAGTTTTGACAGGAGGAGTCGATGCAAATGCACTCCAGAGACCGAAAAGATTTTTTGGTGCTGCAAGAAATATAGAGGAAGGAGGATCATTAACTATTATTTCTACTGCTTTGATTGACACTGGAAGTAGAATGGATGAAGTTATTTTTGAGGAATTTAAAGGAACAGGTAATAGTGAAACTGTCTTAGATAGAAAAATTGCAGATAAGAGAATCTATCCCGCAATTGATATAACAAAGTCTGGAACAAGAAGAGAAGAGTTGTTGTTTGATAAAAATGATTTACAGAAAATGAATGTATTAAGAAGAATAATTGCTCCAATGGGAACTATGGATGCAATAGAGTTTATAAATTCAAAATTAAAAGATACTAAAAATAATGCTGAGTTCTTCAACTCAATGAACAAACCAGCATAAGAATTTTCTATAACATCTAAGTTTTGCAGTGATGTAAATTTGAAGATATAATCTTCAAATGACAATTTACGCTTTATCCTCAGGGCCCGGTATTTCGGGTGTGTCTATCATTAGAATTTCAGGAGAGGACTCTTCAAAAGTAATTGAGACTCTGACAGGCAAAAAGGTTCCTAAGCCAAGAGTAGCAACATTGAGAAAAATCCATAAAATCAACACTTCTGAGCTAATTGATGAAGGTATAATATTATGGTTTCCGGGGCCTGAGAGCTATACAGGTGAAGATATGGCTGAAATTCAAGTTCATGGTAGCAAAGCCGTAGTAGACGCCCTCCACTCTTCTATTTCTCAAATTGAAAATTGTAGATTAGCTGAGCCAGGTGAATTTACAAAACTTGCATTTCAAAATGGAAAAATAAACTTATTAGAAGCAGAAAGTATAGCTGATCTAATTTCATCTGAAACAGAAATTCAAAGACAACAAGCAATAAAAATTATGAACGGCAAGTCTGCAGATCAATTCAATCTTTTAAGAGAAAAACTTTTAAAAACTTTGTCTCATATTGAAGCTAAAATTGATTTTCCGGATGAAGATTTGCCCAACAATATTTTGGATGAAATCAAAAATAATTCAAATGATGTTATTCAAAAAATTGAAAAGATTTTAAACGATCAAAAAGTTGGAGAAAGAATTAGAGAAGGTTTTAAGATTGCAATTCTTGGACCTACTAATGCAGGGAAATCTAGCTTAATAAATCATTTATCAAATCGAGATGTTGCAATTGTTTCTGAAATAGCTGGTACCACAAGAGATGTTATAGAAACTCATCTTAATATAGATGGTTATCCCGTAATAATATCTGACACCGCAGGAATAAGAGAATCTAAAGATGAGATAGAAAAAAAAGGTATTAAATTATCTTTAAATAGAGCTGAAGAAGCAGATTTAAAGCTTGTAGTGGTAGATGCAAAAAGCCTTGATTTTACTGATGTTTTGAAGGGTTTATTGGATGAAAATGCAATTTTAGTTCTAAACAAGTCTGATCTTTTAGAAAAAGAAATTGATTCAGAAATTAAAAATATAAATCATGTTTTAATCTCAATTAAAGATAATAAAAATATTGATGAACTAATTTTAAAAATAAAAAATAATTTAAAAAATAAATTTATAACTAGTGATGATATTTTAATTACTAGAGAAAGACACAGACAACATTTGGAAAAGTGTTTAGACCATTTGAATAACTTTAATCAAAAAAAAGAAATAGAAGATTTTGATAAATCAGCAGAAGATTTAAGATTAGCTACTAGACATTTGGGTATGATTGTTGGAAAAGTTGATGTAGAGGAAATATTAGGTAGTATTTTCAACGATTTTTGCATCGGTAAGTAATCCCCTATTTTCCTTGTTTTTTAGATATTTTTTGTCCAAAACTATTGATAATTAACACTTATTTACAAATAATTAAGCCTGTCTTGTAAATTATGTATTCACATATAAATTCAACCCATGAAAAATGATTTGTCATTTGATGTAGTTGTAATTGGTGGAGGTCATGCAGGATGTGAGGCAGCTGCTGCTTCTGCTCGATTAAGAGTTAACACTGCCCTGTTCACCCATAAAATAGAAACTATTGGTGAGATGTCATGTAACCCTGCAATTGGTGGTTTGGGTAAAGGTCATTTAGTTCGAGAAATAGATGCACTTGATGGTGTTATGGGAGATGTTGCCGATAAATCAGGTATACAATTTAGATTATTAAATAGAAGCAGAGGTCCAGCAGTTCGTGGACCAAGAACTCAATCTGATAGGGCTCTTTATCGAAAATTTATGCAAGAAAAACTTATAAACTATTGTAATTTAAGCATTTTTTTAGATCCAGTAATAAAGTTTATTTTTAATAAAAACACTATAAGCGGTTTTCAAACCAAAGAAGGTAAAAAGGTATCATGCAATAAGCTAATACTAACAACAGGAACTTTTTTAAATGGTTTGATACATATAGGTGATGAAAGAACACCGGCAGGTAGGTATGATGAAAAACCTTCAACAGGTTTAAGTGAACAATTAGCAAAATATGATTTTAAAATTGGAAGGTTAAAAACTGGAACACCTCCAAGGTTAGATGCAAGAACAATTAATTTTGAAAACCTTGAAGAGCAATTTGCAGATGATGATCCTTATTTTTTTTCTTTCCTAACTAAAAAAAATTTAAACAAACAAGTGTCATGTCGAATGACTTATACCAATGAAAAGGTTCATAAAATTATAGAAAAAAATTTATCTAAAAGTGCAATGTACTCAGGTAATATAAAAGGAGTAGGTCCAAGATATTGTCCATCTATAGAAGATAAAGTAGTAAAATTTGCAGATAAAATTCGTCATCAAATTTTTTTAGAGCCAGAGGGACTTAGAGATCACACAATTTACCCAAATGGTATCTCTACATCGCTTCCATCTGAAGTACAAGAAGAAATATGTAATAACATCAATGGTTTAGAAAATGTTAGAATTATAAGGCCAGGGTATGCTATAGAATATGACTATATAGATCCACGTGAACTATTCTTGACCCTTGAAACTAAGAAGATCAGTAATCTTTATTTTGCTGGTCAGATTAATGGAACGACGGGATATGAAGAAGCGGCTGCACAAGGACTCATAGCCGGAATAAATGCAGCTTTATCTGTTAAAAATTCTGAGCCTTTTATCCTTGATAGATCCGATGCTTACATTGGAGTAATGATTGATGATTTAGTTACTAAGGGAGTTGCGGAGCCATACCGTATGTTTACATCAAGAGCAGAATATCGATTAAGTTTGAGAGCAGATAATGCAGATCAAAGATTAACAGCTAAGGGAATAGAAATTGGGTTAATTGGAGAGGAAAGAAAAGCAATATATTTAGATAAATTCGATAAAATTGAAAAAATTAATTTAAAAATGAGTAAATCTAGTATTTCACCATCTAAAGTGGAAAAATTTGGAATTAAAATAGCGAAAGATGGAATATTGAGGTCTTCAAATGAGGTGCTAACTCAAAAGGATGTAAATATGAGTAAAATTAGGGAAATATGGCCTGAAATACCATATTTTAGTAAAGAAATAGATGAACAAGTAGAAATTAATGCACATTACAGGGGATACTTAAAGAAGCAAAAAGCGGATATTTTAGCATTTAAGAGGGATGAGAACTTAATTATTCCTGATAAAATTAATTATGATGGGCTTTCAGGTTTATCTAATGAGGTTAAAGCTAAATTTAAAGAAATAAAGCCTAAAACTATGGGTCAAGCTCTTAGAATCGATGGAATAACCCCAGCAGCTGTATATATTTTGTTGTCACATGTTAAAAGAAAGTCTATTAAGCATATAGCTTAATGGATAAAGAAATTTTAAATTCTTACTCTAGACTTAATGGCCTAAATGTTTCACGTGAAACATTTTTAGACTTTGAAAACTATATATCTCTGATTCTTGAAAAAAACAAAAAAATTAATATAATTGGTCAAAATACAGCATCAAAAAATGAAATAATTGAGCGTCATATTATAGATTCAGCACAAATAATTGATTTTGTTGATTTAAATTGCAATACAACCACAGATTTAGGCTCTGGAGCTGGTTTACCAGGAATTATAGTAGCAATTATACTAAAAAACATGAAAAATAAAATGAATGTGCATCTATATGAAAAAAGCTACCATAAAAGCCATTTTTTGAAAGAAGTTTCAGAAAAATTAAATTTAAATACAAAAGTTTTTCAAAAAAATGTTTTTGAGATAAAAAATTTAGAGACAGGAACTATTATGTCGAGAGCATTTAAACCTATGCCTGTTGTTTTAGATTTAGTTTATGAAAATTTTTCGAAATATAAAAATTTAATTTTCTTTATGGGCAAAAGTGGAAAAAAAGTTTTTGAAAATTCTAAAAAAAAATGGAATTTGGAATATGTAGAAAAGAAAAGTTTAACAAGCAAGGATTCATTTTTGATAAATATAAAAAAAATTAAAAGAAAAAATTAAAAGAAAATTGAAAAAAATTAAATGCAAATTATTTCAGTCATAAATCAAAAGGGTGGGGTAGGAAAAACTACAACAGTAATAAATCTTGCAGCTGGACTATCACAACATAATAAAAAAATTTTAGTTATAGACCTAGATCCTCAGGGAAATGCAACTACAGGTCTTGGATTATCAAATATGGAAAACTCAAGCGATACAATCTATGGGGTTTTGAACGGAACTAAAGAGATTAATCAAGTAATCAAGAAAACCCAGTTTGAAAATCTGGATTTGGTAACTTCTAATGTTGACTTATCAGGTCTAGAGGTTGAAACAGCTGATGATACAAATAGAGCTTTTATCTTAAAGCGCAAATTAACCTCTTATTTAAATGATTCTAGAGGATCCTATGATTATATACTGATAGACTGCCCACCTTCACTTAGCCTGTTGACTGTTATGGCCCTTGTATGTTCAGGGTCGCTTCTGGTTCCTTTACAGACAGAATTTTTTGCTCTTGAAGGTCTAACTCAGCTTATGAAGACAATTGAAAGAATAAAAGTAAGTTTAAATCCAGAATTAAAAATCAGAGGTATACTTTTAACAATGTATGACAAAAGAAATAAATTATCTTCACAAGTTGAAAAAGAAGCAAGAGATTATTTTAGTGAAAAAGTTTACTCAACAGTAATACCTAGGAATGTTAGATTATCAGAAGCACCTTCGCATGGGATGCCAGTTTTAATTTATGATAAATCATGTCCAGGTAGTAAGTCATATTTTAGTTTTACAGATGAATTTATAAATCAAGAATCAACAATAGGAAGTGCTGCTTAATGGATAAAATTAAAAAGGGTCTGGGGAGAGGTTTATCATCATTGATTGGTGAAGCAAAAGTAGAGCCAGAGAAAAACCAATTGCAAATTACTGATCTTGTCCCAAATAAATATCAACCAAGAAAAATATTTGATGAAAATAATTTATTTGATCTAACAAATTCAATTAAAGAAAGGGGAATGATACAACCAATCATTGTCAGAAAATCAAATGATAGTGAAGGAAAATTTGAAATTATAGCAGGAGAGAGAAGGTGGCTTGCAGCACAAAGGGCAGGTCTACATAATGTTCCTGTTGTTATTACTGAAGCTGACGATTTAAAGTCTTTAGAATTTGCAATTGTAGAAAATGTTCAAAGACATGATCTAAACCCTCTTGAGGAAGCCCAAGGTTATAAAAGATTAATTGATGAATTTTCTTATGATCAAGAAAAAGTATCAAAATTTATTGGTAAAAGTAGAAGTCACATTACTAATTCTTTGAGGCTTTTAAATTTGCCAGACGATGTAATAAAATTAATTGAAATTCAAAAATTATCAGCTGGTCATGCTAAAATTTTAGTAGGGCTTGATAATGCCATTTTTGTTGCAAATAAAATTATTGAAAAAAAATTATCAGTAAGACAAGCAGAAAATTTTGTTAAAATTTTCAAAAATAGAAAAAAATCAAGTTTATCAAAAGATACAAATATTATCGCACTTGAATTATCAATATCCAATAAGATTGGATTAAATGTTGATATAAAAAATAATAAAAGAAATAAGGGAAAAATTTCTTTTGAATATAAAGATCTAGATCAGTTAAATAAAATAATAGATATTATAAAATCTAATTATTAGTTTTAGAGTTTAATTGTTCTAATATAAAATCTCTTACTAAATTAACAGAATTTTGCATATTTTTCTTAATAAGAAGCTCAATTTTGTTAATTTTATAAATCAATTTTTTTATTTTTTCTGGTTCCCAATTAAATATTTGTTGTTTCACTATTTCTTTATCTTTCCAAAAAATTGGCGGTCTTGCGTTTGATATTGTTAAATCAATATTATTATTATTTTTAAATTCACCAGAAAGTATAAGTATTTTTTTTAATTTAATTAGAAAAGTTCTTGTAATAAGGATGCAATCTTCAGTAACAAAGTTATTTTCATTTAAAATAGTGATTGTCTTTTTTTTATTTTTTGCAAGACAGTTGTCAATAAGTTCTGAAACACTATGATCTTCGGATAAATTGATCAGTTTAGAAATATTATAACTATCAAGTTTTTTGCCATTTAATAAGTAGTTTTCAATTTTATTTAGTTCATTAAATAATTTTTCTCTATCACCATTACATTTGCTTACAATTAAATTGATATTTATTTGAGACATTTGTATTTTTTTACTACTTAAATAGTCAGAAGTAATTTTTGAAAGTGTTTGATTGTTATCTGGGTAAAAAGCTATGCAAAGATTTTCTTTACTTTTTTCAAAAAAATTTCTTAGCCTAGACCTTTTTTCGAGCATATCTGAATTGATTAAAATTATTATTTTATCAATTTTTTTTTCACTAATTTCTTCTATAATTTTTAGTATTTTATCAGTTGCTCTTTTGATTATAATTAATTTTTCATTATCAAATAAAGATTGATTAAACAAATTTTCTAAAAATTGAGTTGTATTATCTAAAATTTCTTTTTCATCGTAGTTTGATATGTTTTTATTTTTTTTTGTTATAGCTGATATAATTTCATTTTTATGACCTTCATTTTTTCCATAAAGAAGTATTATTTTATTTTTATGGACATCTATTTTATTTGATTCAAAAGATTTTAAAATCATTCTACTAGAGATAATTGCAATATTAGTTTTTTAGTAATAGTATTAATTAAATTTGACTTTATAATCTCTTCATAGTCTTGTTCTTCTAATTTATCACTAATGCTCTTCATATTAAAACTTTCTCTAAAAATAAACTCTCTTTCGTAATCATTTGAATTTACTCTAAAAGAAGCATTAATAGTTAACTTATATTCTGTAGCAGCACCCGTAGTGTCTTTTGCTATTATATCTTTTGTATACTTTGTATTTATATTTATATCATATTCTTTTTCTGCGTCACTTGAATTATAATTGTTCAACTTTGATATGATTAAATTATTAATTGTTCTGTTTCCATTTATTTCATTTAATGAAATTGAAAAATTTACATTAGTTAAATCTTTGTAGAGTGGAGAATATCCACAGCCTATAAATAATAAAAATACTGTAATTATGTAAATAGATTTTATTTTTTTCATTTAAATAATAATATTAATAATTTTATTTTTAATAAAAATTATTTTTTTTGGCTCTTTTTCTCCCAAGTATTTTTTAAGATTATTCTTGGTTTTAATATACTTTAATAAGCTCTTTTCTAAGGTATCTCTTTCAACATTTAACAGATCTCTTTTTTTTCCATTTATTTGAACTACTATATTAACATGATCATCTTTTAATATTGCTTCATTATAATTTGGCCAAACCTTATCGATTTTAAAGTTATTTTTTTCCAAACATTCAGATGCGTAATGTGGAATTATTGGAAGCATTGTTATTAAGATTTTACTATAATTATCAATAATCGTTTTCTTAGTATATTTCTTTTGAATTTCTTTGTTAAGAAATGAATATATCTCATGCAGATTAGCAATTAAAACGTTATAACTAAAAGAAGTTAAATTATCTGTCATTTTTTTTAAATATTGGTTTGTATGTTTGGTAAGATTATTTCCAACATCGCTGTCATGATCTTTTAATATTTCTGAAGAAATTTTTTGATTTAATAACCATAGCTTTTGAATAAACTTGTGTGAAGAATTGATACCTTCATCTGACCATTGAACATCTTTTTCTGGTGGACTATCAGATAATATAAATAACCGTGCTGCATCAGCACCATAATTTTCAATTATTTTTTCTGGATCAATTGTATTTTTTTTTGATTTTGACATTGATTCCGAGGGACCTACTTTAACTATTTTAGTAGGATTTCCTTTTTCAACTTTTTTTCCATCTAATGTTTCCACTTCATCAGGGCTAAGCCATTCATTTTTTTCATTTTTATAAGTTTCATGACATACCATTCCTTGAGTAAATAAACCTGTGAAAGGTTCTTCGATGTTTATGTTTTCATTTTTGTAAGAGATTGCCATCATAAAAAACCTTGAATAAAGTAGATGAAGTATAGCGTGTTCAACACCACCTATATATTGATCTACTGGCATCCAATATTTTACCTCTTCATCTTTGAATCCGTATTCATTATTTTTTGGTGAACAAAATCTTAAGAAATACCATGATGAGTCTACGAAAGTATCTAATGTATCTGTTTCCCTAATATACTTTGTGTCATCTATATTTACTTCTTTCCATTCTTTTAATTTATCTAATGGGTTTCCTGTAGGTTCAAGTTTTGTAATTTCAGGGAGCTTTACAGGCAGTTTATCTCTTGGAATTTTATGAGGATTACCATTTTCATCATACATAATTGGTATAGGACATCCCCAATATCTTTGACGAGAAACTCCCCAATCTTTAAGTCTGAAATTTATTTTTTTATTTCCTAAATTTTTTTTCTCAAGATATTCAATAGTTTGAATAATAGATTCTTCTGGACATTTTAATCCATCTAAAAACGAAGAGTTAAATAAAAAACCAGGCCCTGTATATGCTTTATTAGTTACACTAAAATCATTTTCATTTTCATCTGGCTTAACTACAGTTTTAACTTTTAACTTATATTTGAGTGCAAAATCCAAATCTCTTTGATCATGGGCAGGACATCCAAATACTGCTCCAAATCCATAATCCATTAAAACAAAATTAGCAAAATAGACTGGAACTTTGATATTATTATCTAATGGGTTGATAGCCAGAAGTTCAGTTTTAAAACCTTGTTTTTCAGCATTAGCAATTGCTTCCTCTGTTGTACCAACTTTAGAACATTCTTTTTTAAATTTTATAAAATTGTTGTTGTTTTCATAAAGTTTAGCAATTGGATGATCTACAGACAATGCAAGAAATGACATTCCAAAAAGTGTGTCAGGTCTTGTAGTAAAGCATTTGATTTCATTTACATCTTTAGAATTTGTAATTTTAAAATTTATTTCGCAACCAAATGATTTTCCAATCCAGTTCTTTTGCATTACTTTAACTTTGTTCGGCCACTCTTTTAAGGTATCTAAATTTTCCAATAATTGCTCAGAGAATTTATTAATATTAAAAAACCACTGGCTGAGTTTTTTTCTCTCAACAGTAGCTCCAGATCTCCAACCTTTTCCATCGATTACCTGCTCGTTTGCCAATACTGTTTGATCTATAGGATCCCAATTAACATATTGCTCTTTTTTGTATACAAGTCCTTTATCATAAAGCTCTAAGAAAAATTCTTGTTGGTGTTTATAATATTCTGGAGTGCAAGTAGAAATCTCTCTATCCCAATCAATCGATAAACCAAGTTTTTTTAATTGAGATTTCATATTTGATATATTTTTTTCAGTCCAAGTTTTTGGATCTAAATTATTTTGTCTTGCAGCGTTTTCGGCTGGCATGCCAAAAGAATCCCATCCCATAGGATGTAAAACATTATATCCTTGCAAACTTTTAAATCTTGCTAGTACATCACCTATTGTGTAGTTTCTCACATGTCCCATATGGATTTTTCCTGACGGATAAGGAAACATTTCTAGGCAATAAAATTTTTTTTTGTTTTTTTTTATTTTTGTAGAAAATACTTTGTTATCTTCCCAATATTTTTGCCATTTTTCTTCTATTATTTTAAAATTGTACCTATCCACAACAGTTTTAACTAAAATTTATTATTTAATTTTAATCTTTCTTTTTACTTCTAGTGTTATTTTTTCCAAGAGATGGGTTATTGTAAGGTCTAAAATTTTCTCCTTCTGTTTGACTTGCATAGATTGCAGCTTTTTTTAATATTTCTTTAGTTAGTTCAGTTTTTAAACTACCAGACTGTTGAGTAATTTTACAATTTACAACGTTCTCACATATTTTATAAAATACTTTTATATCCAAAGCGTCGGATCTTACTTCTGTAGTTAAAAATCTTATACTAATCTTGATTGACTCATTTAAGTTTTCATTATCAGAATACCAATCAGTAATTAAAATACCTCCACTATAATTTGCTGTAGCTATAGGCATAAAATCAATTGTATCTAGAGATGCTCTCCATAGCTCATTTGATGTTGCAAACTCAAAAGTGCCTGATCCACTCTTTTTGTTCCAAGCATCATCAATTCTAAATCCTTTACCCTGTTCTAGGTTTCTTTTAACTCGTTCGTTTGGATCATATGGTATTTTTCTTGCATCAGCTCCTGGTAATTTACCATTACATCCATTCAAAAATAAAATTATCAAAAAGAATAATGAAACTTTTTTAAAATAAATCATAAAAATTGGGTTTTTAATAGTTTTGCAAAACTTTATACAGCTTAATATAAAAAACCCAATTACTTAATAAATAGTGTCTTTTTTTGTTGCAAAAATACAACAATCTATGATTTTCTACTGAAATATCGTGAAATATTGAGTATTTTAGAGCGGTAATGGTATTTAGGTTTTGTTTATTATTAATAATAACAATTAAAAATAAGGAGTAATTAATATGAACAACTTTAAAAAAGTAGGATTAACTGCTTTAGCAGGTTCACTTATTGCGAGTTCAGCATTTGCTGCATCAATGAGTGTAACTGGGGGAGCAGATATTTCTTTGGTAAATTCATCAAATGCAGACCAAGGTAATGGTTTCTCATCTGGTGACTCTCTAAACTTTTCTGCATCTGGTGAATTAGACAATGGATTTGTTGTTACATCAAAAGTAGAAGTCGATGGTGGTACTTATGATGACAGAAGCGTTGTTATCGCAATGCCAGAAATGGGAACTTTAACATTCCAACAAAGTGGAAGCACAGCTATGGGCGCAGTGGACGATGTAACGCCAACAGCTTGGGATTCTTCTTGGGATGTATTAGGAAGCTCAACAACTGCACCTGCTACTGGACAAGCTCTTAAAGCTACAACAATTGGTGGTTATGGAACTAATAACGAGTTCTCATACTCAGCACCAGAAATGGTTGAAGGTTTAGGTGTAACAGTATCATACACTCCATCAGGAACAGCTAGACCAGACGGTACAACATCTTTTGCATTAGCATATACAGGTGTTGAAGGTTTAACAGTTGGTTATGCAGAAGAAGATAATGGATTATCAGGTACTTCTAAAATAGACGCAAACACAATGTATGCTAAGTATGCATTTGGTTCGTTTACAGTTGGTGTACAGTCTTCAGAAGCTGATGGTGGAAACTCTAACGATGATGATGAGTTTTCAGCTCATGGTATTACTTACCAGATATCTGATGACTTAACAATTGGTTACCATGCATCTGAGTACCAGTTCGGTGACAAAACAGCTGATCAAGAAACTAAATCAGTTCAAGCTGCTTACACAATGGGTGGTATGACTCTTAAAGCACAGTCAGTATCTATGGATAACGTAGGTGGTTCGACTGCATCTAGAGATGATGTTGATGGTTACAAATTCTCAGTATCATTTGCATTCTAATTTAATTTAGATTCAATTTTAAAAGGGCCCCTTTTAAGGGGCCTTTTTTTTATTCAAAATAGGAAATTCCTGCAAAATCAGATTGATTTAATAGAGTTAATTTTTTTTTATTATCCTTTGTAATTCCACCCAATATCACAACTCTTTTTTTTGTAAGCTTTGAAAGTAATTTAAATTTATTAATTCCTAGAAAATTTTTATTTTTTTTAAATAAGGAAGATAAAAAAATTTTTTCAACATTTTGAGTTTCTTTATTTCTAATTTCTTTTAAATTGTGAGCTGAACCAATTATTTTAAAATTTTTTTTAAATGAATATGATAGATGTTTATAACTTTTATTAAATGAAGGTATATAAGCACCATTTAAGTTTAATTTTAACGCTAATTTAATATTATTAGATAAGTAAAATTTGATTCCTTTTTTTCTACAATATTTTTTAATTCTTATAATAATTTCTTCATTTATTATTTTTGAGGAGTAATTTCTATAAATAATCGCAGTTTGCTTATCTTGTTTATCAATATTATTTGTTTCAAATTTATTTATAAAGTAATATTTTTTAATCATATTTATATGCACAATACTGTAAAAAACTTATTAGATATAAAAGATAATATTAAAAATTATCTTAATAAATTAAATATTAATAATAATCCAAAAATTGTAGCTGTATCCAAAACTTTTGAAATTAACAAAATTTTACCACTCATAGAATACGGTCATATTGATTTTGGAGAAAACAAAGTCCAGGAAGCTATTGAAAAATGGACTGAGATCAAAAAAACAAATTCGAGAGTGAAATTGCATATGATTGGAAGATTACAAACCAACAAAGTCAAATTTGCTGTTCAAATATTTGATTACATCCACTCAGTAGATAGTGAAAAGCTTGCTAAAAAAATTTATGACGAACAAAATAAAGTTGGAAAAAAAATTAAAATATTTTTACAAGTTAACATAGGTAATGAAGATCAAAAATCAGGAATTAGTAAGAATCATGTTATTCAACTTGCTAATTATTGCAAAGAAATTGGTTTAGATTTGATTGGTTTAATGTGTATTCCTCCAATCAACGTTGATCCAGAGAGTTATTTTGAAGAAATGAAAGAGTTAAATGATTCCCTGGGTTTTGGTGAATTAAGTATGGGTATGTCCTCAGATTTTCTTATAGCTTCAAAATATCTTTCAACATACATTAGAATAGGATCTAGTATTTTTGGTTCTAGGTCTTAGATAATTTTTATTTTTGTATTTTTATTAATTAACTTGAGCATAACTAAAAAATCTTTCTTTTTTAAACCAATGCACCCAGCTGTAGGTTTATAATTTTTTGTTAAATGAATGAATATGCAACTTCCTTTTCCAACGATAGGACTTATAAAATTATACTTAATTGGTATCATTAAATCATATTTATAATCTTTTCTATTCAATTTCTCATGTTTGATTTTTTTTTCTATTTTGAAAAGTTTATTATACATTTTTGATGACCTAACATCGTTACACCAACCCATATTTTTTTTTATTTTAATGCATTTTAGAGAAGTTAAAGGTTTTTCTATCCGATCTTTTCTGAAGTAAAGATGTTCAATTTGAAATTGACCCTTGGGAGTTTTTTTATCTCCTTCTTTTTTATATTTAGTTAAACCTTTTTTTCCAACACAACATTTAAATTTAAATTCATCTATTTGAAGTGTGTGTTTATTTTTTACAAAAATTATCATATGTTATCCTAGTGATCGATAAGAATTTAATAATATATAAATTTGTCAAACTATATCATATTCTTGAAGAACTTGGATTAGATTTAAATTTTAATGTTTTATTCGTAGATAATGAAAAAAATTTAAATGATAAAATTAAAAATTTTAATAACTATTTAATTATAACAAATAAAAAATATTCACACATTGATCATCAATTTGTTTTAAATAGCATCCCAATAAATATTTCTAAATTGACAGAAAAAATAAATATTGAATTATTAAAAACGCAATTTAATAATCAATCACAATTTAAAGTGAAAAATTACGTTATTGATTTAAACTCCAGAGAAATTTTTGCGAAAAATATTAAGCTTAAATTGACGGAAAAAGAGATAAATACAATTATTTTTTTATCTAGATCAAACGAACCTGTTAGCATTGATGTGTTGCAAGAAAAAGTATGGAGTTATCAATCTGATATAGAAACCCATACGGTTGAGACTCACATATATCGTTTAAGAAAAAAAATTCTAAATTCTTTTAAGGATAATGAATTTATAATTAGCAAAAAAAATGGTTATCAAATTAAGTAAGAAAAATCCTATTGCAAAAAATTTATTTTCGAAAAAGTATAAACCAAAAACTATCAAGCCCAAAAAAGGTAAGGGGAGTTTTAAAAGAAAGAAAAGTTAGCTTAAAGTCTTGCCCCAATTTTTTGTATTACCTTTGATGACATTTCAGTACCTTTTTCGAGGCATTTTTTTGTGGACAATTTGTTTATGTATCCATGTAAAAATCCAGCAGCAAAGAGATCGCCTGCGCCTGTAAGATCAACTATTTTCAAATTTTTTTGAATACCACTCTCAAATACTTCATCTCCATTAATTGCAACCGCACCTTTCTCACCCCTAGTTATAACTATTAATCTATTAAGTTTTTTTGAAAAATTTATAACTTCCTCAAAATTTTTTGCGTCAATCAATGAAGTAATTTCTTGTTCGTTAGCAAAAGTTATATCAAGTTTATTTTTAACTAAGCTTAAAAAATGAGTTTTATGCCTATCAACACAAAATAGATCTGAAAGAGACATGGCAACTTTATTTGCATTATTTATAGCTTTATCAAATGCTTTTTTGGGTTCTCCCTCATCCCACAAATAACCTTCTAAAAATATTATTTCACTTTTTTTTATGGCATCAGAACTAACATCATTTTCATTAATTTTTCCCGCTGTACCTAAGAAGGTGCACATTGTCCTTTCTGAATCTGGAGTTATTAATATTAAGCAAGTACCTGTTGGTAATTTTTCCTTCTTTTTTGAATAATAATACTCTACATTTTCTTTTTTTAATCCTTCTTCATAATTATTACCAAATTTATCATCTGAAATTTTTCCTATAAAGCCAGCTTCATTACCAAGCTGAGATATACCAACTATTGAGTTTGCGACCGATCCACCTGAAACTGTTTTTTCAATTTTTAGATTTGTTAATAAGTTTTTGAATTCGTTTTCATCAAAAAATAATTTCATCGTGCTTTTTGTTAGGTTGTTTTGATTAATAAAACTTTCATCAACTTTACAAATGACGTCTACAATAGCGTTTCCTATCCCTAAAATTTTCATGTTAAGCTTTTTTGGTAATAACAGGTTTTTTTCTATTTGGGTAGCAAGTAGTGCATATTTTACAACTTAACCCATAACAATCTCTGGCTTTACAGTATTCTCTTCCATAAAATATTATTTGGAGATGAAGCTTAGACCAAGTTTTTTTTGGAAAAATTCTTTTTAAATCTTTTTCAGTTTGAACTACATTTTTCCCATTTGTTAAACCCCATCTTTGTGCGAGTCTATGTATATGAGTATCTACAGCAAAAGCTGGATATCCAAAACCTTGAGACATTACTACACTTGCTGTTTTATGGCCTACACCAGGTAATTTTTCGAGTTCTTCAAAATTACTAGGTACTTTACCTTTATGTTTTTCTAGCACCTGTTTTGACATCAAATAAATACTTTTGGCTTTAACTCTAAAAATCCCAATTTTTTTAATTAATTTTTCAATTTTTTTTCTCCCTAATCCTACAAAATGTTCTGGCTTATAGTATTTTGGATAAATATCTTTGGTTACATTATTAACATTTACATCAGTGCATTGAGCAGACAGCAGGACAGAAATTAATAACGTAAAAGTATTTTTACTTTTTAAAGGAACAGGTGCTTTAGGATAAATTTTATTTAAAGTCTTAATAATTATTTTTGCTTTTTGTTTCTCATTCATCATGAAAAGTTAAGCAAATCTCTCATTGAATATAATCCTGGTTTTTTTTTTATTAACCATTTAGATGCAGTTAAAGCTCCATCCGAGTAAAGTCCTCTATCGAACGCCTCATGGTTTAAAGTAATTATTTCTTTTCCACTTGAAAATTTTACTTCATGTTCACCAATAATTTCACCTTTTCTAATTGAGTTAAAATTAATTTTTTTTCCATAAGGAAAAGATTTTTCATTCAAGAATTTTTTACCAATTAAATTATATAAATTTTTATTTTTTCCATCTGCTATTCCTTTACCTAGCATTAAAGCAGTACCGGATGGATAGTCTTTTTTATGTTTGTGGTGTACTTCAAATATTTTACTTAAGTATTCATCATCAAGTGATTTTGAGGCAATCTCAGTTAAATACATCAATAAATTTACACCTAAGCTCATATTACCAGCTTTTAAAATTGGTATTTTTTTTGAATATTTTTTAATTTGATTTTCCTGGGCTTTTGTAAATCCAGTTGTACCAATTACTACTTTTTTCATCAATTTTGATGCTATTTTAAGTATTTCAAGCGTACACTCAGGTACTGTGAAATCAATAATTACATCAGTTTTTTCAAAAGCTTTATCAGAATTTAATTCAGGTTTAATTCCATTAAATTTTTTATTTACTAATCTATTCTCTGTGAGTGTAACTAGTTTGAAATTTTTATTTTTTTTTGAGGATTTTATGAGCTGTTGACCCATCCTACCCATACAACCAGAAATAGCTAAATTAATTTTTTTCATTAAAAGATCAAATACAGAAATATCATAAGAGCCAAAACAATAATACCCCAAATACTTAAGTTTATAAAAAAATCTTTATTCTTCAAATTTAATTTTATAAAGCCAGGTAGAACAAGAATTAATACTAATATTAAAGCTATTGATGGAATAATTTCTTCTAAACCCATATCTTAATTTTTCCAAAAGTCTTTTGCTTTTTGAAAAAATTTTTTGATACTTGGATTAGATTTATCGTTTTCAATTTCTCTAAATTGTTCTAATAACTCTTTTTGTTTTTTATTCAAGTATACGGGTACTTCTGTTTTAACTTGAACATATAAATCGCCAAAATCACCCCGTCTCATAAATGGCATACCTTTGCCTTTTAATCTAAATTGTTTACCATTTTGAGTTCCATCTGGAATTTTTATTTTTGCTCGTCCACCATCTATTGTTGGAATTTCTATTGTTGTTCCTAATGCTGCATCTGCAAGAGAAAGTGGAAATTCAAAAAATAAATTTTCATCTGATCTTTTAAATAGTTCATGCGAATGAACATTGATAAATAAATATAAATCACCTGTAGCACCACCTCTGCTGCCAGCTTCACCTTTTCCTGCAAGCCTAATTCTAGTTCCGTCATCAACACCTTTTGGAATAGTTACAGAAATTTTCTTTGATGCTTGTTTTTTGCCTTGACCATTACAATCATTACATGGATTAGTTATTTCCTCACCATTACCATTACATTGTGGACATGTTTGTTGAACGGTAAAGAAACCTTGGTTAGATCTTATTCTTCCATTTCCCCCACAATAAGAACATCTGTCTGGAGAATAACCTGGTTCTGAGCCGTTACCTTTGCAAGTTCCACATTGTTCAGTAGTTGCAAATTTTATATCTTGTTTTTTTCCATGATAAGCTTCTTCTAATGAAATTGATAAATCATATCTTAAATCTGAACCTCTATTATTCGATCTTCTGTTTCTTGACCTTCCTCCGCCTCCAAAATCTCCAAAAAAATCCTCAAAAATATCTGAAAAATCTGCTCCACTAAAACCACCAAAACCACCACCTGATCTGCCGCCACCATTTTCAAAAGCTGCATGTCCAAAGTTGTCGTAGTTTTGTTTTTTTTCTTTGTCTGAAAGTATTCCGTAAGCTTCACTAGCTTCTTTAAACTTTTCTTCAGCCTTTAAGTCACCAGGATTTTTATCTGGATGATATTTAACTGCTAGCTTTCTATACGCAGATTTTAGTTCATCAGGACTTGCGCTCTTGTTAACGCCTAGGACATCATAATAGTCTCTTTTAGCCATCAAATTACCCCAGACAATTAAATGTCAGTTTATGCGCTTTTTTCTTTATTCTCGTCTTTTACTTCTTCAAAATCAGCATCAACAACATTCTCGTCTTTTTTACCTGTATCATCTCCACCGTCATCTTTGTTTGATTCTGGTTTAGCACTTTGTTGTGATTTATAGATTGCTTCTCCAAGTTTCATTGAAGCTTGAACTAAAGTTTCTGTTTTTTTCTTGATATCTTCAATGTCTTCACCTTTAAGAGCTTCTTTAACAGCAGAGGATGCATCTTCAATTGCTTTTTTCTCTGCATCTGAAATTTTTGATCCATGCTCTTTTAAGTTCTTTTCAGTTGAATGAATTAAAGTGTCTGCTTGGTTTCTAACATCAACAGACTCTCTCTTCTTTTTGTCAGCTTCTTTGTTAGCTTCAGCATCTTTAACCATTTTTTCAATTTCTTCATCACTTAGTCCACCTGAAGCTTGAATTTGAATCTTTTGTTCTTTACCAGTTCCTTTGTCTTTTGCTGAGACATTTACGATACCATTTGCATCAATATCAAATGTAACTTCAATTTGAGGAACACCTCTTGGAGCTGGCGCAATACCCACTAACTCAAAATTACCTAGTAACTTGTTATCAGTAGCCATCTCTCTTTCACCTTGTAAAACTCTAATAGAAACAGCTGGTTGATTATCTTCAGCAGTTGAGAAAACTTGACTTTTTTTAGTTGGAATTGTTGTGTTTTTATCAATTAATTTTGTTGAAACTCCACCAAGCGTTTCAATACCTAATGATAATGGTGTTACATCTAATAAAAGAACATCTTTAACATCACCTTGTAACACACCTGCTTGAATAGCAGCACCCATTGCAACTACTTCATCAGGGTTTACGCTCTTATTAGGGTCTTTTCCAAAAAAGTTTTTAACTTCTGCTATAACTTTTGGCATTCTAGTCATACCACCAACCATAACCACTTCATCTATCTCACTTGAGGTAATTCCTGCGTCTTTTAAAGCAGTCTGACATGGAGGCATTGTTTTAGCAATTAAGTCTTCAACTAAAGCCTCAAGTTTTGCTCTAGTCATCTTTAAATTGATGTGTTTTGGACCAGTCTTATCTGCAGTTATAAATGGTAAATTTATATCCGTTTGTTCTGCAGATGATAATTCTATTTTCGCTTTTTCAGCCGCTTCTTTTAATCTTTGTAAAGCAAGTTTATCTGATTTAAGATCAATACCATTATCTTTCTTAAACTCAGAAATTAAATAATGAACAATAGCATTATCAAAATCTTCACCACCTAAAAAAGTATCACCATTAGTTGATTTAACTTCAAATACACCGTCACCTAATTCAAGTATAGAAACATCAAATGTTCCACCACCAAGATCGTATACAGCAATTTTTTTGTTTTGTTTTTTATCTAAACCATAAGCAAGTGATGCAGCAGTTGGTTCATTGATAATTCTCAAAACTTCAAGTCCTGCAATTTTACCTGCATCTTTTGTAGCTTGTCTTTGAGCATCGTTAAAATATGCTGGTACAGTAATTACAGCTTTTGTTACTTCTGATCCTAAATATTTTTCTGCTGTCTCTTTCATCTTTTGTAATATGAAAGCAGAGATTTGTGAGGGAGAATACTTTTCTCCTTTTGCTTCAATCCAAGCATCTCCTTTTTCAGAGTTAACTATTTTAAATGGAGCAGCTTCAACATCTTTTTTTACTGTTGGATCATCAAAATTTCTTCCAATTAATCTTTTAACTGCAAAAATTGTGTTTTCAGGATTTGTTACTGCCTGTCTTTTAGCAGGTTGACCTATTAATTTTTCATTTTCATCAGTAAATGCAACTACTGAAGGTGTCGTTCTTGCTCCCTCTGCATTTTCCAAAACCTTGGCTTGTGTTCCTTCCATTACTGCAACACAAGAGTTGGTTGTTCCTAAATCTATTCCAATTATTTTGCTCATAATATTATTGTCTCTCTTTCATCATATAGGGTTTAAATTTGAAACTACAAGTTGACCTCATTATTATTTATCTCCTGAATTTTCCTGATTTTTTTCAGTTTTTTCCTCTTTTTTGGTCGCTTTTTTTGAGACACCAACCAATGAAGGTCTTAAAAGTCTATCTCTAATAGTGAAGCCTTTTTGAATTTCTTGAACAACTGTTCCAGCTTCTTTAGTGTCATCTTCAATTTCCATCATTGCTTGATGAAAGTTAGGATCTAGTTTTTTGTTAATACAATCAATTGGTTTAATATTGTTTTTTTCAAAAATAGAAATTAGATCTTTCTTTATTATTTCTAAATGCTCCAGTGTCTTTTTTAAAGCGTCTGTTTCTTTTAACTTGTTATCGCTTTCTAAAACATGTTTAGAACGATCTAAGTTGTCAATTAAATTTAATGCTTCTTTTGCAAAGCTAGAACCTCCATACTCAAAAGCATCCTCTTTTTCTTTCTCAAACCTTCTTCTTTGATTTTCCATTTCGGCAAAAGTTCGTGCCAGTTTATCTTCTAGTTCAGCAATTTTTTCCTCTGGAGTTGGTTCTTTAATCTCTTCTTTTATTTCCTGAGGTGTTTCTTGTTTATTTTCACCCGCTGAGCTTTCCTCAGGTTTTTCTGTTTCTTTTTCTAAATTCTGATTTTCGTCTTCTGGAGTATTGTTTTGGTTTTCTTCTTTTTCCATAGGCTCATATATGGTAAGGAATTTAATTATTTCTAGATGTCTAAGCAAAAAATTAAACAATTACTCATTGGTACTAACAATAGAGGTAAATTAAGAGAAATTAAGAGTTTATTACCAAATTATATCAAAATTTACTCAACTTCTAATTTTAGACTTAAAAGTCCTGCTGAAAATGGAAAAACTTTTGAGGAAAATTCATTAATCAAATCAAAACATTTCTCTAGGAAGACTGGTCTGATATGTTTGGCTGATGACTCTGGTTTGGAGATAGATCATTTAGATAAAAGGCCTGGAATTTATTCTGCACGATGGGGAGGAAAATCAGGGGATTTTAATAAAGCTATTAAAAAAGTATTTAGAGAGTTAGATAAAAAAGATAAGAATTGGAAAAATAAAAAAATTAAAGCAAGATTTGTTTGTGCTCTATCAATCTCTTACTTAAATAAAAAAATTGCTTGTGTAGTAGGCAAAGTTGAGGGTCGAATATCAAATGAACAAAAAGGGGAAAATGGATTTGGTTATGATCCAATTTTTATTCCACTAAAAAAAACTAAAACATTTGGTGAAATGAGACCATCTCAAAAATACAAAATGGATCATCGCTATCAAGCTTTTAAAAAGCTTAAAAGATTTCTGTAAGTTTTTTATCTTCTAATTTATAAAAATTTAATCTGTGATTAATTTTGTTATCTTTAATATCAAAAATTCCTATCTTTCCTTTAAATGAATTTTTTTTTTTAAATAATTTTTCCATTTTTGAAAGATCTGATTTCAATGAAAGATAATATACTAAACCAACTAAATCATAACTTAACAGTGAGAGATGGGATGGGTTTTGATTAAAAGCATTAAAATATTTGATTTTATAATCATCAAAATTTTCTTTATTAATTGAGGGATAATAAATTGGTTGAATATTTGTTTCTTCCATTAAACTTTCATCAAACCATTGGTTAAGGCTTATAAAGTATTTATTTTTTGGAGACACATCAGTGTAGAGTAAAGAAGTTGCAACACTTTTAAGACTTTCATCAAAATCAGATATAACAACTGCATCAAAATTAACATTTCCAATTGTATATTTTTTTTCTAAGTTTTTTATTTTTCTTTCTTTATTTGGTTCATTTGATTCTTTAATTCTTTGAATTTCATCTGCTAGATTTTGTTTTCTAATTTTATATTTGGTTATTTCCTCAATTTGTTTTGTAAGCTTAGTTGGTTCAGTATTATATTCAAAATTTTTAAAAATTTTTATTTTTGAATTTTTTAAACCGTCCTTTACTTCAAACTCAAAATTTTGAATTGGTGTTAAAAAAAGAGTTTTTTTTAAATTATTTTCATCTAAAAATCTTTTTATAGTATTAAACTGTGAAGTAGAATTTATTCCAGCAGAAATTACATTTTTAGGCAAATCCAAAGTCTTATTTGTTAAAGATAAAAAAGTTAAATCTTCCATCTCATCCAAATAAGTTAAGCTCTCATGAAATATTGGTCCAATAACAATTTTTATTCCCATTTGTTTTAATTCAAAAGCAGACTTAAGAGTTTGGTTAGCTCTTGTTGCGGTATCTTTTGGATAAATTTCAATTAAATCATTATTAATATCTTTGACAGCTAAACTTACAGCCTTAACAATAGATGAGCCTAGATCTTTATTTTCTCCAGTCATCGGAACCAACAGTCCAATTTTTATTTTTTCATTGGCATAAACTAAATTTAAGAAGTTTAAGGATAAGAGAAGTAAAGAAATAGAAATAATTTTGATAATCTTTTTCATTTTAATGTTATTATATAATTTTTAAGCTGAATTATGATCACAAAAACACAATTTAAATCAAATGATTATAAATATGGGCTTTATTTAGTAGCAACACCAATAGGCAATTTAAAAGATATATCATTTAGATCATTAGAGGTCCTGGAAAAATCAGATTATATACTTTGTGAAGATACTCGTGTTTCTAAGAATTTATTAGATAAGTATAAAATTAGATCAAAATTGATTTCAAATCATAAATTTAATGAAAAAAAAAATACATTACAGATAATCGAATATTTAAAATCAGGTAAATTAATTTCACTTATATCTGATGCAGGAACACCAGTTATCTCTGATCCAGGTTTAATTTTAGTAAATGAATGTATAAAAAATAATATTAATATATTTTCAATACCTGGACCATCAGCAGTTACAACTGCTGTTTCAGCAAGTGGATTTTCTGACAAATATTTTTTTTACGGTTTCTTACCAGAAAAAAAAAATCAAATAGAGGATGAATTAAAAAAACTATCAAACTTTAATCACAGTTTAGTTTTCTTTTCATCATCAAAAAAAGTAAACAAAGTTATTCCAGGATTTAAAAATTTTTTTGCTGGAAGAAAAGTAGTGTTTTGTAGGGAGATATCCAAACTATATGAGGAGTATATTAGAAAGAATATTGATGAATTAGAATTATTTAATAATGAATTAAAAGGCGAATTAACAATAGTAATTTCTGAAAAAAAAGAAGAAAATACTTCACAAAAGCTAAGTGAATCAGATATTAATTTGATTAAGAAAATGATAAACAAATTAAGTACGAAAGAAATTACAGATTTAATTACCAGTAATAAAAATATTTCAAAAAAAGTAGTTTATAATTTTTGCTTAAAATTAAAAAATGAGAATTAAAAATTTAATAATTATTCTTTTATCAATTGTTTTGACTGGTTGTGCTGCCGGAGTTGGTTCATCTGGTTTATTTGGAACTGGTGTATCAGTTGCGATGGATCCAAGAACATTTGGAACTCAAATAGATGATTCTATTATGCAAAAAACTATTTCAACTAAAATACTTGCTTTGGACAAAAAACATTTCTTACAAGTTAAATCAAAAGTTTTAGATGGGAGAATTTTTATAACTGGAAAAGTAGATGAACCTGAAGATAAATTAAAAATTACAAAAATTGCTTGGGAAATTAAAGGAGCTAGATCTGTTAGAAATGATATTAAAATAAAAGAGAAATTTAATTTTAAACAATCTGCAAAAGATTTGCTTATCACTTCTCAATTAAGAACAGCTTTAATAGTTAATAAAAATATCAAAGCAACCAACTATCAAATAGATACTTATAAAAAGAAAATTTATGTTTATGGAATAGCTTTAACTGATGAAGAAAAAGAAATGGTTATCAGTGAAGCAAAAGAAATTCTAGATGTTGAAGATGTTGTGGCAAGTATTTTATTACTTGAGGATTTGAGAATTCAAAAAAATTAATCAATTTTATATTCAATTACCTCAGATGAATAAGCAGCAATCGAAGCTAAATTAATAATTTCAGATGTTGAAGATCTAAGCGGAGCAATTTCAATTGGTAAACCAAGTCCAATCAATAATGGTCCTATAACTTTAGTATCACCTAAAGTTTTCATTAGTTTATAAGATATTGCTGCACTATGTTGTCCAGGCATAATTAAGATATTGGCTTTACCTACTATTTTTGCAAAAGGATAGAGTTCTTCGTAATCAGGATTTAGAGCAACATCAGGCTGCATGTCACCGTCAAATTCAAAATTAACTTGTTTATCTTTTAAAATATCTACTGCCGTGCGAATATGTTTTGTTCTACTTGTCAAAGGTTGTCCGAATGTGGAGTGTGAAACAAATGCTATTTTTGGATCAATTCCAAAAAGTCTTACTACTCTTGCAGCTGAAATTGCAATCTCAGCCATTTCTTCTGATGTAGGGTATTCATGAACGCTTGTATCTGCAATGAAAATAGTTTTCCCCTTATTGACAACCATGTTTAGTCCAAACATTATTTCACCTTTTCTAACATCAACAACTTGTTTAATTTTTTCAAGAGATGCTCCAAAACGTCTAGTATTTCCTGTAACTGCACCATCTGCATCCCCACAAGCGACCATGCTAGTAGCCCAGACAACTCTATCGTTTCTGACCATTCTATCACAATCTCGTTCTAATAAACCTTGTTCTCTTTGAAGTTTTTTGAATAGATGATTTACATATTTTTTTCTTTTTTCTTCGTCTTTTGAATTAGTAATTTCAATATCAAAATTTTCGCTGTAACCTATATTTTTAATCTGCTCTTTAATTTTACTTTCTTTACCAACTAAAATTGGAATACCAAGTTTTGAATTTTTAAATGCTATTGCGGCTTTCAAAGTATTTTCATCTTCCCCATCTGCAAAAACAATTCTTTTTTGATTTTTTTTAATGAAAGAGTTTATACCTTGCATAATTGTAACTGTTGGGTCTAATCTTTGTTTTAGTCGCTCTTTATAGTTTTCAAAGTCATCAATTTTTTTTCTAGCAACTCCACTTTCAATTGCTGCTCTGGCTACAGCAGCTGGAATAACACTAATTAATCTTGGATCAAAGGTTGATGGGATTATATAATCTTTCCCATAATGAGGTCTTTCTCCACCCATAGCTGCTACAACCTCATCTGGCACATCTTCTCTAGCAAGTTTTGCTATAGCTTCAGCAGCAGCAACTTTCATTTCTTCATTGATTGTTTTCGATCTTACATCTAGTGCACCTCTAAATATGTAAGGAAATCCAATTAAATTATTTACTTGATTGGGATAATCTGATCTTCCAGTTGCAACAATTGCATCATTTCTTACTTCATTTATTTCTTCCGGTGTAATTTCTGGATCAGGATTTGCACATGCAAATATAATTGGATTTTTGGACATACTCTTAATCATTTCTTTTTTTAAAACACCTTTTGAGGACAATCCTAAGAATACATCAGCCCCTTTAATAGCATCACTTAAAGTTCTTAAATCTGTGTTAATTGCAAATCTTGATTTCCATTGATCTATACCTTCTGCTCTTCCTTTATAAATCACACCTTTTCGATCTAGCATTATTAGATTTTCAGATTTAACACCTGAGTTAATAAATAACTCTGTACATGCCTGAGCAGATGCACCAGCACCATTAACAACGACTTTTATATCTTTAATCAATTTTCCACTTATATCGAGCGCGTTCAGTAAAGCTGCTGTTGTGATAATTGCTGTTCCATGTTGATCATCATGAAATACTGGAATATCTAATATTTCTTTAAGTTTTTGCTCAATTATAAAACAATCTGGTGCTGCTATATCTTCTAAATTTATTCCTCCAAAACTTGGGGCAAAATTTTTAATTGAATTGATAATTTCCTCAGCATCTTTACAGTCTATTTCTAAATCAATCGAATCTATATCTGCAAACCTTTTAAAAAGTACTGCCTTTCCTTCCATAACTGGTTTAGAGGCTAATGCCCCTAAGTTGCCCAATCCTAAAATTGCAGAACCATTACTAATTACGGCTACTAAATTTCCTTTACTCGTATAATCATAAACTGCTTCTGGATCCTCACTTATTTTTTTAACTGGGGCAGCAACCCCCGGAGAATAAGCAAGAGCAAGGTCTCTTTTAGTAGTCATGTTCTTTGAAGAAATTATTTCAATCTTGCCAGGTTTTTTATCCTTATGAAAATCTAAAGCTTCTTTATCTGTGTAATGATCAATATGTGTTTTTTTCATTTTTATTAAACTGAATATAAATTTTATCTATTTTATATTTTTTATTATTTGGAATATTTGATCTGTATATTCTGATAATAATTATACAATTAGGGTAAAATTAAGACTAATATGATTTATGAACTTAATTAAGTCAACAGGCACATTTGGCTTTTATACCATCATTAGCAGATTGCTTGGATATATTAGAGATATATTAATTGCAATATTTCTTGGAACAGGTTTGTTGGCAGATGCTTTTTTTGTAGCATTTCGAATTCCAAATACATTTAGAAGATTATTTTCAGAAGGAACTTTCAATGCAGCATTTGTACCTAGCTATACGTCTGAAATGAATAAAGGAAAAAAATCTGCAAACAAATTTGCAAATAATATTTTTAATCTTTTATTTTTAGGTCTCTTAATTTTAACAATAGTCGTTCAAATTTTTATGCCTGGATTTGTATCAATTATTGCCCCAGGTTTTATAGATGATCTAGAAAAAATGGATATAGCTATCAGTTTAACAAGGATTACTTTTCCTTTTTTATTATTTATTAGTTTGGCATCTTTTTTTTCTGCAATATTAAATTCTCATAATAAATTTGCTGCAGCTTCAGCAGCACCAATTCTATTAAATGTTATTTTAATAATTGTTTTATTATTTTCTAAAGCTTTAGGAGATCAGCTTGTTTACTATTTATCTTATGGTGTATCTTTAGCAGGATTCTTGCAGTTAATTTTTTTATATTATTTTGTTAAAAGATTTTTTTCATTTAAATTTAATTTTAAGTTAGCAAGTGATGAAAAGGTAAAGTTTTTTTTTAGAAAATTACTACCGAGCATTTTTTCATCTGGCGTAACGCAAATTAATATTTTGGTTGGAACAATTATTGCATCTTTTCAAGCTAGCGCAGTTTCTTATCTTTATTACGCAGACAGAATTTATCAGATCAATCTAGCGATAGCTGGTATTGCCATTGGAGTTGTGATTCTGCCGCAACTTTCAAGGTTTATAGACTCAAAAAATGATAAAAAAATTTCTCTTATTCAAAACAAAGCTTTAGAGTTGAGTTTATTTTTAAGTATTCCAGCAACGATAGCTTTAGTGATTGCTTCAGAGGAAATAATTTCAGCGTTGTTTGGTTATGGTAACTTTAATAAAGAATCTGTTGTTAACTCAAGTCTTGCTTTATTTTATTTTGCTTTAGGTTTACCTGCTTTTGCTTTGATAAAAGTTTTTTCAAGTTTTTTATTTGCTAATCATAATACAAAAATACCATTTTATATTTCATTAATTTCGGTCCTTTTAAATATTTTGATTAGCATTTATTATTTTAACAAAATAGGTTTTATTATAATTCCAATTGCAACATCAATTTCATCGTGGTTTAATGCAGCTCTATTATTTATATGCTTAAAAAATAATAATTTATTCTATTTTCAAAATAACTTTTTTTTAAATTTTTTTAAAATAATTTTTGCATCAATTTTAATGGGATTATTCTTTAATTTTCTATTAAACTTTTTTGAAAATCAACTTTCATTTTATTATAGTTTTAAATCAATTTATTTAATCTTAAGCGTATTATTTGCACTATTCTTTTACATATTTATTTGTTATTTCATCAAAGCTTTTAAAATTAGTGATATTAAAATAAACTATTAAAAATATGGGTAAAAAAATATTTTCTGGTGTTCAGCCAACAGGTAATCTTCACCTCGGTAATTATTTGGGTGCAATCAAAAACTTTGTAGACCTTAATAATGACGTTGATAATGATTGTATATTCTGTGTGGTTGATCTGCATGCAATTACAGTTAAACAAGACCCAAAAGAGCTAAAAAACAATATTCGAGAGACCGTAGCTACTTTTATAGCAAGTGGAATTGATCCTAAAAAAAGTATTATTTTTAATCAATCTGGTGTAGCGGCTCATTCAGAGGGAGCTTGGATTTTGAGCTGTGTTGCTCGAATGGGTTGGTTAAATAGAATGACGCAATTCAAGGAAAAAGCAGGTAAAGATAAAGAAAAAGCAAGCATTGGACTGTACTCATATCCTGTTTTAATGGCAGCAGATATTCTTTTGTACGATGCGACTCATGTCCCTGTTGGTGATGATCAAAAACAACATCTTGAGCTATGTAGAGATATTGCTCAAAAGTTTAATAACGATTTTGATCAAGATAACTTTTTACAAGTACCTGAACCTTTAATACAAAAAGAATTTTCTAGAATTATGAGTTTAAAAGATGGATCAAAAAAGATGAGTAAATCTGAATTATCAGATTTAAGCAGAATTAATTTAACAGATGACAGAGATGCAATTGAAAATAAAATAAAAAAAGCAAAAACTGATCCGTTACCAATTCCAAGTAGTGTCGAAGAATTAAATGAGAGGTTAGAGGCAAAAAACCTTCTTGGCATATATTCTAGTTTAAATAATTCAACTTTACAAAATACAGTCGAAAATTTTTCAGGTAAAAATTTTTCTGAATTTAAAAATCAACTTTCTGATTTATTGGTTAAAAAAATTGAACCTATATCTTTAGAAATAAAAAAACTTTTAAATGATCAACCTTATTTAGATAAAATCCTTCTAGAAGGAGTTGAAAAAGCAAACTTAATTGCATCAAAAAAGATAGATAGAATTAAAGAAATACTAGGATTTTAATATAATTTAAATTTCAAGTTTAAATTTTAGAAATAAGCTCTATATATATTTACAACATGTTCGTACAAACAGAAATAACGCCAAATCCTAATTCTTTGAAATTTCTTCCCGGGAAGAAAGTATCAAATAGTGGTCCTTACGAAATCACAAATAAAGATCAGATAAATAATGATTTGGTCAGAAATATCTTATCTGTCAATGGGGTTGAGGGTATTTTTTTAGGACAGGATTTTATTTCAGTAAACAAAAATGAACAAATTAAATGGGACGAAATTAAACATATTGTTATTTCATTAATAAACGATTTTTATTTAGATGGTAAAGAATACGTAATTGATGAAAATGAAGAGGAAAAAAATAACAATTTGAGTGAAATTGAGGAAAAAATTGTAAAAATTTTAGATCAAAAAATTAGACCTGCAGTTGCAAGAGATGGTGGTGATATAAAATTTAAAGAATTTAAAGACGGAATAGTAAAAGTACAATTACAAGGAAGTTGTTCAGGCTGTCCAAGCTCGACAATGACTTTAAAGCAAGGAGTACAAAATCTTCTATGTCACTATCTTCCAGAAGTAAAAGAAGTTGTTGCAATATAAAAGTTTATGAAAAAAAATTTAATAAAATTTCAATTTAGTAAAAATAAAAGTATTAATTCTATTTCTAGATTTATGTTAAGTGGGATTTTTTTAATCTCATTTTTTTATGTAACACCAATTTTTATTAACTTTGCTGAAAAAAATTTTAATCATAAAGAATTTACAAATAATTCTAAAAATCTTTTATTAAAAAAACTTAATACAAATGGCTTAATTGAAGAAGATGTCTCAGGTGAAGTAGATGAGATGGATTTACTTTATGATATTTTAGAGGAAAATAATTCAGAAATTAATTTAGTCAGGTATACAACCTCAGAAATTAATTCATTATTTAAAGAGGTAAACTATAACTTAAAAGATGTGAGGGAAAATAAACTTGTAAAGCCTATCGATATAGGACTTCTTCCAAACGAAATAAATGACATCTCTAGTTCAAAGAAAAAAAAAGAGATGTTTATTAAAATAATCCTCCCATTGATCGTTAAAGAAAACACTAAAATTAGAATAGATAGAAAAAGACTCTTTACGATTTTAAATAAAAGTAGCAATACCGACATCGAAAAAAAATGGCTTGAAAAAAAGTTTAAGCAATATGGTGTTAGACAAAATGATTTTTCATCATTAAAGGTAAGAATGGATGAAATTCCAGCTTCGTTAGCAATTGCACAAGCAGCAAAAGAAACAGGTTGGGGGACTTCAAGATTTGCAAGAAAAGGAAATGCTTTATTTGGTCAATGGACATGGTCAGGTGAAGGTTTAAAGCCCAAAGAAGCTGAGAAAGGCGAAACTCATAAAGTAATGAAATTTAATAGTTTACAGTTATCTGTAAGAGCATACTTAAGAAATTTAAATACTCATAATTCCTACATAAATCTGAGAAAAGCTAGAAGTGAATTGAGAAGTAATGATAAACCACTTGATAGTATAATTTTATCTGAACATTTAGATAAATATGCAGAAACTGGAAGTCAGTACATTGAAGTACTACAAAAAATAATTAGTCAAAATAAATTGAAAGATTTTGATGAGGCAAGATTATTACCATCTAGTAAGGATTTAGAAAGCTTGATTTAATTTTTCTTGATAGGAAATTGAACTCCAAACCATCTCCATTTACCATTATCGTTTAAAGAACAGTTTATCCTACCTCTTCTAGGTTTAAAAGGTTCTCTAAATTCAATAGTTAAGATTTGATTAGATAAATTAGTTTTAGATTTATCCCACTTGTCTCCTTCGTTGGAATAACATGTGATATTGGTTAAATTTTTTTGTTCTTTAAAAAACTCAACTTTAAAATTTGGTGGATTATTATTTATTGTAAGCTGTTTTTCACTTGGAGATAAACTTTTATATTCTAAAGGATAATAATTAATTATAGATTTAAATCTTTTAAGCTCTCCATATTTTTCATTTATTGGAAATCTTGGCAATTCAAATTTATTTTTATTAAGATCAATAACTCCCGAATGTTGGCCAAATGCGTATTTAAAGTTTTGAGAAATATAATCTTTCATAAATTTAGAATATTCACCAAATGGATAAGAGAATAGACCAGGAATATAATTAAGTTCGTGTTTAAAAATTTTGTTTGCAGTTTCAATATCTAAAATGAAATTTTCTTCAGTTTCTTCTATTAGGTATTCGTGGCTATGTGAATGGTGTCCAATTAAAGAAAAATCTACTTCATCAATTTCTCTAATTTGATCCCAGGTCATATAACCCTTGTTTCCAACTGGTTCTGTTGAAACAAAAAGTATAAATGGAATTTTGTTATCTCTTAAATGTGGCCAAGCTTCATTGTAAAATGATTCAAATGCATCATCAATTGTTATCAAAACTTCTTTTTCTGATTTTGAAGTTTTAAATTTTGAATCAAATTCATTAGGATTAAGAAAATTGTATTTAGAATTTTTAACAATTTCTAAGTGCTTCTTAAATACCTCCATATTAATATTAGTTGACGGGTATTTATGTTCATTAAAACGATGATACATTATTGATAAAATCCCATTATCTTCTGAATAAAATTTGATATTATTTTCATCTGATTTAGAACTAAAACTAAAAAACAAAGATAAAATGAATAAACTTATAATTGATGTAGCTGGAGATAAAATTTTTTTAATGATCATAGCTAATGATCATATTTACAATATTACTCATGAGAATACTAAAATAAATTATGAAAAATTAACTTTGATAATAAAAGAATTTTTAGAATTAAATAAATTTGAATTGAAGGATATTAACAATATATACATTAACAGAGGCCCAGGAAGTTTTGCAGGGATTAGAAATTCTATTTCTGTTGTGAAGGCTCTCAAATTAGCGAAAAATATTGATTATTATTGCTACAGCTTAGAGGATTTTAAAGGTGAAAAAGATGTAAAATATGAAAATGTCCCTTATTTGTGCAATAAATTTAAAATAAAAAAAAATTTGATTAACCCTATTTATATAAGTTAAAATTAAATTATGTCTGAAACAATTGAACAAAAATGTTTAGCAAAAGGTGTGAAATTGACAGATCAGAGAAAAATAATTGCTCAGGTCATGTCCGAGTCTACCGATCATCCCGATGTTGATGAACTTTATAATAGAGTTTCAAAGATTGATAATAAAATAAGTATTGCTACCGTCTACAGAACAGTAAAATTATTTGAAGAGTCTGGAATACTTACAAAGCATGAGTTTAAAGGTGGAAAAGCAAGGTACGAAGAGCTTAATGAAGGACATCATGATCATTTAATAGATGTGAAGTCAGGTGAAATAATAGAATTTGTTGATGAAGAAATCGAAAAACTTCAAAAAAAAGTAGCAGACAAATATGGTTACACTTTAGTTGATCATAAGCTTGAACTTTATGGGATAAAAAAAAAATCCTAAATTAGAATGCAAAAAATTTTCATAAAAACCTTTGGTTGTCAAATGAATGAATATGACTCAAATAGAATTTTTGACTCAGTAAAGAATATTGGTTATCAAAAAAGTGAAAATTTAGAAGAGGCTGACTGTTACTTATTAAACACTTGTCACATCAGAGATAAAGCAAAAGAAAAAGTTTATTCTGAAATAGGAAGAGTTAAAAAAAGCTTTAGAACCAAAAAAAAACCATTAGTAATAATTGCAGGATGTGTTGCTCAAGCAGAAAATCAAGAGATGCTTAAACGTGAGCCTTATATAGATTTAGTAATTGGCCCTCAAGCGTATCATAAGATTAACGAAACAATTCTGGATCATATTGAAAAAAGAAAAAAAATTGAACAAACAGATTTTGATGCTGTTTCAAAATTTAAATATTTTAGTAAAATAAAGAATCAAGCAGGTAAAGTTTCGTCTTTTTTAACTATTCAAGAAGGATGTGATAAGTTTTGTCATTTTTGTGTGGTTCCATATACTCGTGGACCAGAATATTCTAGACCATTCAATCAAATAATTGAGGAGGCAAATTATTTGTCAGATAATGGAGCAAAAGAAATCATACTGTTGGGACAAAATGTAAATGCTTACATTGATAATAGTAAAAGACTATCTGATTTAATTTTAGAATTTGAAAAGATTAAAGATATAAAAAGAATTAGATACACAACTTCGCATCCAAAAGATATGACTGATGATTTAATTGAAGTATATAAAGTCTCTAAAAAGTTAATGCCTTTAGTCCATCTTCCAGTTCAGAGTGGATCCGATAGGATTTTAAAGTTGATGAATAGAAAACATAAAATAGATCATTATTTAAAAGTCTATGACGAATTGAAAAAAATTAATCAATCAATTGAATTTTCAAGTGATTTTATTATTGGTTATCCTGGTGAAACTGAAGAAGACTTTCAAAGTACAGTCGATTTAATTAAAAAAGTTAATTTTATAAATTCTTACTCATTTATTTTTAGCCCAAGGCCTGGGACAAAGGCAGAAGGCTTAGATTTAATTGATAAAAAAATTTCAATGAAAAGGTTAGAATTTATTCAAAATATATTATCTGAAAATCAAACCCAAATGAACAAAAAATTAGAAAATAGCACAATTGATGTGTTGGTTGAAAATTTAACTGAAGATAAATCCAAAGCTTTTGGCAGAACTGAATATATGACATCAGTAATTTTTAATGGTAAAAGAGAACATATTGGAAAAATTGTGAAAGTAAAAATTACAAATAGTAATAGAACTACATTGTTTGGAGAATTGTTAAGCAACCTAGATCAAAAGGTGGCATAATCTTTGAATAATACAATTAAAAAAAAAATCGATACCACTCTAAAATTTGTTTACTCAGACAACAATTCATTAAGTGTAATATTTCACAACAATGAATTACTCATGGGTGTTGCTGGAGAATTTAATAAAAATCTAAAAGAATTAGAAAAGATGACTAACTCTAGTTTGTATTCTAGGGGAAATTCAATAATGATAAAATCAGATCCACAAAAAAATGAATTAATAAAAAATGCAATTCAATTTTTAACTAATCAATTTATAAATAATGGTTCAATCGAAAACAAAGATCTTATATCATCAGTTGATCAATTTATGATTAAAGAGAAGGTTAAAAATAATAATGTAACTGACATTATAAAAACACCAAAAAAATCAATTATTCCCAGATCCGAAAAACAAAAAAGCTATGTCAGAGCTCTAAGACAAAGTGATATTGTAATCTCAGCAGGTCCAGCTGGAACAGGAAAAACTTTTTTAGCTGTAGCAGTTGGTTTGACTATGTTGTTAGAAAAAAAAATAGAAAGAATTATTTTATCTAGGCCTGCTGTTGAAGCAGGAGAGAGACTTGGCTTTTTACCCGGAGATATGAAAGAAAAAGTAGATCCGTATTTAAGACCTTTATATGACTCTTTGTACGACTTATTCGATTTTGAAAAAATACAAAGAATGATCGAAATTGGTGATATCGAAATCGCTCCTTTGGCATTTATGAGAGGTAGAACACTAAAAAATTCTTTTGCTATATTAGATGAAGCGCAAAATGCGACAGATACACAAATAAAAATGTTTTTAACAAGGATCGGTGAAAATTCAAAAATTGTAGTCAATGGAGATCCTACTCAGATAGATCTTCCTAACAAAAGTATGTCAGGATTAGTTAGATCAAAAGAATTATTGGGGCATCTAAATGAAATTTCAGTTGTAGACTTTAATCATTCAGATGTAGTTAGACATCCACTGGTTTCTAAAATTGTAAAAGCCTACTCTAAAAATGATTAATTTAAACGTCTTCTCAGAAGAGAAGGCTTGGTCTAAAAAACTTAAAAAAAAAGATTTTTTTTTTAAAAGTATTTGTGATGTTTTTCCAAAAAAATATAAATTTTTAAATAAAAAAATAAGTTTATCTTTACTTCTTTCAAATAATAAAAAAATTAAAATTTTAAATAAAAAATTTAGAAATAAAAATAAATCTACTGATATTTTATCTTTCCCATCTAGCAAAATATTAAAAATATCAAAGCAAACTTACTTGGGAGATATAATTATTAGTTTTAATTTTATGAATAAACCAAAATCACAAACAGATAAACAATTTAAAGAAAAAATAATTAAAACATTTATTCATGGTTTTTTACACTTGTTAGGATTTGATCATGTAAAAAATAAAGATTATTTAAAAATGTTAAAAGAAGAAGAAAAAATATTTAAATCAGTTATCTCAAAAATTAAGTAAATTGAAAAAAAATTTATATATTGATATAGTTTATTTATTGTTTCTTGGAGCAATAACTTCATTAAGTTTACCACCTTTCAATTTGTTAATAATTAATTTTCTATCCTTTAGCTTATTCTTTATTTTTTTGATTAAAAAAAAAGAAAGCAAACATAAATTATTTTTTTTCTATGGCTGGTTATTTGGATTTGGATATTTTCTAACAAATATATATTGGATCTCTATTTCATTAACATTTGATGAAAATTTTAAATTTTTAATTCCATTTGCTCTAATTTTAGTTCCTTCTTTTATTGCGTTATTTTACGGTTTTGTTTGTTATTTGTTTATTTTCTTTAAACCAAATAAAACTTTGAGTTCAATTTTATTATTTTCGGTAATCTTTGGTTTTCTAGAATTCATTAGAGGTTCAATTTTATCAGGTTTTCCTTGGAACTTAATTGCATATAGTTTTTCAAATCATTTAGAAGTTCTAAGCATAACATCTTTAATAGGCACATATTCTTTCAACTTATTTTGTATAACTTTGTTTCTTAGTCCTGCACTCTTCATTTTACGGAATGACAAAAAAGATTTAATTTTTTGCTTAATTTTACCTTTAATATTTTTATTATTTTATTTCTTTGGATATTCAAATAAGCAAGATTTTTACAATAATGATGTTGAAAAACTTGATTATAAAATAAGATTAGTTGGTACGGATATTTCTTTGGATAGGTTTTATTCAGGAGAGGGGGCTTTATCAACTATAAAAGATCTTATAAATATTAGTTCACCAAACAAGAAAGAGAAAATAATTTTCATTTGGCCAGAAGGTATATTGCCTGGAATTTCTCAGGATCAAATTCAAAGTTATGATTATTTATTTAATGAAAGTTTTAACGAAAATCATTTACTCATTTTAGGCATTAACAATAAATCAAAAGTTAATGATCAAGTTATGTATTACAATTCTTTATCTGTTTATGATCATAATCTTAATTTATTAAATTATTATAATAAAATAAAACTTGTACCGTTTGGCGAATTTCTACCCATGGAAAATTTATTAAAAAAATTAGGTCTCAAATCTTTAACTAACAATTATCAATCCTACTCAAAAGGTCAAAAAAGGGAAATTATAGAGTTAAATCAAAAAAATTTTTCTATAAAATTTTTACCATTAATTTGTTATGAGATAATTTATTCTGGAAAACTATATAAAAATCATGACTTTGATATAATAGTAAATATTTCAGAGGATGGATGGTTTGGTCAATCAATAGGACCAGAACAACACTTTGTTCACAGCATATTTCGAGCTATCGAAAGTGGAAAATATGTAATTAGATCAGCTAATAATGGAATAGCTGCGATAGTAAATCCTCTCGGTATCGTTGAGGAAAAAATTAACTTTAATGAAGTTGGATATATTGATTTTACGAAAATGAGAAAAATTCAACCAACAGTCTTTTCTAAATATGGGAATAAAATTTTTGGTTTAATAATTTTATTGTATATTTTTTTAATATTTTCATTTAATAGAATTAAAAATGAGTAATTTAAAAAATTTCCTATTTACAAGCGAGTCCGTTTCAGAGGGACATCCAGATAAAGTTTCAGATAGAATTTCTGATATGGTTGTTGATAGTTACATTTCTGGAGATCCTTTTTCAAGAATTGCTTGTGAAACTTTAACGACAACAAACAAAGTTGTGCTTGCAGGTGAGGTAAGAGGGCCTGAGATTAAAAAAGATGATTTAATCGAAAAAGTAAGGAATTGTATAAAAGATATTGGATATGATCAGGAAGGATTTACCTGGAAAGAAGCAACAAAAATAGAAAGTCATTTGCATTCTCAATCTGCTGATATTGCAATGGGTGTGGACTCATCTGGAAATAAAGATGAGGGTGCAGGAGACCAAGGTATAATGTTTGGTTATGCATGTAATGAAACAGATGCATTTATGCCTGCACCAATTCATTATTCGCATAAAATTTTAAGACTTATGGCCGAGGATAGAAAATCTGGTAAATTAAAAAATATTGAACCTGACTCAAAAAGCCAAGTTACATTCGAATATGTTGATGGTAAACCGACTAAAGTAAAATCTGTTGTTATATCATCCCAACATTCTTCTGATATTAATCAAGCCCAGGTGAGAGAATTATTAAGACCGTATATGTTAAAATCAATTCCAGAAAAATTTCTTAAAGACTTTAATGACGAAGAGTTTTATGTAAACCCAACTGGTAATTTTGTAATAGGTGGTCCAGATGGGGACTGTGGTTTAACAGGAAGAAAAATTATTGTGGATACCTATGGTGGAGCAGCACCCCATGGAGGAGGAGCATTTTCAGGTAAGGATCCTACAAAAGTAGATAGATCTGCTGCTTATGCGGCAAGATACATTGCTAAAAATGTTGTTGCTTCAAAAATAGCAGATAAATGTTTGATACAGTTAGCTTATGCAATAGGAGTTTCAAAACCTTTATCAATTTATGTTGATTTGTTTGATAATGATTTAGATAAAATCAAATTTGTTCTTGAAAAGATTAATGAAAATTTTGATCTCAGTCCTAGAGGAATTAGAGAGATGTTAAACCTTAATAGACCTATATATGAAAAAACAGCAGCCTATGGTCACTTTGGTAGAACTCCAAGAGATGATGGATCATTTTCGTGGGAAAAAACTGATAAAATCAACGTTTTTTCTAAATAGTTTCAGTTGAATTAAAAAAAAACTTTACTATATTCCACTTACATTGTTGAATTATCAAAATGGGCTCTGGCCCATTTTTTTTTGGAGCAGATAAAAAATGTTAAATAAAAGAGCAGATAAATTAGAATTATTAAGAATTGCTGAAGCAGTAGCTTTGGAAAAATCGATAGATAAAGAACTTATAATAAGTTCTATGGAAACAGGAATAGCTAAAGCAGCTAAATCTAAATTTGGTCAAGAAAATGAAATCAAAGTTTCAATCAATAGAGATAATGGAGACATAGAATTATTCAGAAAACTTGTTATTTCTGAAAATCCTGAAAATGCAAATACAGAAATAAAATTAGAAGATGCGATAAGTCTTAATGAGAATAATAAAGATAAATCAATCGGTGATGAAGTTCTTCAGCCATTACCATCTTTTGATTTTGGTAGAATAGCTGCTCAAACTGCAAAACAGGTAATAAGTTTTAATGTTAGAGAAGCAGAGAGAGAAAGACAATTTAATGACTTTATTGATAAAAAAGATACAATTTTAAGTGGTATTGTTAAGAGATTAGAATTTGGAAGTGTTATTGTTGATCTAGGTAGAACAGAAGCAATCATTCAAAAAAATGAATTAATTCCTAGAGAAAATATTAAAGCTGGTGATAGAGTAAAAGCTTATTGTTATGACGTAAGAAGAGAGCCAAGAGGTCAACAAATCTTCTTGTCTAGAGCTCACCCAAAATTTATGGAAAAACTTTTTGTTCAAGAAGTGCCAGAAATATATGATGGATTAATTGAAATTAAATCTTCTTCGAGAGATCCTGGAAGTAGAGCAAAGATTTGTGTTAAGGCAGTTGATACATCATTAGACCCTGTTGGAGCTTGTGTTGGTATGAGAGGTTCTAGAGTTCAGGCAGTTGTAAATGAACTTCAAGGAGAAAAAATTGATATTGTGAATTGGTCAGAGGATGCTGCAATATTAGTATCAAATGCTTTGTCGCCTGCAGAAGTTCAAAGAGTTAATGTTGATGTAGAAAGAAAAAAACTTGATGTGATTTTAACTGAAGAAAATTTGAGTAAAGCGATTGGTCGAAGGGGTCAAAATGTAAGATTGGCAACCAAGTTGTTGAATTATGAAATTAATATTATGACTGATGCGGAAGACTCCGAGAGAAGACAGTTAGAATTCAAAGAAAAAACAGATAACTTTGTTAAAAACTTAGAATTGGATGAAACTTTAGGTCAGTTATTAGTTGCTGAAGGTTTTTCAACAATAGACGATATTAAAGATAGCTTGCCAGAAAATTTAACTAAAATAGAGGGAATTGAGGAAGAAACAGCAATTGCGTTAATTGATAGAGCGAAAGAGTTTCATCAAAAAGATCAAGAAGATATATCAGAAAGAATTAAAGAGCTTGGTCTACAAGATGCTCTTATCAACCTTAAAGGTTTAACTCCAGGAATGTTAGTTACATTGGGTGAACAAAAAATATTGACATTAGAAGATTTTGCAGATCTTGCATCTGATGAACTTACTGGTGGCTACGATGTAGTTAAAGGAGAGAGAGTTAAAATTCAGGGTTATCTAGAGGATTTTGCTTTATCTAAAGAAGAGGCAGATGAATTAATTATGTCTGCTAGAAATATAATTTATAAAGATTGAGAGATGAGCAATGGAGAAAAAAACAAAATTAACAATATCCGGCTCTGCAAAGAAATCTATAAGAAATATTGAGATAGCTAAAACTCAAGGAAAAAATTCTAGAGTAATTGAAAAACAAAGCGGAAAATTCACTAATAGAGGTGGATCTTTTAGACCCGGTGCAGGAAAACCAAAATCTACTACTTCACTTAATAGAGGTGCACCATTAAAACCATCTTTTGCACCAAAATCTCCTCCAATCACAAGTGATTTTGAAAGGAGAAAACTGGCAGAACAAAGAGCCACCAAAAGACTCAAGGGAGATAGTGAAAAAGATAAAAAAACATTAAAAGCTGGAACAAAAAAAAGAGAATTAAAATTAACTGTTTCAAGAGCATTAAGTGATGAAATAGAAGCAAGAGAAAGAAGTTTAGCATCAGTTAAAAGAGCTCGACAAAAAGAAATGAAAAACTCTTCTAAAGAAGAGACACAAGAAAATTCAAAACCAGTAAAAAGAGACATAAATATTCCAGAAGCAATAACTGTTAGAGAGCTAGCTAATAGAATGGCGGAGCAATCTAGTAATGTAATTAAATATTTATTTGGGATGGGAGTAACTGTAACAATCAATCAAACTTTAGCTGCTGACACAGCTGAATTTTTAGTCAAAGAATTTGGACATAATCCAATAAGAGAAGAAAAAGCAGAAGAAATTATTCAAAAAATAAAAGCTACTAGAGTAGAAAATTTAAAAAATAGACCACCTATTGTTACAGTTATGGGCCATGTTGATCATGGTAAAACTTCTGTTTTAGATGTTTTAAGAAGTGCAAATGTAGTTTCAGGAGAGTTCGGTGGAATAACTCAGCATATCGGAGCATACCAAATTGAAACTCAAAATAATAAATTAACTTTTATAGACACTCCAGGTCACGCAGCTTTTACTGAAATGAGAGCTAGAGGATCAAAATTAACAGATGTAGTAGTTTTGGTTGTTGCAGCTGATGATGGAGTAAAGCCACAAACAGTGGAGTCTATAAAACATGCAAAAGCTGCGAATGTTCCAATTGTAGTTGCAATAAATAAATGTGATCTTCCTGAAGCTGATCCACAGAAAATTAAAAATCAATTACTTGAACATGAGTTAATAGCAGAAGATTTATCTGGTGATACTTTAATGGTTGAGGTCTCTACAAAAACTAAACAAAATTTAGATAAGTTAGTTGAGTCTATCATTTTACAAGCTGAAATTTTAGACCTTAAGACTGATTATGAGTCTAAGGCAACAGGAATCGTTTTAGAATCAAAAATAGACGTTGGCAGAGGACCAGTTGCAAATATTATTGTAACAACAGGTACTCTCAAAAAGGGCGACTTTTTTGTAAGTGGTTTAAGATGGGGAAAAGTTAGAGCAATAATTAATGATAAAGGTCAAAATATTAGCGAGGCTCCACCATCAACTCCTGTAGAAGTTTTGGGTATAAATGGTGCTGCTAAAGCTGGGGATGATTTTATTGTTTTAGACACTGAAAAAGAGGCTAAAACTTTGAGTGAAAATAGAGCTCAAGAGAGCAAAGATGGAAAAAACCCGTTAACCTTTGCAACACAAGATTCTGCTTTTTCAGATAAGTCTTCTGAGGAATTAAATTTAATTATTAAATCCGATGTACAAGGATCATCTGAGGCTATCAAAAATGCAATTGCTCAAATTAAACATGAAGAAGTGAAACCAAAAATAATTTTAGCAGACATTGGAATGGTAACAGAGACTGATGTTACATTAGCAAAAGCATCTAATGCTGTTCTAATAGCCTTTAATGTTAAACCGAGCAAAGAGGCTAAAAAACTTGCTGAAAATGAAAAAATAAAAATCTCTTCTTATAACATCATTTATGAAGTGTTGGATTATGTTAAACAAAAAATGTCTGGGCTATTATCTCCTGATGTTCAAGAAACAATTACTGGAACAGCACAAATTCTCGAGGTATTCAAAGTTTCGGGTGCTGGAAAAGTTGCAGGCTCAAAAATTATAGAAGGTGAAATAAATAGTAATTCTGATGTAAGAATTATTAGAGATGGTGCAATAATTTACACAGGAAAAGTTTCAACAATTTTTAGAGAAAAAAACCAAGTAAAACAAGTTAGTGATGGTCAAGAATGTGGAATCACCGTTAAAGATTATATGGATTTCCAAAAAAACGACACAATAGAGGCATTTAGTGTTACATCTACAGAGAGATCGATTTAATGGCTGATAGAGTAGGAAAACCAGTATCACAAAGACAGCTTAGAGTTGGAGAGATGATTAAGCAGTCTTTAAGCATGATTTTTATAAGAAATGAGGCTAAGGTGCCAAATTTAGAAACAAATACTATAACAGTTACTGAGGTTAGAATGAGTCCTGATTTAAAAATTGCTAAAGCATATGTTCTTCCATTAGGAGGAAAAGATGCTGAGGAAACAATTAATGTTTTGAAAGAATACTCATTTTTAATAAGAAAAATTTTATCACAAAAAGTGGTTATGAAATTTTTACCAAAATTACTTTTTAGAAAAGATGAATCTTTTGAGTATGCGGAAAAAATAGAAAACTTAATAAAACAAACAAATGAATAGGAAGAAAGAGGCATGAATAAAAAGGCGCAAGAATTAGCAATGCATGATAAAGATACTGGATCTTCAGAAATCCAAATCGCTTTGCTAACAGAGAAAATTGAAACTCTCTCTAAGCATATTAAGCAATTCAAGAAGGATAAACATTCATCTGTGGGATTGTTGAGAGCAGTAAATAGAAGAAAGAAATTGTTAGAATACCTTAAGAAAAATAAAATGGATTCTTACAAAAATGTACTGTCGAAATTGAATTTAAGAAAATAGAAGTCAAGATAGATAGAACGGAATGGAACGAAACGAACGAAACGAAATGGAAATGAAATGTTTAAAGTATACAAGAAGGAAATTGAAGTAGCAGGAAAGAAGATAAGTTTAGAAACAGGTAAAGTGGCAAGACAGGCAGACGGTGCAATAATCGCAACATGTGGAGAGACGGTCGTACTAGCAACAGTAGTAGGAGCAAAAAAAGTAAATCCTGATATGGATTACTTTCCATTATCTGTAAATTACCAAGAGAAATATTATGCAGCTGGAAAAATTCCAGGTGGATATTTTAAAAGAGAAGCAAGACCAACTGAGAGTGAAACATTAATCTCTAGATTAATTGATAGACCAATCAGACCTTTGTTTCCTGATGAATTTAAAAATGAAGTACAGTTATTACCAACTGTAATTTCATACGACAAAGAAAATGAACCAGATATTTTATCAATCACTGCTTCATCGGCAGCATTAGCTATATCAGGAATGCCATTTATGGGTCCTGTAGGTGCTTCAAGAGTTGGCTTTATAGATGGAAAATATGTTTTAAACCCATCTAAAGTAGAGTTAGAAAAATCTAAATTAGATTTAGTTGTAGCAGGTACAAAAGATGCTGTGCTTATGGTTGAGTCAGAAGCAAGCGGTTTAACTGAAGAAGAAATGTTAAATGCAGTTAAATTTGGTCATGAAGGCATTGTTCCTGTAATTGAGATGATCGAGGAACTTGCAAAAGAATGTAGAAAACCTGAATGGACAGTTGAGAAAAAAGATTTATCTGAAGTTAAGAAAAAACTTGAAGAAACTTTTACAGTAGATCTTGAAAAGGCTTTTGCTACAAGAGATAAGCAAGATAGATCAAATCAAATTTCTGAAATTACTGATAAAGCTAAAAAACTTTATGTGGAAGATGAAAACTACACAGATCTTGATGTTAACAGTCAGCTAAAAAGTCTAGAAAAATCAATTGTTAGAACTGATATCCTAAAAAATAAAAATAGAATTGATGGAAGAGGTTTATCTGATGTAAGACCTATCGAGTGTGAAGTGGGTATTTTACCTAGAGCTCATGGTTCTGCATTATTTACTAGAGGTGAGACACAAGCAATTGTTGTTGCAACTCTAGGAACTTCTGATGACGAACAAAGAATTGAAAGTTTAGATGGGCTTCAGAGAGAACGATTTATGCTTCACTATAATTTTCCTCCTTTTTCAGTTGGAGAAACTGGAAGAATTGGAACTGGTAGAAGAGAAATCGGACATGGTAAATTAGCTTGGAGAGCGATTAACTCCTCATTACCAACGAAAGAGGCATTTCCATATACTTTTAGAGTAGTTTCAGAAATAACTGAGTCGAATGGTTCTTCTTCTATGGCTACTGTTTGCGGAACGTCTTTAGCGTTAATGGACGCTGGAGTGCCAATTAAAGAGCCAGTTGCAGGTATTGCAATGGGTTTAATTAAAGAAGGTGATGATTTTAGTGTCTTATCAGACATTTTAGGTGATGAAGATCACCTAGGTGATATGGACTTTAAAGTTGCTGGAACTAAAGATGGAATTACTTCTCTTCAAATGGATATCAAAATTACAGGTATTACATTTGAAATCATGGAGCAAGCATTAAGCCAAGCTAAAGATGGAAGAATTCATATCTTAGGAGAAATGAACAAAGCATTATCAGCTTCAAGATCTGATGTTGGAAAACACACTCCAAAAATGGAACAAGTTAATGTTGATAAAAAAGACATTGCTGCTGTTATTGGAAAAGGTGGTGCAACAATCAGAGAGATAGTTGAAAAATCAGGTGCGAAAGTAGATGTAAATGATGAAGGTGTAGTAACAGTTGCTGCTCCTGATGAAGAGTCTAGAAACATCGCAATGCAAATGATCAAAGACATTACTGCAAAAGCTGAACTGAATAAAATTTATTCAGGTAAAGTAATGAAGATTATGGAATTTGGTGCATTTGTTAATTTCTTAGGAAAACAAGACGGACTTGTTCATATCTCAGAACTTGCAGTTAAAAGAGTTGCTAAAGTAACTGATGTTGTCAAAGAAGGCGATGAGGTAAAAGTTAAAGTGATTGGTTTCGATAGAGGTAAAGTTAAACTTTCTATGAAACAAGCTGTAGAGTAATAGCCTAAATTAAAATTCTAACCCCTGGAATGAAAGTTCCGGGGGTTTTTTGTGAGGCATTCGGTAACAGAACGCCTCTGTGACAATCATTTATAAGTTTAATTTTTTAACGAGTGCTAATTACAATTATAACAAAAGGAAAAAATATGAAAAAATTTTTAATTTTATCAATATTAATACTTTTTTCTAACTCAGCATACGCCGGTTCATGTCCAATGATGGTCAAAAATTTGGATAGCAAAATCGAGGAAATTCAAAAAATGCGAGATGCGGGAATGAAGGCTCATGAAGCTGGAGATCATGCAAAATCCGAAGAATTATTGAATAAAGCTTTAGAGTTAATTAAAAGTTAATAAAAAAAATAATTAAGGGGCACCTGGCAACAGAACGCCCCTAATATTTAACTAAATTTAAGTATATTTTACCTAATATTCTTAGGATCTGGCATCCCAACCTTGTTATATCCAGCATCTACGTAATGAATTTCACCAGTAACACCGTTTGCAAGGTCACTTAATAGATATAATGCTGAATTTCCAACATCATTAATATCTACGTTTCTTTTAAGGAAAGAATGGTCTTCATTCCATTTAAATAGGAATTTTGCATCCCCAATAGCAGAAGCAGCCAATGTCTTGATAGGTCCAGCACTTATAGCATTTACTCTCATGCCCTTGGCACCTAAATCTCGAGCTAGATACTTAACACTAGCTTCTAAAGCTGATTTACAAACACCCATTACGTTATAATTTGGAATTGCTTTAGTAGACTCGTAAGTTAAAGTTAACAAACTTCCACCTTCTTTCATTACCTTTGAAGCCTCTTTAGCTACTTCAGTAAATGAAAAGCATGAGATTAACATACTTCTTAAAAAGTTTTCTCTAGTCGTATTTAAATATTCACCTGACAACTCTGATTTATCAGAGAAAGCAACTGCATGAACTACAAAATCAATTTCACCCCATTGAGATTTTATATCTTCAAATAATTTTACAACTTCTTCTTTTTTTTCAACATCACAACTAAATATAACTTTTGAAGTTAATTTTTCTGCTAAAGGAACCACTCTTTTTTTTAAAGCGTCACCTAAATATGTAAATGCAAGTTCAGCTCCAGCTTCTGAAAGTTTTTGTGAAATGCCCCAAGCAATAGATCTTTCATTGGCAACTCCCATCACCAATCCTTTTTTACCTTTCATCAAACTCATGATTATACTCTCTCAAAAATTAGAGCAGCATTAGTTCCACCGAAACCAAAACTATTAGACATCACCGTATTTAAATTTGCTCCTGTCTCGGTTTTAGCAACTATAGGAAACTCTTTAGCCTCTTCATCCATTTCACTAATGTTAGCAGAACCTGCTATGAAATTATTTTTCATCATTATCAAACAGTAAATTGCTTCATGAACTGAAGCCGCACCAAGTGGATGTCCTGATAAAGATTTTGTCGAACTAATCTTTGGGATATTGTCTCCGAAAGTATTTTTAACTGCATTTAGCTCGGTGATATCTCCAACTGGAGTAGAAGTTCCATGAGTATTGATATAATCAATTTTATTTTTAGCTGTAGACTTTGCCATTTGCATACATCTTACAGCTCCTTCACCAGATGGAGCTACCATATCGTATCCATCTGAAGTTGCTCCATAACCAGTTAATTCTGCGTATATTTTAGCGCCTCGTGCTTTAGCATGTTCATATTCCTCAAGCACTAGTACACCTGCACCACCTGCAATTACAAAACCGTCTCTTGTTTTGTCATATGCTCTTGATGCTGTTTCAGGAGCATCATTATATTTTGATGATAAAGCAGTCATTGCATCAAACATTGCCGTCATTGCCCAGTGAACTTCTTCACTTCCACCTGCAAAGACAACATTTTGTTTGCCCATTTGAATTAATTCCATTGAATTACCAATACAATGTCCACTTGTTGCACAAGCAGAACTCATTGTGTAGTTTGTTCCTTTAATTTTAAATGGAACAGCAAGTGTTGCAGATGCTGTGCTAGCCATTGTTCTTGGAACAATGAATGGTCCCATTAATTTTGGAGTTTTAGCTCTTGTTTTGTCTGCTGCTAGAATTACGTTTTCAATTGATGGACCACCAGAACCCATTACAATTCCAGTTTTAAAATTACTTACGTCACTTTCCTCTAATCCAGAGTCTTCAATAGCCTCTTTCATTGCAATATAATTGTAAGCTGAACCTGAACCCATAAATCTAATTGTTTTTCTATCGATATGATCCTCTAGTTTAATATTTGGTTTACCATGAACATGGCTTTTTAAATTGTGCTCTTTGTATTCTTCTGCAAAAGAAATTCCTGATTTTGAATTTAATAAAGCTTGACGAACTTCTTCTTGGTTATTGCCCAAGCAGGATACTATCCCTAAACCGGTGATAACTACTCTTCTCATTATTTAAATAAACCTACCTTTAAACTCTCTGCTGAATATATTTTTTTATTATCTGCAAGCACAATTCCATTGGCAAGCCCAACAGTTGTTTCTCCAGGAGACATAATTTTCTTCATATCTATTTCATATCTTACATTTTTTACACTCTGTAAAACTTCACCTGTAAATTTTACAGTACCCACTCCTAAAGCTCTTCCTTTTCCAGGATTTCCTAACCAACCTAGAAAAAAACCTACCAGTTGCCACATAGCATCTAAACCTAAGCATCCAGGCATAACTGGATCTTTTTTAAAATGACAATCAAAAAACCAAAGATCATCTTTAATATCTAATTCAGCTTTTAAAGAGCCTTTGTTGAAAGTTCCATTATTTTCATTAATTTCTGTTATTCTATCAAACATCAGCATCGGTGGAAGAGGTAGTTTAGCATTCCCAGGGCCAAAAAGTTCTCCATTTCCACAAGTTATCAGATCATCATAAGAGTAGGAGTTTTTTTTCATAATTTTGAGAAACCTTAATACTTGATTTAATAGCAATATAATATATTAAAACAGTATAATTTTATTCATACATTAGAATAATTATAAATTACTATGGTAAAAAACAGCAATTTTGTTGAAAAACTCAGAGAATTAGGACTAAGACCCACTAGGCAAAGAGTTAAGATGTGTGAGGTTTTATTTAATAGAGAACATACTTTTCATTTCACAATTAATGACCTCGTTAAAATGATATCTGAGGAATTAAATGAAAAAATATCTTTAGCAACTGTTTATAACACTGTCCATGCTTTTGAAAAAAAAGGGTATTTAAAAGAAATTTCAATTAACAGCGATAAAAGTTATTTTGATACAAATACTTCTATACACCATCATTTTTATGATGAGGATACTAATGAGTTAATAGATTGTGGTGAAAACGATATCGATCCAGTTAATATAAAAAAAAATATTACTGGAAAAAAAATAAATTCAGTAGAAGTTTTGGTTAAAGTTGCGAGTGATAATCAAAATCAAAAATAATTTAATTAAATCAATAATTTAAAATCTACATTATAATTATTCTAAACTATTGACATTAAGTTATTAAGAACTATATGTTCAATATTATCAATTTAAGGAGAATGAAATGTCATTAAAAGGAACAAAAACAAAAGAAAATCTTGAAGCAGCATTTGCAGGTGAAAGCCAAGCAAACAGAAGATATCTTTACTTTGCTCAAAAAGCAGACATCGAAGGTTACAATGATGTAGCTTCAGTTTTTAGATCTACTGCTGAAGGTGAAACAGGTCACGCACATGGACATCTTGAGTATTTAGAAGAGGTAGGTGATCCTGCTACAGGTTTGCCGATTGGTGAAACTAAAGCTAATTTAGCTTCAGCTGTTCAAGGTGAAACTCATGAGTACACTGATATGTACCCAGGTATGGCTAAAACAGCTAGAGAAGAAGGATTTGAAGAAATTGCTGATTGGTTTGAAACTTTAGCAAAAGCTGAAAAATCTCACGCTGGTAAATTCCAAAAAACTTTAGAATCTATTAGCTAAAAATATTTTTTGGTGGGCAAGAATTTTATTGCCCACTAAACATAATTTCAAAAAAAAATTACAAAAATGATAGAGCAATTTTTACAAACTGTTAAGGATTGGTTTAATGAGCCTGTGATAATTGTTTCTATAACATTAATTATCTTTACCAATTTTATTATATGAGCAAAGAAGGAAGTTTAGACGCCCCTATAAGGCATCCGATAGATTTCGAACACCCAGATTTTACTAATCCTGAGAAATTAGACTTAGAAATGAGAAGAGTTTTTGATATTTGTCATGGCTGCAGAAGATGTTTTAATCTATGTGACTCTTTCCCAAAACTTTTTGACATGATTGATGAGTCTAAAAATGAAGATGTAGAAAGCTTATCTAGTGATCAATTTGCTCCTGTCGTTGATGCATGTACTTTGTGTGATATGTGTTTTATGACTAAATGCCCATATGTGCCACCTCATGATTTTGATTTGGATTTTCCACATTTAATGCTGCGATATAGAACGGCTCAAAAAAAATTAGGCAAATTACCAAGCGTACCAACACAATTAGCTCAAATAGATAGAAACGCTAAAATTGGTGTTATGTTCTCTAAAATAGTTAACTGGGCATCAAATATTAAAAATAAATTAATTAGAAAAATCTTAGAATTAATTACTGGAATAGATAAAAGAGTTCAGTTACCAAAATATAACTCAGAAACTTTTTCAAATTTTTTCAAAAAAAATAAAGATAAAATAAATTATCAAACACCTTCTAAAGATAGAAAAGTTGTTATCTACTCAACCTGTTTTGTAAATTTTAATAAAAAAAATACAGGTGTTGCTGCTTTAAAAGTTTTAAAAAAAAATGGTGTAGAGGTTCAAGAAGCTTATCCTGGTTGTTGTGGGATGCCATTTTTAGAGCAAGCAGATTTACCAAAAGTTGTTGAACAAGCTACAAAAGTTTCTAAGGATTTAATCGAGTGGATTGATAAAGGATATAAAGTAGTAACATTAACAGCTAGTTGTGGATTGATGTTAAAATTCGAGTGGCCTTTGTTATTACCAAACGATGAAAAAATAAAAAAATTATCTGCAAATGTCGTGGATATTGATGAGTATGTCGTGGATATTGCAAACAATGAGGGATTAGCAGAAGGATTAAATGAGATTGACGGTGGAGTAACCGTGCATCATGCTTGTCATGCAAGGGCACAGAACATGGGTATCAAAGCGAGAGATATGTTAAAATTGATACCAAACATTAAAATTGATGTGGTTGAAAGATGTGCAGGTCATGGAGGAACTTTTGGAGTAATGAAAGAAACTCATGATTTAGCAAATAAAGTCGGAAGACCTACAGCTAGACAAATAAAAAATAAAAATAATAAGTATATGGCTTCTGATTGTCCTTTAGCTGGCAAACATTTAAAACAGCTAGAAGTTGATACAAATATATCTAATGATGAGGCACTACATCCTATCGAATTGATAGCCAAAAGTTATAAGTTATGATTATGCCAAGAGAAAAAAAAGAGATACAAAAAGAAGACATCATGCCATTGGATGTCTATACAAAAAACAGAAGAGAACTTAGAAAAAGTATTGTTGATTTTAAAAAAGATAGAAGAATTGCATTAGGTCCTTATGCAACCTTTTATTTTGAAAGTTACGAAACAATGTTAGCTCAAGTTCAAGAAATGCTATATATTGAAAAAGGTGGAGATGAACAACTTAAAGACGAGTTGTCAGCATACAACCCTTTAATACCTAATGGTAAAGAATTAACGGCTACATTAATGTTTGAAATAGATAACCCTATATCACGTGCGGCTTTCTTAGGAAAAGTAGGCGGAATAGAAGAAAAAGTGTTTATGAAAATTAATGGAGAAAAAATAAAAGCTATACCAGAGGAAGATGTTGATAGAACATCAACTGAAGGGAAAGCTTCTTCAGTTCAATTTATTCATTTTAATTTTACAGACGACCAAATAGCTAAATTTAAGTCTGAGGAAATAGAAGTTGAAATAGGAATTGATCATAAAGAATATTCCCATACTACTAAGTTGTCTGTTGAGAACAAAAAGTCACTTTCAGCTGACTTTAGTTAATTAAATCCCCAAATATTGTCTGTTTTAATCCAACCTTGAAATTCTCCAGAAGTTATTTCGCACCATTTTTGCTCACACTTTTCTAATATTAATAACCTCCCTTCTTTAATAAGAGCGATTGGTTTTGCAAAAGATGTGGGGTTTTTAAATAAAATTTTATCTCTGGTTGCTATTACAGAATTATTTTTTTTTAATTGAGATATATGTATCCACCCACCATTATTTTTAAAGTCTATAATTCTTCTAAAGTTTTCTTTCTTATCTATTTGTTTTAAAGGAAGGTTAATTTTTTTGTAAACATACTTTACATCTGAGTCAAAACTTGGACCGTACCTAACGTTTACTTTATTTTTTTTTAAAGAAACAAATATTCCATCAGCTGAACTTATTGATATTGATAAGATAAAAATTAAAATTATTCTTATAATTAATTGCATAGACAGTTTTTTCTTTTTTTAATTTTTGCTTTTCTAAAATTTAAATTTAATAAATCAATAATTAAAATATAATTATTTAAACTTTGGCCTATATTTAAAATATTTTTTAAAATTTCATTAGCTTGCATTGTGCCAACTATTCCTGCCACAGTTCCCAGGATTCCTTCATATTCACAATTGAGTATTTCATCTGATATTTTTTCCTCTTGATAAAAACATCGAAGGCATGGTTCTTTATTATTTTTGAAATTAAATGTGAAGATATGACCATCAAATTTACTTATAGCACCAGTTATCAAAAACTTTTTATACTTTAAACTTAAATCATTAATTAGAAATTTACTTTCAAAATTATCAGTTCCATCAACAATATAATCGTAATCTTTAATAATTTTCTGAAAATTAGATTTATTTAATTTGTAATTAAAAATTTTTATTTTTGTTAAAGAATTAATGTTGTTTAATTTCTTTTTAGCTATTTTGACTTTTTGTTGATTTAAATCTTTTTCATTGAATAAACTCTGCCTATGAATATTTGAAAGGCTTATTCGATCATGATCCACAATTCCTAATGAGCCAATCCCTGACCTAGACAAGAATTCTGCTACAGGGCACCCAAGACCACCCATGCCTATTATTAATACTTTTGCATTTGTAATTTTATTTTGACCTAAAATACCAATATTTTTTAATATGATCTGCCTTGAAAAACGTTCGATTTGTTTTTTGTTTAATTTTTTGCTCATTTTCCTGTTGAGCCAAATCCGCCTTCGCCTCTAATTGTTTCTGGAAGCTCATCTGTTTCCTCAAAATTCATTTTTATCACTGGTGCAAGGACCATTTGAGCTATTCTGTCTTTATTGTTTATTAAAAAATCTTCTTTTCCGTGATTGTAAAGTATTACTTTTATCTCACCCCTGTAATCACTATCTATTGTTCCTGGTGTATTTAAAACACTAATATTATTTTTTGCTGCTAAACCTGATCTAGGTCGTATTTGAATTTCATATTCATTTGAAAAAGCAACAGCAATTCCAGTTGGAACTAAACAAGAATCTTGGAATTTAAGTATAATAGGTTCTTTTATAAATGCCATAAGATCCATTCCCGAAGCCCCTTCTGTTTTGTAGGCAGGTAGCTCTATTGAAGGATCTAATTTTTTAACAAGGATTTTTGCCATTAATTTAATTGATCAATTATTCTATCAACTATTTCTTCAGAAATTTCAGATTTTCTTTTGTATGTTAGGACTTCACTTTTTAAAGATTTATTTTTGTAGTGGATCACAACTTCATTATAATCAGAGTTAAATCCTATATTTTTTTTAGAAACATCATTAGCAATTATCCAATCACAATTCTTTTTATTTAATTTTTCTTCTGCATTTTTTAAAATTTCGTTTGTTTCTGCTGCAAAACCAATCACAATGTCAGGCCTCATAGAATTATGATTTGATATGTAATTTAAAATATCAATATTTTTTTCTAAATTTAAGTTTAATGCTTCTTCTTTTTTTATTTTTATTTTAGATTTATTTTTTACTTTAAAGTCTGATACTGCTGCTGAAAAAATTGCTACATCTACAGGTAAATTCTCTTGTGTAGCAGCAAACATTTCGTCTGCTGTTTCAACTTCAATGAGTTTAATATCTTTTTCTACTTCTAGATTAGTTGGTCCTGAAATCAGTGTTGTATCAAAACCTTTTTTTGATAAACATTTAGCTAGTTCATATCCTTGTTTGCCACTTGATTTATTTGTTATAAAACGCACAGGGTCGATATACTCATTTGTTGGACCCGCAGTAACTAAAGCTTTAAATTTTTTATTTTGACTTTGATTTAAAAAAAATTGGTTTAACTCATCCACAATTTTTAATGGTTCTGACATCTTACCTTCTCCGTATTCCCCGCATGCCATATCTCCTTTTTCTGGACCAATAAACTTATAACCAAAATCTTTTAATTTTTTTAAATTAGTTTTTGTAGATTTATGTTCCCACATTCTAACATTCATCGCTGGTGCTAAATAAATTTGTTTATTTGAAGCAAGTATTACAGTAGAAGCTAAATCATCTGTAGCACCTTGTGCTAATTTTGAAATTGTATTTGCTGTAGTTGGTGCAACGATACCTACGTCTGCCCATCTAGAAAGTGAAATGTGATCCATTTCAGTTTCGTTTTCTAAGCTAAATAAATCACTATAAACTTTACCTTGAGATAATGATGCTACTGATAATGGAGTTACAAATTCTTTAGCACTAGAAGTAAGTATAGTTTTTATTTCTGCACCATTTTTTTTTAATAATCTAATTGTTTCAAGACTTTTATAAGCTGAAATACCACCACAAATAATAAAAAGAATTTTTTTGTTATTAAGATTTTTCATTTGAAGAATTAAAATACTATAAGACCAAAAATTACAAGAAGTAATAAACCAATAATAGATTGGTTTCTAAATGCTACCATTTCAGATTTTTTATCGTTTAAAGCTGTATAAGAATTGGAGTTTTGAGGAATTTGTCCGCTAGCTAAAAATGTCAGAGCTTGATTTGCTTTGTCCATGATTTCAGGTAACTCAGGTAATCTTTTAATTACTTCAGTACTATTTTTAAGTGTTTCGTTAAAATTATTTATAGGATCTTTTGTTTCTCTTAACCAATTTTCAAGAACTGGTTTAGATGTTGTCCAAATATTAGTGTTAGGATTTAATTTTCTTGCAACACCCTCAACTACAACCATTGTTTTTTGTAACATCAACAATTGAGGTTGAGTTTGCATATTGAACTTTTCTGTAACATCAAAAAGCTGTTTTAATAATTTTCCACCTGAAATATCTTTAACCTCTTGACCAAATATTGGCTCTCCTATTGACCTTAATGCTTGTGCAAGATCATCTATTGGCACATTTTTAGGGACTAACCCTGCTACCAAGTGAACCTCAGCAACTTTTTTATAATCTCTTTGTATAAATCCAAATAAAATTTCAGCTAAAAAACGTTTACTCATTTTGTCTAATCTACCCATTATGCCAAAATCTATTGGAGCTATTTGACCGTTCTCATCAATAAATATATTTCCTTGGTGCATATCAGCATGAAAAAAACCATCCCTTACAGCATGTCTTAAAAAATGTTGGATAATATCCTCAGCAATTTTATTAGTATTTAAATTTCTTTTTTTCAGCTCTTCTGTTTCACGAATAGATACTCCGTCTATCCAATCTAATGTCATTACATTCTCACTAGTAAAGTTCCAATATATTTCAGGAACTTTGAAACCAGCATCATTTTTTGTATTTTCTGCATATTCATTTGCGGCTGCTGCCTCAAATCTTAAATCCATTTCTAGGTTAGTTATTTCTTTCAACAAAAAAACAACTTCCACAAGTTTTAATCTTTTAGTTTTTTTTAAAAATGACTCAGTGATAAATGCAAATAGCATCATCGCATCAATTTCTTCGTTAAATATTTTTTTTATGTCTGGTCTTATAATTTTTATTGCTACATCTTTAATTGTACCATTGTCATTTATTTTAGCTTTATGAACTTGTGCTATTGATGCAGCAGCAACTGGCTCACTTAAATCAATAATAGAATTGTAAGCATCATTGCCTAAATCATTTTTAATTATTTCTTTTGCCTGATTAATAGAGAATGGTGGTACACGATCTTGTAATTTTTCCAGTTTTGTAGAAAGTTCTTCTCCTATAATATCAGGTCTAGTAGCTAAAAATTGACCTAATTTTATAAAAGTTGTACCCATCGACTCCAATGATTTTGAAAGTCTTTCACCATCATCTAGCGCATGATGACTCAATTCTTTTTTTTTAAAAGATATTGCTAAAAGCTGAAATAAAATTGTGATCGTGAACGGCGGTTTTTTAAATTTAGAGGCAATATCTAAAATATCAGATTTTGCAATCTTTCTTCCTAATTTAAATAAAGTAATTAATTTTCTTAGCATTATATTTTCCAACCACTATGGATAGAAACTAAACCACCTGAAAAGTTTCTATAATTACATTTCGTAAATTTATGCTTTTTCATTAAGTCGATTAATTCTTCCTGATTAATAAATTCTTCAATACTTTTTACTAAATATTCATATGGTTTTTTATCGCCAACAATAAATTGACCAATATGAGGAATTATTTTTGAATAGTTTTTATAAACAAAATCTAGGTTAGAGTTTTGAATTTTTGAAAATTCTAAACATAGAAATCTTCCACCTGGTTTTAATACCCTATAAGCTTCAGATAGAGCTTTATCTAAATTCTTTGTATTTCTAAGACCAAAACTTATTGTGTAATAATCAAATTCGTTGTCTTGAAGCGGAAGCTTCTCAGCACCTGCATTGATCCATTTTATATTTTTATAGTTAGACAATTTTTGTTTGCCTTGATTAATCATACCTTTATTTGGATCTACACAAGTGACATTTGACATTTGATTTGTACTATTCAAAAACAATTTACCGATATCTCCAGTTCCACAAGCAACATCTATTAACTTTCTATTTGGAGATGGTTTCATAATATTGATTAGATTTTTTTTCCAAAATCTATGAATGCCCAGTGACATGAAATCATTCATCAAGTCGTATTTACTATAAACTTGATCAAAAACACCTTCCACAAGGCCTTTTTTATTTTGAAGATATTGTTGCATAAAAAAATATAAATTGAATATAGTGAGAAATGCCAGAATTACCAGAAGTAGAAATTGTTAGACAATCTTTAGACAAAAAAATTAAACAAAAAAGTATTAAAAAAGTAATTATTAGAAATAAAAATCTTAGATTCCCAGTTCCAAAAAATTTTAGTTCTTTTTTAAAGAATAAAAAAATTATTAAAGTAGATAGATTTTCCAAGTACTTAATATTGAATTTTAAAAGTGGAGAGTTTTGTTTGATACATTTGGGCATGTCTGGAACCATACACATCATTGATAGTAAAAAAAAATTAAAATTTACTAATGCTAGTTTTTATCATTCTCCTATATTACCAAAAAAACACAATCATATTGAATTAATATTTAATTCTTTAAAAGTAATTTATAATGATCCAAGACGATTTGGTTTTTTTGAGTTAGTAGAAAATAGAGAAAAATTAGAAAATAGATTTAAAAATTTGGGACCAGAACCATTTAATTTAAATTTTAATTTGAATTATGTTTTTAATTATTTCAAAGGAAAGAATAAAAATATAAAAATATTTTTATTAGACCAAAAATTTGTTTCTGGAATTGGGAATATTTATGCAAGTGAAATTTTATTTCTAAGTAAGATTTATCCATTTAAAAAAGCAAGTTTGTTAACTAGAGAAGATTGCAAAAAAATTATTTACTATTCAAAAAAAATTTTATTAAGAGCAATTAAAAAAGGTGGCTCAAGTATTAGAGATTTTAAGAATACGTTGGGATCTTCTGGAAACTATCAAAAAGAATTTAAAGTATATCAGCAAGAAGGATTAAGATGTAAAACTATAGGATGCACAGATACTATACAGAAAAAAATTGTATCAAATAGATCTACTTTCTTTTGCAATTCCTGCCAAAATTAGCCAAATATTTAGTTGACCGTTTTCAGTTCTCAAGCTATACCCCTGCGCATGGCAAATACAAAATCAGCTATTAAACGTATAAGACGTATTTCTAAGCAAACAGCAGTAAATAAAGCTAGAAAAAGTAGATTTAGAAATGCATTAAAGAAAATGAATGTTTTAATTGATACCAAAAAGAAAGATGAAGCATTAAAATTCTTACCTAAATTAAACTCTGAGTTGATGAAAATTGCAAAGACTGGTGTAATTAAAAAACAAAATGCATCAAGAAACGTTTCAAGAATAACCAAAAAGATTGCAGCAATTTAAAAACCTTAAGTTGTTTCAAAGATAAATTTCACACACACTCTATATAAGATCTAAATGTTTTTAAATTACTATATTTAGATTTAGTAAATTTTTGATCTCACACAATACAATTAATGTTTGATTCAATCTGTATTTGATTCAATCAAAAATTTTATTTTTAAAAAAATTTAAAGTGAATTTAAAAATTTATGTCCACAAAAAAAATGATTGTGAAAATAATTTCTACAATTGCAGATTTAATTTTTTTTCAATTTTTAATTTAATACTTGTTGCAAAATTTTTTAAATAGTTCTAACTGAGATCTTCCCTTAAGTTATGAATAAATCTTTTATAAATAAAAATATTAATAATTTTGCCTCAGAAGAGATTGATTGGCAACAAATTCAATCTGAAATGAAGAATAAATTAGGTTTAGAAATTTATGAAAGTTGGTTGAAAAAAATATCATTTCTTGAGGAGCATAATAATTATTTACTTTTATCTGTTCCAACTAGATTTATCAGAGACTGGATAACTTCGAGGTATTTAGACCAAATTCTGAAAATAATTAAATTGTATAAAAAAGATATAATTAGAATTGAATTTAAAATTATTGATCAAAAAGTTGATAAGGATTTAAAAGACACAACAAATATTGAAAATACCCAGAATGTAAATGTTTCATTTATAAAAGACTCGTACCTTCAGTATAACCGAATAGACCCAAACAAGCGATTTGATAACTTTGTAACTGGATCAAGCAATAAACTTGCATATGAAGCTTCTTTAAAGGTTACAGAAACTATCTCTCATTACAATCCACTCTATATTTATGGAGGTGTTGGAATGGGGAAAACTCACTTATTAAATTCCATTGGTTTTGAGATGAAGAAAAAAAATATAGTGATGTTCATTTCAGCTGAGCGTTTCATGTATCAGTTTGTAAAATCAATTAAAACAAATGATATGGTTAAGTTTAAAGAATATTTTAGAAATACTGATATTTTATTAATAGATGATATCCAATTTATTAGCGGTAAAGAAGCAATGCAGGAAGAATTTTTTCATACATTCAATGCTTTGTTAGATAAAGGATCACAAATTATTGTATCTGCTGATAGAGCGCCTAATAAATTAATGCGTATTCAAGAGAGAATTAAATCTAGATTTTCAGGTGGATTAGTTGTTGATATTCAAAAACCTGATTTAGAATTACGAAAAAAAATAGTTCAAAAAAAATCAGAAGAATTAAACAATTTATATTCAGATCAGCTACAAGTATCAAAAGAGATACAAGATTTTATTAGTAATGAGATCTCAGGCAGTGTAAGAGAATTAGTTGGATCAGTTAATAGAATTGTATCCTTTTCAAGAATTTATAACAAAGTACCAAATTTACCTGAAACTAAAGTGGTATTAAAAGACCTTTTGAATATCTCAGAAAACAAAGTAACAATTGACTTAATACAGACTATTGTGTGTAAGTTTTTCAAGATAAGCAAAAATGAAATGCTTTCTTCAAGAAGATCAAGATATCTTGTAAGACCTCGACAGACAGCAATTTACTTAACTAAAATTTTAACTTCAAAATCATTACCAGAAATAGGTAGAGAATTCTCGAATAGAGATCATACAACAATTATCCATTCTGTTAAAACAATAGAAAAAATCAAAGAAAAAGATCAAGAAATGGTAGATAATATCAATAAACTTAAAAATCAGATATTATACAATAACAAAGAAAATGAAATTTAACGTCAACCAACAGGACCTTCAGCAAGCATTAAATTATTGTCAGGGTGTAATTGAAAAGAGAAGCACCTTACCAATTTTATCTAATATTCTATTAGATGCCAGTAATTCTAAATTAACGATTACTGCTACAGATCTTGATTTAATTTTTATACACCAGCTAAATAATGTTGAAATTCTAGAAGAAGGAAAAACAACAACAACCTCGTCAATTATGTATGACATAATCAGAAAATTAACATCTGGAAAAAAAATTAAACTTACTCTTACCGATGTAAGTAAATTACAAGTAGAGTCTGAAAAATCAATTTTTAATTTAAATTGTATTAGTGCTACCGAGTTCCCATTGACTGATGAAAATTTTAATGAAAATGAATTTACTATAAAATCAAAACAATTATTAAAGCTTCTAAATAAATGTAAGTTTTCTGTTTCAAATGATGAAACTCGACATTATTTAAGTGGCATTTATTTTCACCAAACCGAAGTTGAGGAAAAAAATTATTTAACAGCTGTTGCTACAGACAGTCACAGAATGTCAATTTCAAAAATCAGACTAGATGAAAAAATTGAATTTGATCCAATTATACTTCCTAAAAAAACAATTTTTCAACTTTGTTCACTGCTAGATAGTTATGATGGTGATGTAAAAGTATCAAATCTAAAGTCAAAAATTAAGTTTGAGTTAAATAATAGTATTTTAATTTCAAAACTTATCGATGGGAAATTTCCGAATTACATTCAAGTAATTCCTAAAAATAATCAAAAAAAATTAGAAATTGATTTAAAACTTTTCTTAAACTCAGTTGATAGAGTTGCTTCTGTATCTCTAGATAAAAAAGATGGTGTAAAATTTAATTTATCAAATGATACTCTTAATCTTTCAGTAAATAATACTAACAGTGGAGATGGAAAAGAAACATTAAATGTTAAATTTGATCACGACTTAGAAATAAGTTTTAACTCCAGATATTTGATTGATGTAGCTTCACAATTAGATGGAGATAGAGTTGAAATCTTCTTTAATGATACTGGCTCACCAGCTTTAATAAAAGATCCTGGCGATTTTGACAGTATTTATGTTGTGATGCCAATGAAGGGTTAATTTATTAAATCTAATTCTTGATAGATATTTTTTTCAAGAGTTTTTAAAAATTCATTTTTTTCTAGGCCAGCAGAAATAGGCTTTAATATTGATATAATAATTGTTCTATTACTATTTTTAGTACCTTTTTTTGGCCAAACGTAACCAGAATTTATGGCTACTGGTAAACAATCTATTTTTAATTCTTCATATATTCTTGAGGCTCCTTTTTTAAATGGAGCTCTATCATCAGGTAATACCCTTGTACCTTGAGGAAAAATAATTAATGGACGATTAGATTGTGATATTGTTTTTGAAATATCATTAAAAAAACCTAAATTTTCTTTGGTTGTTTTATTTCTGTTTATTGAAATTGATCCTATTTTTTTTAAATACCAACCAAATATTGGAATTTGAAGAAGCTCTTTCTTTAAAATAAAAACTGGTGAATTAAAAATAGTTTGCAAATAAAAGGTTTCAAACATTGATTGATGAGAAGCAGCAATAAAAAACTTGTCCTCTTTAATTATGTTTTCCTCACCTTTGATAAGGATTTTTACTGAAAGGACAAACCTTAAACAAATGCCAGTCCAATAGCCCATTAATTTGCCACCAATTAAAACAATTTTTCTTGGTAGAAAAAAAGAGGGTAAAAAAATTATAGAAATAATAATAATTCCAGTAAAAAAAATTATTGAAAATAAAAAGTTTCTTATCATCGTCTCAAAAGCTAAATCAAATCTTTATGCTTTTGTCTTTTTCTAATTATTTTTATTTTGTTGTTTTTAATTAATATTTCTAATGGTTTTGTTCTTAAATTATAATTTGAGCTTAGTGACATTCCGTAAGCACCTACATCACAAATTGCAATATAGTCCTTTTCTTGAAGTTCTTGAAAATTTTTAATAGTTACAAACTTGTCTGTACTTTCACATATAGGTCCTACAAATTCATAAGTTTTTTTAGAAACTTTACCAGATTTAATTACAGGTAAAGTTTTATGAATTGCACCATATAATGCTGGTCTCATTAAATCATTCATTGCAGCATCTAATATAATAAATTTTTTACTTTCGCTATCTTTTATATAAATAACTTTTGTAATTAATGTTCCAGAATTTCCTATTATAGATCTTCCTGGTTCAAATATAATTTTACAATTTTTATTTTTTAAAAATTTTTGAATAGCTAAATTATATTTTTTATAATTAAGTTTTTTATTTTCATTTGTATATGAAATTCCCATACCACCACCTAAATCTATGTATTCAAATTCATGAGATGTTTTCTTTAAAATATTATCGACTACTTTAAGCATCTTTTCATAAGGCTTATGATCTAAAATTTGGCTTCCAATATGAACACTTAGGCAATTAAGATTTATATTTTGTGAACCTCTGCAATAATCAATTATTTCATAAAATGTTTTTTCATTTACACCAAACTTATTCTCTTTTTTACCAGTCGAAATTTGGCTTAATGTTTTTGCATCAGTATTAGGATTTAATCTTAAACCAATTTTCACAATTTTATTTTTCTGTCTAGCAACTCTATTTATTTCTACTACTTCACTTTTAGACTCTGCGTTTATTAATAAAATTTTTTTATCTATTGCGTAACTTATTTCATTTGTAGTTTTACCAACTCCTGAAAAAACAATTTTTTTTGGACTAATACCTGCTTTAAGGGCCGTCATCATTTCACCAACAGATACTACATCGGCTCCAAAACCAAATTTTGATATCTCATTTATTAAATTTACATTTGTATTTGATTTAACCGCGAAACATATCAATGGTGAAATTGATTTAAAATTTTTTTGGAAATTTAATATATTTTCTTTTAATGTTGAGTATGAATAGCAATATGTTGGTGTACCATATTTTTTTGCAATCTTTAGAAAGTTAACTTTATCAATAGATAATTTTTTATTTATGTATTTCATTACACTCTATTTTTAAAGAATAGATTTAAATAAACTTGGTTTTTGTCTTCTTTGTATACAGGGTCACCTTTCTTGCCACATGAAAATAACAGCAGCAACATAACTAATGTAAATGTGATTTTTTTTATCATTTTAGTTTCTTATATTTAGTTATCATTTTTTTAATATTTTCAAAAGAAGTTCCCCCAAATGATTTTTTTGAATTTATAGAGCTTTTTAAATTGAAAATTTCTAAAACCTTTTCTGTCAATTTTGGTTCAATTTTTTTGAGTTCATTTAAAGTTAATTCGCTTAAATTTTTCTTTCTTTTTTCAGCCATGTTAACAATAGCAGCCGTTTTTTGATATGCCTTTCTAAATGACATGCTATGTTCTCTAACTAAATAATCAGCTAGATCTGTTGCCGTAATATGACCTGTGTTTGCAAGTTCAAGCATTTTCTTTTTATTCGAACTACAATTTTTTAAAACTTCATCAAATATTTTTAAGCAATTTACGAGAGTGTCATTCGAATTAAAAACTAATTCTTTATCATCCTGTAAATCTTTAAAATAGGATAGTGGCAAGCCCTTTAGTATAGTTAGCATAGAAAAAAAATTTCCATAAGAAACACCAGTTTTTCCTCTTAGATATTCTAGAAGATCAGGGTTCTTTTTTTGAGGCATAATTGAAGAACCTGTAACAACTTTATCTGACAAGTTGATTAAGTTAAATCCATCTGAATTCCATATAATTAATTCCTCTGCAATTCTAGAAATATGCATTGAACATACTGAAACAGCATAAAGAAAATCCAGCACAAAGTCTCTATCTGAAACTGTATCTATTGAATTATTGGTTGGTCTTTTAAATCCAAGTTTTTTAGATGTAAAATTTCTATCTATATTAAACGAAGTGCCTGATAGAGCCGCTACACCCAACGGATTTTCATCTAAATTATCTAAATTGTTTAAAAATCTTTTTTTATCTCTGGTAAACATTTCCACATAAGCCATTAAATAATGGCCAAATGATATAGCTTGAGCATTTTTAAGATGAGTAAAACCTGGCATAATAGTCTCAACATTTTTTTCAGCCAGTTTAATTGTACTTTTGATTACTTTATCTATGTTGTTATTAATATCTTTTGTTGCGGTTTTGATCCAAATTTTAAAATCAGTTATTACCTGATCATTTCTTGATCTAGCTGTATGAATGTATCCAGCTTCATCGCCAATTATTTGAAATAATCTTTTTTCTATATTCATATGAATGTCTTCATACTTTTTGTTAAATTCAAATTTTTTGTAAGTTATTTCTTTATAAATTTTATTAAGACCATAAATAATTTTATTTTTTATTTTAAAGGAAATTATCTTTTGTCTAAAAAGCATTTCAACGTGTGCAATGGATCCTTGTATATCTTCTTTGTAAAGTCTCTTGTCTATATCAATAGAATTACCAACTTTTTGAAATAAGTTTGACGCATCCTTTTGTATTCGTGTGTTCCATATTGCTTGGTTGTTTTTATTTTTTGTCATGATATTTAGTTATACCTAATTAATATGAGAATTTTAGCATTATTTATTTTTTTAATTGCAACTGCAGAAGCTAGTGATTTACCGAACATTAAAAATATTGTTATTCATAAAGTTCCAAAAACGTATGAAAACGTATTTTTTTTAAATAAAAAAAATGAAAAAATTAAAATTAATGATTTTAAAGGAAAATTGTTAGTTTTAAATTTTTGGGCTACCTGGTGTCCCCCGTGCGAAGAAGAGATGCCTTCATTAGACAATATGCAAGCAAATTCATCACTTAATAATTTAAAAGTTTTTCCTATTAATATTGGGAAAGAAAAACTAAATAAAGTTGAAGAATTTTTTGTAAAATTAAACTTAAAAAATTTAGAACCTTATTTTGATCCAGAAGTAACTTTAGCTAAATCTTTTTCTCTAAGAGGAGTTCCAACATCAATATTTATAAATAAAGAAGGTGAGGAATTTGCAAGGGTTCTTGGTGACTTAGACTTTAATGACAAAGATTTTTTAAAGTGGATTGAGAAATATAATTAGTTTTTAAAAAAATATGCAAAAGCTACCAAAACAAGTATGGCCACAAATTGCAGCAGAACTCTAAGCTGCATTAGTTTATTTGAATATTTTTTACTTGTTTCTCCACCTTTAAATAAAGTTCCAATACCCAAAACCAAAACTATTCCAACAGCTATTAGAAGAGTGATAGATAAAATTTTAACTAATATTCCAGTAAACATATTTTTATTGTAGTGTGTTTTTAAAAATAAAAAACATAATAAATTATCTATGACATTTTGCCTTAATTCAATCATCATCAAACCAGAAGAAGGAACAGAAATTAAGAATGCGATAATTTTACTTCATGGGTATGGTGGAGATGGAAAAGACATAAGTATGTTAACTTTAAATTGGAAAAGACATTTGCCAAACACTATTTTTATTTGTCCTAATGGATATGAAAAATGTGCAATTAATCCATCAGGATATCAATGGTTTGATTTAACCAAAGAAGATCCATCTTATATACTTGAAGAGTCAATTAAAGCTGAAAATGTTATTAAAAAATTTATTGAGGAAATTAAAACTGAATACAACTTATCAAATCAACAAATTTGTTTATCAGGCTTTAGTCAGGGCTGCATGATGTCTTTGAATGTTGGTCTTACCTCAAATGAAAAATTTTCATGTGTTGTAGGATTTTCAGGGAAAATAATAGATCAAATTAATTTGAAAGATAGAATCAAAAATAGCACAGATACATTACTAATACATGGTGATGTCGACCAAATTGTTCCATCATTACATTTACTTGAAGCCAAAGATTTTTTAATTCGAAATAATATTCCCGTTGAAACGTTATTAATAAAAAATTGTGACCATCACATTCCTATTGAAGCATCAAGTACAGCATTAAATTATATTTTAAAAAAAATTTAACATCTGATCATATTGATTATGATTTTAAACTAAGTTAATGTTATAATGTGATCAATTTTATTGAACAAGACGTATCATTAGAAAAATGTCCTGCATTAGTTCTCAATGCTGATTACAGACCTCTTAGCTATTACCCGCTATCATTATGGTCATGGCAAGACACTGTGAAATCAGTTTTTCTTGATAGAGTTATCATCGTAAGTCATTACGATAGAACTATCAGAAGTCCTTCATTTAATATGAAGCTGCCAAGTGTTATAGCTTTAAAAGATTATATTGTTCCTCAAACGAAACCAAGTTTTACTAGATTTAACGTTTTTTTGAGAGATAAATTCTCTTGTCAATATTGTGGAAGTAATGAGGAACTTACTTTTGATCATTTGCTTCCAAGATCTAAAGGTGGAGAAACAAATTGGGACAATGTTGTTACAGCTTGTTCGGCTTGTAATGTAAAAAAGGGTGGAAAATTATTAAAACATTCAGGAATGAAATTAAATCAATATCCTTTCAGACCTTCAACAGAAGATTTACATAAAAATGGCAAGAATTTTCCTCCTAACTTTTTACATAAAAGTTGGATGGATTATTTATATTGGGATGTTGAATTAGAAACTTAAATTTTTTCAGAAATATTAATTGCAATTTTCGAACCAGTTTTAATTATTTTATCTAAAATACTATAAGGTCCTTTTTTAGTTGCACCTTTTTCATAAGCGATATCTTTATGATTGAGCTCATCTTCTCTAAATTTTGTAATTTTGTTTTTAAGAAATTTTTCATCTTCATCTAATTGATTAATTTGATTTAAGTAGTGTTCATCAATTACTTCTTCTACAGATGCTGTGCATAACATGGCTGCTTTTTTCCCTAATAAAGTAGAACCAAATCCCAAACCAACACCTAGTAAATCCCACAGTGGTAAAAGTTTTGTTGGAGCAATGTTTCTTTTTTTAATTTCATTTTCAAAGAATTCACTATGTTCCTTTTCATGAATTTTCATATCTTCTATGATTTTTTTCAAATTTTCATCTTTGACAAATGTATTCAAAGCTAATAATTGACCTTCATATATTTTAACTGCTCCACGCTCACCAGCATGATCTACCCTTATAAATTCTTCAATTTTTTTTTTACTTACTTTTGGCATAGTTTAAATAAATTTTTAATGCATTGATTGTAATTAGTATAGAAATTACAATATTGTAAGTTGTAAGTGATAATCCAAAAATTTTAAATGTTACATCTTTGCAGCTCACTTTTTGTTCCTGCAATTGTTTTAAAATTGCTTCTTTGGAAGTTGCCTCAGAGCCATTTTTTAGGTCACAAACTAAAGATTCCTCAATAAATCCTTGTTCAATACCAAAATGATAAACTGACAAGATAGTAGCTGTTAAAAAAACTATTACCAAAAAAACTAAAAATATTTTTTCAAACTGAGAAAATTTATAATTCAAGAGTATAATTACTATTGCAACTACATATGGAATTCTCTCTAAAATACAAAGATTGCATGGTTGATGACCTAAAACATACTCAATAAAGAACGCTGATATTAAAGCAACGAAACTGACAAATAAAATTAGGTTAAGAAACAATGATTTGTTATTAAGCATTAAATTTAAAAATTAAAAATATAATTCCTAATACTATAACTATTAAAATTCCAATTATAGTGAACCATTTTGAACCATGCTTCTCCATTAATTCAGTAAATAAGTCACCAAATTTATAAGATAAATAAGCAACAATAAAAAATCTAAGACTTCTAGAGATTAAACTTACAACAATAAATACAGGTAAACTAAAAGCAACAATACCGCTAGCAATAGTGAATGCCTTATAGGGAAGAGGAGTAAATCCTGCTAGAAAAAGAATACTTAGCCAGGCAAAAAAACCTGATCCTTGAGACAAACTTGTCTTCAAACTTTCTACATTGTTTTCATAACCATAAAATTCAATTATATGAATAGCTAAATCATAAAACAAATAACCTAGTAAATATCCAAAAATTCCACCTAAAACTGAAAATATAGATGCGATTAAAAATATTTTAAAAAATTCTTTTTTTTTAGCAATCACCATAGGAATAATCATTACATCTGGAGGTATGGGAAAAAATGAACTTTCAGTGAAGGAAACAATTCCCAAGTATAAATTTGAACTTTTGTGAGCAGCTAAATTTAAACACTTTTTATAAAGACTTTGGAACATTTTTTGGTTTTAATATAATTTTAGTTCTTATACTATTTAATTATAATTTAATTTAATGGGCGAATGGCGGAACTGGTAGACGCGCACGACTCAAAATCGTGTTTCGCAAGAAGTGAGAGTTCGATTCTCTCTTCGCCCACCAAAGTTTATGAATATAAAAAACTATAATAATCTTTTAGAACTATTTTATAATCAGTATACAAAAGAAAAAGCAGATCAAATTTTTCTAAAATCTTTAAAAAATCCAAACGATAAATTTTCTTGGAGAGATACTTATTTGAATATTTTAAAATTAAGCAATGAGCTCAAATCTTTAATTCAAAATAAAGATAGATGTTTATTGATTTCAGAAAATAGACCTGAATGGATGATATCTGATTTAGCGATAATGTTAGCAGGTGGAATTACCGTGCCAGCCTATACCATTTACGCCGAAAGAGATTACGAATATTTAATTGATGATTGTAATCCATCAGTAATAGTTGTCTCAGATCAAGTTCAATATAATAAAATTAAAAATATAATTTCTACAAAGCCATTTATAAAAAAGGTTATCACCTTTGATCAAATTGACAGTCAATCAGATACCATTTGTATTAAAGACATTTTTTTGAAGAACGATTGTGAAGAGATCGATTTTTTAAAATTAGAAATTTCAAGAAAAGATGTAGCTTGTATTATTTATACATCAGGAACCCAAGGTAACCCTAAGGGAGTAATGCTCAGCCATGGGGGGATTTTAAATAATTGTGAAGGTTCTATTTCACTTTTAAAAGAAATAATATCTTACAAACCTAAATTCCTAACTTGGTTACCATTATCCCATTCTTATGAACACACTGTTCAGTTTGTTCAAATAGCAATAGGTGCTGAAGTTTACTATGCAGAAAGTATAGATAAGTTAATTAATAATATGGGACAATGTAGTCCTGATATTATGACAGCTGTTCCAAGATTTTATCAGAATCTGTATCAAAAAATTAATTCAACTTTCAATAAAGCTACTGGTTTTAAAAAATCTCTAATAAACAAAATGCTTTATCTTGGAGAAAAAGTACTAACAAATCAAAAACTTACTTTATTTGAAAAAATGCAAAATACAATTTGCGAAAAAATAATTAGAAAAAAAATAAAAGCTCAATTTGGAGGTTCTCTAAAAGCATTCATTTCTGGAGGAGGTGCGCTAGATAAAGAAGTGGGTATTTTTTTAAATTCGATAGGTTTACCGACTTTGCAAGGGTATGGGTTAACTGAAACTTCTCCAGTTGTAAGTTGTAACCCGATAAAAGATATAAGAATAGATACAGTAGGTCCTGCCTTTAGTGGTAATGAAGTGAAAATTGCTGACGATGGTGAAATTCTGGTTAAAGGTGAAAATGTTATGTTAGGCTATTGGAATAAAAAGGTAGAGACCGAAAAAGTTTTAAAGGATGGCTGGTTACATACTGGAGATATAGGTCATTTTGAAAATGGATACTTAAAAATTACTGATAGAAAAAAAGATATTTTAATTACACCAGGTGGTGACAATATTTCTCCTGTGAAAATTGAAAATGAATTACTCAAGATTGAATTTATAGAGCAAGCATTAGTTTATGGAGATAACAAACAATATTTAATATCTATTTTAGTTTTAAATAATAATGAAAGCAATGTGTCAGATGAAAACATTTCAAAAGAAATAGAAACAATAAATAAAAACTTATCTAAGATAGAAAAAATTAAAAAGTTTTTTGTAATAAAAGATCAATTTACAATTGAAAATGGATTAATGACACCAACTTTAAAGTTAAAAAGATATAAAATTATTGAAAAGTATAAAAGTGAAATAGAAAAACTTTATTAAATTTCTTTAAATTAAGAGTTTATTTACCGCATAAACATTAACTAAATTAATAAAAAAATTTTTTATAAAAAATAAAAAATAAAAAATAATTTTTTAAAATTCGCTTTTAATTAATGATTTGACATAAGTTGTATAAAAAAATAAAAATAAGTTAACAACGAATCAATTTGATTCGTTAAACTTAAAAGGGAGCTAAAGATGCCTAAGAAAAGAAAAAAAGCGGCAAAGAAAACTAAGAAAAAAGCTAAGAAAAAAGCTAAAAAAGCTAAAAAGGCTAAGAAAAGAAGAAGATAATAACTTAGTATTCTTTACAAAAAACGCTTCTCATAACTTTTTGTGTGAGAGGCGTTTTTTTTTATTCGTCTAAGGGTTCGTCAGTTTCAGAAATAGGTTCTTCGACAGGTAAATCAGCAGTTGGAGTTTTAGGAGTAGCGCTAATCGCTTGTGTTTGTCCACCAACATTTCTCTTTAGTGCTTTATCTAATTTTTTTTGAGTGTCTTCTGGTGATAAATTTAAAATTATCTGAAATTCTGACTGCATTCTTTCATAAGCTTTTTCAAAAAGTTGTCTTTCACTATAAGATTGATCAACCATAAGATCATCACCTTTGTTTAGATCTCTTACAACTTCAGCTAATTCATAAATTTTACCTGATGAAATTTTTGCCTCATATTCTTGTGCTCTTCTACTCCACATTGATCTTTTGATTTTTGGCTTACTTTTTAATATAGAAATACATTTGTTTACTTGATTAATTGTTGCTAAAGGTCTTAGGTGAGACTGTTTGTTGACGGGTACCATACCGTTAGCTTTATCTTTTTCAAATTTGATAACGTATGTTTCAACATCAATACTACCGATATTTATTTTTTTAAATTCTGTAATTTGACCAACACCATGTTTTGGATAGACAACATAATCTTTAATTTTAAATCCTCTTTTTTCAGTTTCCTGTTTTTTGACTTTTTTTATCTCTGGCTTAACCTCATTAGTTTTTGATATTCTTAAATTATCTACTTTCGGTTCATCTGGCGTTTTAGTAGTTTTTGAAACTTTTTTTATTTTAGGTGATTTATTTGGAATTTTTTTTGAAACTTTTTTGGTTTTTTTTATTACTTTTTTAACTTTTTTAGTTTTAGGTTTAACAACTTTTTTAACTTTAGTTACTTTTTTCTTTTTAACTTTTTTTATCATTTCTTTATCTGATTTGCCTTTAAAGATTTTCTTTAAAATACTTTTCGTACTTATTTTGCTCATTTTTAAATTTTTCGTGATCCGCAGGGGGATCTTTTTTCTCACTTATGTTTGGCCAGATTTCTGAATATTTTTTATTGATCTCTAACCATTTTTCACTTCCAGGTTCTGTATCTGCTTTTATAGCATCAACGGGGCATTCTGGCTCACAAACGCCACAATCTATACACTCATCCGGTTTAATTACAAGCATATTTTTACCTTCGTAAAAACAATCAACCGGACAAACGTCTACACAATCAGTAAGTTTACACTTAATACAATTATCGTTTACGATATAAGTCACTCTTTACTTTCCTCTTTTACTCTATGCTTAATATCTCCCATAGTTTTGCTGTCAATGTATAAAAGTCCCGCTAATCTTCTCATAAGATTTGTTTCATACATATCTGCATCTTCATTAGAATAAATAATTGACCAAAGAGCTTCTACTATTTTAATTTTATCTTTTTTAGGTAAATTTTTAATTTCTCTTGTGAAGTCTAAAATTTGGTTTGAATTTTCCTCAATAATTTTTGCATCTTGGATAGTTTTTGTGATTTTTTCACTTTCAAGGCCCAACTCTAGAAGTGTTTTTTTAATTATTTCCTCTTCTTTGTCAGTATAATTTTCATCTATTTTTGCAGCATGGATTAATAAGGCACAAACTTTTATTATAAAGTTATTCTCTTCTTTTTTATCTGTCTTTTTAAAAAACATAAAATTAACCTAACTTGAGATTTTTAAGAACTTTAAATGGATTTTCATTTGAAACTTTTTTGTTCTGTTTCTTTTTAAATTTTTTAACAGGATTATATTTAAAAAACATTTCTTGTTCTTTCTCATAAGTTTTATAACCCATTTTTTGTAATAATTTTTTAAAGTTCTCTTTGCTACATCCTAACAGATTTAACATTTCAGGTATCATTTTTATTTCACTATTTTCTTTTGAAGTAGCATTAATTATTTGTACAAAGAGTCTTTCAAGAATATCTATTCTTACAAAAAGATTATCAAATTTTTCAAATCCACAGAGAAGCATAAAGTTTTTATTTTGTGAATCTTTATCTTCTAAAAAATTTAATCCAAAAGTTGGTGGTTTTAAATCATAGAATTTTTGATGAAAATTTTTCCACAATAAGGTTCTTAAAAATACAGCATCTGGTTTTATAAGTTGATAAAGGAATACATGGTATCTTCCAAATTTTACACCCAATTCTCTAAGTACTTTTCTATCTATTTGTTCAAGATTTTTTAAATAATCAGAAACTTGTTCCCTTTTTAAAACACCATTATTCTCATAAAGCTGATAAGCCAAAGCCTTAATTGAAAACTTATCGTCTTTAATGTTTTTTAAATCGATTAAACTTTTCAAGACATCACTTATTTTAGAGTTAAGCCATTTTTGAATAAAATCATTTAGTTTTTGTTTTGGATTTTGTTCAATAATGTCATCAACAACTAAAGTAAAATTAGGACTTAAATAATCATTACCTGGTAACAGTCTAGCAATTGAAAATTCATTCCAATATATTTTAAAATCCTCCTTTAAATCTATTAATCCCGTATCTATAATTGATTGAATTCTTTTATCAAACTCAGGTCCAATTGATTGTCTAGCAGCTTTTTTTAATGACTTGATATCAGTTTCCAAAGAGCCTTTTTTTAAATCTAATTCTAATTTCAAACCTTTGATCTTACCAATAAACTGATCGTCTATTTTAACGTCATTATTCTGTAATATTTCAGTTTTGAATTCCATGTCTTGTTTTAAACCTCTTGCGAGTATACTTGCTCTTTTGTCGATAAAAGTCTTGGTAAGTTCTTCATGAAGTCTGTCAGAAAGTCTATCTTCTAAATGTTTTGTTTTTTCTATCCAATAATTTTGATTTTCTACCCAATTATTTTTATTTGAAACATAAGACCAAGTTCTTACATTTGCAATTCTATTTGATAAAGAATCTACATTTCCCTCTAATTTATCAAGTTTCATGAGCTGTAATCTCATGTAATCTTCTGAAATCAGACCTTTTTCACTGTTTAAAAATTTAAAAACATTTCTGATCACTTCATAATGATTGCCGTAGATTTTTTTAACAAAATCAGGTATTTGACAACATTCCCATAATAATTTGAGAGTTCTTTCGTTAAGTTCTAAATTATTTTTTTCATATTTTATAAAATATTTTAGTGCTCTTTCATCCTCACATTCTTGAACTTTTCTTAACCATTCCATCTGAGGTCTTTCTTCAAGACTTTTAATCAGTGAATTTGGGTTATTGAAATTAAGATCAGAATTTCTCCAGAATAAAGTTCTTATTTCTTCAAATTTATGTCCTTCAATTAATTCTACTTCTTCAGGTGTAATTTCTTTACAATCACCAGTAATTCCAAAACCGCCATCATTTAAATATCTTCCAGATCTTCCCGCTATTTGACCTATTTCAGATAAATTTAATTTTCTTAATTTTTTTCCGTCAAATTTCTTAAGGTTTGAAAAATACACATAATCTAGATCCATATTTATTCCCATTCCAATAGCATCAGTGGCTACTAAAAAGTCGACATCTCCAGATTGATAAAGCTCTACTTGAGCATTTCTCGTTTTAGGACTTAATGAACCCATAACGATAGCAGCCCCACCCTTTTGTCTTCTTATTAATTCTGCTATTGCATAAACTTCCTCCGCTGAAAAGGCTATGATTGCAGTTTTTCTATTTATTCTTGATATTTTTTTATGTCCAGTATAAGTTAGTTTTGACAATCTATCTCTATTAATAAATTCTAAATCTTCGTTCAATTTAGATATAATGTTTTTAATAGTGCTAGAACCCATTAACATCGTAAGTTTTTCACCTCTTAAATTTAATAGTCTATCTGTGAATATGTGACCTCTTTCAGGATCTGCACACATTTGGATTTCATCTATGCCCACAAATTCTAAATGCTTTTCAATAGGCATTGATTCGACGGTGCATAAATAATATTTTGCGTTTGTAGGAATTATTTTTTCTTCACCTGTTATTAAAGCAACTTTATCAATACTTATTTTTTTTATTACTTTATCGTAAACCTCTCTTGCTAATAATCTTAATGGGAACCCAATCATTCCACTGTCAAAAGATAGCATTGTGTCAATTGCAAGATGAGTTTTCCCCGTGTTTGTTGGACCAAGAACAGCTGTAATTTTATTTTTAGGCATTTCTATCTTTGGTGTATAATTTTTTTTACCTACCAGATATTGTTAGTGCTAAAGAACAAAAATAGACTAAAACATGACCGAATCGGAGGGTAAAAAGTTCTCATTTTTATATTAATATTAATTAGAATATCATAATTGAGATTAATTCTATAATAGTAATTTAATAAAAGAAAAATGACCAATAAACTTTGGGAAGCATCTTTAAAAGAGAAAAAAAATTCAAATCTTTATGCTTTTGAGAAATTTATTTCAAAAAAAATCAAAAAAAAATTTAATTTAAATTACAAAACTTTTTTAAATTGGACTATTAAAAATTCTCCCAATTTTTGGAATTATTTTTGGGAATTTTCAGAAATTAAAGGATTGAAAAGTAAAAAAAAAATTAAAAAATCTAAAATATTTTATAAAAATTTATTCTTACCAGGTAGTAAGTTAAATTTTGGTGAGAATTTATTGTCAAAAAATAATGATGATAAGGCAGTTACCTTTATAAGCGAAAATGGTTTTAGAGAGGAAAAATCTTGGAGAGAATTAAATATAAATACAGGCAAAATTGTAAAGTTTTTGAAGCAAATTAAAATTAAAAAAGGAGACAGAGTTGTAGCTTATATGCCTAATACTATCGAGACAGTTGAGGCGTTTATAGCAGCGAGTACTATAGGAAGCATTTGGTCATCATGCAGTCCTGATTTTGGTATTAAAGGTGTTGTTGAAAGATTTTCTCAAATCAATCCAAAAGTTTTGTTCATTACAGACCAGTATTTTTACAATGGAAAAAAAATTAATGTATTAGAGAGATTATCTGAAATTTTAAAATCTATTCCATCAATTAAAAATGTTGTGATCGTTAATTATCCTGGAAAAAAATATGTCACCAATAAGAGTAAATATAAGAAAATAAATTTAATTAAATTGTGTGAGATTATTAAAAATCAATCTGAAAAAATAAATTTTAAAAAGTATGATTTCGAAAGCAAGTTGACTATTTTATATTCAAGTGGAACAACTGGAAAACCAAAATGTATTTGTCACAGAACTGGTGGAGTTCTTCTTCAGCATAAGAAAGAACATCAATTACATTGTGATATAAAAGAAAATGATAATGTGTTTTATTTTACCACTTGTGGTTGGATGATGTGGAATTGGTTAGTAAGCTCGTTAGCTTCAAAGGCATCAATAGTACTTTTTGATGGTTCTCCAATGTATAAATCAAGTGATTTACTTTTAAAGATAGCACAAAGAGAAAAAATTACTCTGTTTGGAATAAGTGCTAAATATATTGATGCCCTAAGAAAATTAGAACCTAATCTTAAATTTAAATATAAACTTCAAAAACTAAAAACAATATGTTCAACAGGTTCTCCTTTATCAAGTGAAGGTTTTAAATATGTTTATAAAAATATTAAAAAGAAAGTTCATCTCTCATCTATTTCGGGTGGTACAGATATTGTATCGTGTTTTGTTTTAGGGAATATATATCAACCAGTAAATATTGGTGAAATACAAAATTCTGGCTTAGGTTTAGATGTTGATGTTTTTAATGATAGAGGCAAATCTTTAAAAAATTTTAAAGGTGAACTTGTTTGTAAAAATCCATTTCCATCAATGCCTCTTAAATTTTGGAATGATAAAAATGATGTAAAATTTAAAAAAGCTTACTTCAATAGATATAAAAATACTTGGCATCATGGTGATTATGCTGAAAGAAAAAATACTGATGGTTTTATTATACATGGAAGATCTGACACTACCCTTAATCCAGGAGGTGTAAGACTTGGTACTGCTGAAATATATTCTGAGGTTGAAAAGTTTAAAGAAATTAAAGAAGCACTAGTAGTCGGTCAATCTTGGGATAATGATATAAGAATAATTCTTTTCGTTGTAACGAGTAAAGGATACATACTTAATGATTCTTTGCTGAGTAGAATAAAAACTCAAATAAGAACAAATGCTTCACCAAGACATGTCCCTAGTAAAGTAATTGTTGTAAAAGATATTCCTAGAACCAAAAGTGGTAAAATTGTTGAGCTTGCAGTTAAAAGCACTATAGAAGGAAGTGTTGTTAAAAATAAAGAAGCTTTAGCAAATTCAGAAGTTTTAATTCAATACAAGAATTTAAAAGAACTAAATCATTAAAAATAAATTATTAGAATTAATTTTTTTTAGATGATAAGATTTTCTAATTATTAATCAAAATATAAGAAATAAAGGAGATTTATGTTTAAAAAAATTTTAAGAACATTTGCAGTTGTTTTATTTCTTTCAGGTTCTTTTGTTGGTAAAGCGATTTCTAATGAGTTGACTTTCTTTACAATTGGTACTGGAGGAACTGCTTATACTTATTATCCAGTTGGAGGAATGATTGCTAATGCAATTTCAAAACCTCCAGGATCTAGGGAATGTGGAAAAGGTGGTAGTTGTGGAGTAGATGGTTTAATCGCTTCAGCTGTTTCATCTAGAGGTTCAGTTGATAACGTTAATGCAATCATTTCAGGTTTAAGAAATTCAGGTTTTGCTCAGTCAGATGTTGCTTATTGGGCTTATACAGGAACTGGAACTATGGAAGGAAAGCCGCCTGCAAAAGATTTAAGAACAATAGCAGCATTATTTGAAGAGCATATTCACTTAGTTGCATTAAAAGATAGTGGGATTAACTCTGTTAAAGATCTGAAAGGAAAAAGAGTCTCTTTAGACGAACCTGGTTCAGGTACATATGTTGATGCTCTATTAATTTTGGAAGCAAATGGTATGTCTGAAAAAGATGTTAAAGCTGAAGCACTTAAAGGTAACGCTGCTACAGATGCTTTAAGAAATAAAAAAGTAGATGCTATTTTTGTTGTTGCAGGATATCCAACAGGTGCAATTGTTGAATTGGCATCTTCTGTAGACATTAAACTAGTTCCAATAGATGGTGCTGGTGCAAAAACTTTAACTGATAAATATGGTTTCTTTTCTCAAAGTGATATTCCATCAGGAACTTACGAAAATGTAGGCACTACAAGCACAGTGGCTGTAGGTGCTCAATGGTTTACTTCTGCAAAAGAAGATGAAACTTTAATTTACAACATTACTAAAGCTTTGTGGAATAAGGAGTCCAGAAAGTTAATGGATGTTGGTCATGCCAAAGGAAAAACAATTACACCTGCTACAGCTTTGTCTGGTGTGGGAGTTCCATTACATCCAGGTGCTGAAAAGTTCTATAAAGAAGCTGGTTTAATTAAATAAATCAAAATCAAAGTTAAACCCTAAGTTTAAATAAGACTTAGGGTTTTCTTTATGGAAAATAAAATATCAACATTAAAAGAATTAGAGGAGATAGAAAAAAAATATGATCCTCAGTTATCATTTAGAGAAATTGGATCAAAATTAAATTTTATAATTTTTATTCTATTAATCTCGATGTCAATTTATCATTTTTGGGCATCAGGTTTTGGACTAGTTAGAGAAGTTTTACACAGAGGTATTCATATATCTTATGTCATCGGACTAGTTTTTTTACTTTTTAGTTGGAAAAAAAATATTACAAAAATTAGTTTTTTACATTTTCAAAATGTACCAATTATAGATATTATTTTTGCAATACTTGCAGTTGTTTCTGCTTTATATTTGCCTTTATTGCCTTCAGAAGTTTTAGCTCAACGAGTAGGTAATCCAGAAAAAATTGATGTTCTGATGGGCTCAGTTCTTATAATTTTAACGTTAGAAGCTACTAGAAGATCTGTTGGTTACACTTTACCTTTAATTGCTATTATTTTTATTTTATTTGCTTTATTTGGACCCCTTGCTCCAGGAGCATTAAAGCATGGAGGAACTAGTTGGCTTGGTTTTGTAAATCACATTTATATAACAAATCAAGGTGTTTACGGGATTGCTGTTGGAGTTATGGCGCAATATGTTTTTTTATTTATTCTATTTGGAGTATTGGCTACAAGAGTAGGCTTGGGTAAATTGTTTATTGATTTAGCCATGTTAATTGCTGGAAAATTTTCTGGAGGACCTGCAAAGGTTGCAATTTTTTCTTCAGCATTCATGGGAACAATTTCTGGTTCATCTATTGCTAATACTGTAACCACTGGTTCTTTAACTATACCAGCTATGAAAAAAGTTGGCTATCCATCACATTTCTCAGGTGCTGTAGAAGCAGCTTCTTCAACAGGAGGTCAAATAACACCTCCAATTTTAGGTGCAGCTGCATTCATCATGGTTGAATATTTAGAGTTACCACTTAGAGATATATTGGCTGCTGCTTTAATACCAGCTTTGCTTCATTATTTTGGGATTTTTATTATGGTTCACTTAGAGGCAAAAAAATTAGGCTTAAGAGGTTTAGATGACAAAGAATTACCAAATTTTATTAAAGTTATAAAAGATAATTGGTTATCAATTATACCTCTGATTATTCTCGTTTATTTTATTTTGGTAGGCCGTACTCCAGATTTTGCTGCAATATACGGAATCATCGCATGTGTTGTTGTTGGATTTATTAAACCAAATAATAAATTAAATTTAAAAGACTTATTTAATTGTTTAGCTGCTGGAGCAAAGAATACTTTAGCAGTAGGCGCTGCAGCAACATGTGTTGGTATTATAGTTGGAGTAGTAACATTAACAGGTGTAGGCTTTAGATTAGGTTTTGTAGTACTTCAGACTGCAAGTGATATAGGAAATTTCTTTTCAAATATATGGCCCATTTCATATTTTACTTTTGATCAGTTAAAATTGTTTTTTTCTTTAATATTAATAGCTATTTCTTGCATTATAATGGGAGCAGGAATTCCTACAACTGCTACATACATTATTCTTGTAGCTGTAGCCGCACCCGCTTTAGCTCAGTTAAATATCGAACCCTTAGTTGCACATTTTTTTGTATTTTATTATGGAGTATTAGCAGATATTACACCTCCAGTTGCTCTTGCAGCATATGCAGCTTCAGGAATTGCAAAATCCAATCCATTTAAAACTGGTAATACTGCTTTTAGACTTGGGATTGCTAAAGCATTAGTACCTTTTGTTTTTGTTTATTCGCCTTCATTATTACTCATTACTGGAGATTATGAATTGAACAAATTGGTTATAACTCTAATTGGGGTTTTAATAGGGATTGCTTTGTTGGGGATTGCTTTTACAGGTTATTTTGTCAGTGATTTAAAAACTTATGAGAGATGGATAGTTGGATTTGGATCCTTATTTTTTGTTGCCCCCGGGTTGAAAACTATGATTGTTGGAATTTTAATTTCTTTCCCAATTCTAATTTATCAATATTTGAAAAAAAATTAACCTCCTGGACCTAAATTTGAAGGTTTAACTTTTAAAATTTTCCAAACCCCTGTTGCTGATGTTATAATTTTGTTATTGCATTTAAGCTCACAAAATAAAAATATTAATGTATTGGTTTTTTTTAATATTTTTGTGTGCCCAATAATTTCATCACCAACTTTTGAGGCACCAATAAATTTAATATCTAACGAAATAGTTACACATGGAGCATTATCAGCAGATCTGTGAGCTGCAGTTCCAGCGCCAGCATCTATTAATGCTGATAGATAGCCACCATGAGTTATGCCAGCAGCATTTAAGTGATTTTCATTTATAGTAGATTTAAATTCGTATTCAGTTTCAGAAATGTTTCTAAACAAAACACCTCCATTGTGTTTCATGAACCCAGGGGTTAAACTAATTTGTTCAAATTCATTACTCATAAAGTTTATAATACAATTGTTAACAACAATAATAATAATGCAATAATTATAAAAAAGTAAATTACTGATTTTTGTAAAGATGCTTTTAAAAGCCCATCAATCATTTTTATCCTTCTATGGTGGACCGCCCAGAACTCGAATCTGGAATCTCCCGGTTCGTAGCCGAGCGCCTTATCCAATTTGGCCAGCGGTCCAAAATTAATTTTATTAAAGATACTGTATTTTATGGTTTTGTTAACAAATTTTGTTCAATTAAAACACAGCTTTGCATAAAAAGATTAATTAATGTGATAAAATAACATAAAAATATATTTTATTTGAGTGTATAAGCCTTTTAAATAATGAGCGAAAAACTACTTGTTCCTGATATTGGTGATTTTGAGAATGTTGAGGTAATAGAATTATTGGTAAAGCCTGGAGATACAATCAAGGAAAATGATCCAATAGTTACAATTGAAAGTGATAAATCTAGTGTTGAAATCCCATCAACTATTTCAGGGAAAATTGATACCATTAATGTTAGAGTAGGTGATAAAGTTTCAAAAGGTGATTTACTTTTAAGTTTAAGCAATTCAACTAAAAGTCTTAAAGAGAGCAATCTTCCTAAAGATACAGAAAATATTATTAAACAAGCCGAAGAAGCTATGGCTGTGAATAAAGAGGAACAGGTAAATGCTCCAGAGCCAGCCAGAGAAAAAAAACAATCTATAATTCAAGTTACAAATGGATTAGATATAGATCCTTTAGAAACTCAAGATTGGCTAGAGTCTTTATCCTCTGTAATTTCAAAAGATGGAAATCAAAGAGCTCATTTTTTAATTAAAGAACTAATTAACAAAGCCTACCGTGAAGGAGCAAATATTCCTTACACCCAAAATACTCCGTATATAAATACCATTCCTCCTGAGGCTGAAATAAAATCAAATGGAGACCAAAATATTGAGAGAAGAATAAGATCTCTGATCAGATGGAATGCAGCTGCAATGGTAGTAAGAGCTAATAAAAAATTTCCAGAATTAGGTGGACACATAGGAACCTTTGCATCTGCTGCAACTTTATATGATGTTGGAATGAATCATTTTTGGAGAGCAAAAAATAATAAATTTGGAGGTGATCTAGTATATTTCCAAGGACACAGCGCACCTGGAATGTATGCTAGAGCATTTTTAGAGGGCAGATTAACTGAAAAACAATTAGATAGTTTTAGACAGGAAGTAAAACCTGGAGGATTATCTTCATACCCTCACCCTTGGCTAATGCCAAATTTTTGGCAATTTCCGACTGTTTCGATGGGGTTAGGACCAATGCTTGCAATTTATCAAGCAAGATACATGAAATATTTAATCAATAGAGGATTGATTAAAGATGAGGGACGGAAGGTTTGGGCTTTTTTAGGAGATGGTGAAATGGATGAACCAGAATCCATGGGTGCAATTGGGTTAGCAAGTAGAGAAAAACTAGATAATTTAATTTTTGTAGTTAATTGTAATCTCCAAAGACTTGATGGGCCTGTAAGAGGAAATGGAAAAATTATTCAAGAACTTGAAGGTAGCTTCAGAGGTGCTGGATGGAATGTAATAAAAGTTATTTGGGGTTCATACTGGGACTCATTGTTAGCTAATGACAAAACAGGTCAATTAGTAAAAATTATGAATGAAACTGTAGATGGTGAGTACCAAGCTATGAAAGCAAGAGATGGTGCATATGTGCGAGAAAAGTTTTTTGGAAAAAACCCAGATACTTTGGAGATGGTTTCATCTATGTCAGATAAAGATATTTGGAGACTAAATCGAGGAGGACACGATCCCCATAAGGTATATGCAGCTTATGATAAAGCAATTAAAAACCAAGGAACTCCAACAGTTATTATTGCAAAAACAATCAAAGGATATGGAATGGGAAAAACAGGTGAAAGTGTAAACACTACTCACCAAACTAAAAAATTAGATGTGGATGATCTTATGTATTATAGAGATCGTTTTGATGTTCCTCTAACTGATGAACAAGTTACAAATATAGAATACTTTAGGCCTGATGAGAAATCTCCAGAGATTAGATACATAAAAGAGAGAAGACTTAAATTGGGAGGTTATTTGCCAGAGAGGTCAACTTTTGCAAAACCTATTAAAGCGCCATCAAAAGATATTTTTGATTTTATGAAAGTTTCAACTGGTGAAAAAGAAATGTCTACTACAATGGCACTGGTCAGAATGTTAACTAATTTGTTAAGAGATAAAAATATTTCACCTAGATTAGTTCCAATTATCCCAGATGAAGCAAGAACATTCGGAATGGAAGGATTTTTTCAAAAAATTGGAATATACGCTCACGAAGGACAGAAATATGAACCCGAAGATGCTGCACAACTAAGTTCTTATAGAGAATATAAAAGTGGACAGGTACTTGAAGAAGGAATTAATGAGGCAGGAGCGATGTCTTCTTGGATAGCGGCTGCAACTGCTTACACAAATCATGATATTGAAATGATTCCAATATACATTTTTTATTCTATGTTTGGATTTCAAAGAATTGGAGATTTAGCTTGGGCTGCTGGTGATAGCCAAGCTAGAGGTTTTTTAGTTGGTGCAACAGCCGGAAGAACAACATTAGCAGGTGAAGGATTACAACATCAAGATGGACATAGTCATTTGATTGCATCAACAATTCCTAATTGTGTAACTTATGATCCTACATTTCACTATGAATTAGCAACTATTTTTAGAGAAGGTCTAAGAAGAATGCATGAGAAGAAAGAAAATGTTTTTTATTATATTACAACAATGAACGAAAATTATTCACATCCTGAAATGCCTAAGGATAAAAATTGTGAAGAAGGAATTCTTAAAGGAATGTACAAGATAAAGGAATTTAATAAATATAAAAAAACAAAACTTCAACTTTTGGGCTCAGGAACAATATTAAGAGAGATGATGTCAGCTGCTGAAATTTTACAAAACGACTATCAAATTGATAGTGAAATATGGAGTGTTACAAGTTTTAATGAGTTAAGAAAAGATGGAATGGAAGTTGAAAGATATAACCTTCTAAATCCGGACAAAACTCCTAAAAAATCATATGTAGAGCAATGTCTTGGAAATACTGAAGGACCAATTATGGCAGCATCTGATTATATGAGAATGAACTCTGATCAAATAAGACCTTACACAAACAATAAGAGCTTTTATTCTTTAGGTGCAGATGGTTTTGGAAGAAGTGATACTAGAAAAAATTTAAGAAAATTCTTTGAGGTAGATAAAGAACATTTAGTAGCTTATGGATTAAGCATTTTAGCAAAAGAACAATTGATAGCTTCAAAATATGCGAAAGATGCTATGAAAAAATACAAAATTGATGGCGATAAACCTATGCCAACAAAATTATAATGTCAGATATTGAAATTAAGGTACCAAATATAGGAGATTTTAAAGATGTTGAGGTTATTGAGGTATTAGTAAAAAAAGGTCAATCAATTAAAAAAAATGACCCTTTAATTACAATAGAAAGCGATAAGTCTAGCGTAGAAATACCATCTATTTTTGAAGGTAAAATTTCTAACTTAAATATAAAAGTTGGAGATAAAGTATCTGAGGGAGATTTAATTTTAACTTTAGAAAAGTCATCACAGGTAAATCAAAAAGTTGAAGAGAAGCCAATAATAGAAAAAGAGCTTAAAAAAATTGAAGTAATAAAACCTGAAATTCAACAACAAACTAAAGTTTTAAATAATGTGTCTAACATTTCATCAGCAAGCCCAAAAGCTAGAAAATTTGCTAGAGAACTTGGTGTAGATATAAATAAAGTTTTAGGAAGCGAGAGAGATGGAAGGGTAGTTGAAGACGATATCAAAAAATTTGTAGCATTTAGATCAAATAATAACACTGAAGTCGTTGAGGAAAAAAAACCAAGTAAAATCAAAAATGAATTTGAGCATTCAGATTTTGGTAAAATAGAGATCAAAGATATACCAAGAGTAAAAAAATTATCATCAAAGTATCTAACAAATTCATGGACCACTATACCTCATGTTACAAATCATGATGAGGCTGATATTACAGAAATGGAAAGCTTTAGAAATTCTTTGACTGATATTTATACGGGAGAAAAAATTAAAATTACTCCTTTAGCATTTATTATAAAAGCTTTAGTTGCTTCGTTAAAAAAATTTCCAAGTTTTAATTCTTCAATTGATGAAATTGAAACAGGTAAAATGACAATGAAAAAATATTACCATATAGGTATAGCTGTAGACACTCCAAATGGACTAATGGTTCCAAAAATTAGAAATGCTAATAATAAAAAAATTTCTCATATTAGTAGAGAGTTAAAGGAGGTAAGCGAGCTTTGTAGAAATTTAAAAATAGATAAAAAAGAATTGTTTGGTGGTTCAATGACTATTACAAGCCTGGGAGGAATAGGTGGATCTTTTTTTACACCAATAATAAATTATCCTGAAGTAGCAATTTTAGGAGTAGGTAGGTCAGAGAAAAAACAAATTTATATAAATAGGAAGTTTCAAATTAGAACAATGCTACCGATTTCATTGTCTTATGATCATAGAATCATTGATGGTGCTGAGGCTGCAAGATTTAACAATGACCTTAAAGAAAACCTAGGCAAAAATTTTGCTTATAAGCTAGCTGTATAATCAAAAGTGTCTAAGCCCATTTCTATATTCAGTGCATTGTTGTGCACTTTTATATGGGGCACAACTTTTATTGCTCAAGATACTGGAATGGACAATATTGGTCCTTTTACATTTAATGCTGTTAGATTCTTTGTTGGTTTTTTAGCTATTACCCCACTCGTAATTTTGTTTGAATTAAAAAATTTTAAATCAGAATTAAACACAGATAAAAAAACATTTATAATTTATGTATTTTTAATAGGACTATCCTTATTTTTAGGCTCTGCATTACAACAGGTTGCCTTGCTCTATACAGATGTTGCAAATGCAGCCTTTTTTACAATCTTTTATGTGCCTATGGTGCCTATCATAATTTATTTGTTTGGAAAAAAATCAATTCACTGGAGTGTTTGGCCTTCTGTAATTTTGTGTTTAATTGGAGGATATTTGTTAACAAATTTTTACGATGCAACTGTTAGGTTGGGGGATACTTTAGTTGTACTGGGAGCTCTATTTTGGAGTACACATATTATATTTACTGGAATTATTATTTCTAAATATAATCTTCCACTTACAATAGGAGCAGTTCAAACTTTAATTGTAGCTATTTTATCTTTTTTCATTGGAATTCTTTATGAAGAATTTGTTTGGAACAACATTCTAATGGAAATATATTCTATATTATATGCTGGAATATTATCTGGAGGATTTGCATTTGTATTACAGATTTATGCACAAAAAAATATTACACCTGCACCGGCAGCAATTATTTTCTCCCTTGAGGGTGTATTTGCAACTGTAGCGGCATGGTTTATTTTAAACCAAGTATTAGATATAAATAATATACTTGGGTGTTTTTTTATTTTGTGTGGAGTTTTGTTATCACAATTACTTCCACTTATAAAAAGAAAAAAAATTCAATAAATTAAACTGAACAAAAATAAAGCAATTATTATTCTATAAATTACAAATGCACTCATAGAAAATTTATTTATAAAAATTAAAAAATATTTAACTGTTAAAAAAGAAAAAATAAAAGAAAATATAATTGCAATTATTACCAAGTAACTAAATTCTGTTGGTTGATTAAAAATATCTTTTAAACTAAGTACACTTGCACCAGTTAATGCTGGGATAGATAGTAAGAAAGATATTTTACTTGAATCCACTCTATTAAATTTTAAAATCCTTGCAGCTGTTATTGTAACGCCTGCTCTGCTTACTCCAGGTATCAATGATAAAATTTGCATTACTCCTATAAATAGAATTGATTGAATATTTAAATTTGTAGAAATTTTTTTATCAAAACGACTTTTGTCAGAAATGTATAAAACAATTGCAAATATTAAAGTTGTCCATGCAATAGTTTCAATGTTTCGTAAACTATAAATTAGCTCTGTAGTATATAAAATATATCCAAAGATTATTAATGGAATAGACCCAATGATAATTAAACTTATTAGTCTTTTATTTTTATTAATGTTTAATAATTCTTCTTTGAAATAATATACTATTGCAACAAGAGATCCTAGATGAAGGCTAATATCAATTAGTAATGAGCTAGATTTAAATTCATACAAATTTGAAACTAAAATTAAATGTGCAGAAGAACTTATTGGAAGAAATTCCGAGATCCCTTGAATTGCTGAAAGGATTAAAACTTCTATAATATTCTGAAACATAATTTCTTCGTAGCTTATAAAGCTTATATTTCAAACAATACGATTTGATCATATTAGCTATGCATTTATTAGAAACCTGTTTATCTATAACAAAAATGAGAGATTAAAGGTCAATAAATATGACCTATTTAATGCTTTATTTAATAAAATCATTATATAGTTTGCCAAAAATTATATTTTTTATGACTGATAAAATGTTAAAATTCGTAAAAATAGGTCAGCAAACTCCACCTAAAAGGGAAGTTGATCAAAGAAAAAAGGATTTTAACGAGATATATGATGAATATATCAATGAAAAAGCTAAAGAACAATCAAGTAGATGTTCTCAGTGTGGAGTTCCTTTCTGTCAGGTTCATTGTCCTTTAAGTAACAATATTCCTGACTGGCTAAAGTTAACTGCTGAAGGAAGATTAAAAGAAGCATACGAGCTTTCCCAAAGCACTAATAATATGCCTGAGGTTTGTGGAAGAATCTGTCCGCAAGATAGATTGTGTGAGGGGAATTGTGTAATTGAACAGTCTGGTCATGGAACAGTTACAATTGGTTCCGTTGAAAAATATATAACAGATAATGCTTGGGAACAAGGTTGGGTTAAACCAATCGAAGTTACAAATGAAAAAAACCAAAGTGTTGGAATTATAGGAGCTGGTCCTGCCGGATTAGCAGCTGCAGAACAGTTAAGAAAAAATGGGTATAAAATTACAATTTACGATCGTTATGATAGAGCTGGAGGATTATTAATATATGGAATTCCAAATTTTAAATTAGAAAAAGAGATAGTTGAAAGACGAACAAAACTTTTAAAAGATGGTGGAATAGAATTCATACAAAATTTCGAAGTTGGCAAGGATGCAAGCTTAGAGCAATTAAGAAAAAAACATGATGCAGTATTAATTGCAACAGGAGTTTACAAAGCTAGAGAAGTCAATTTACCAGGTAATGATTTAGACAATATTTTTCCAGCAATGGATTTTCTTACAGCATCAAATAAGAAAGGATTGGGTGATGACGTTGAATTATTTGACAAGGGAATTCTAAATGCTGAGGGAAAAGATGTTGTTGTAATTGGTGGAGGTGATACAGCAATGGATTGTGTTAGAACTTCAGTAAGACAAAAAGCAAAATCAGTAAAATGCTTATATAGAAGAGATAAAGAAAATATGCCTGGTTCAGCAAGAGAAGTTGCAAATGCTGAAGAAGAAGGTGTTGAATTTGTCTGGCTATCTAGTCCTAAAGAATTTAAAGGAACTAATAAGCTAGAAAATTTAATTGTAGATCAAATAAAGTTAGGTGAACCAGATGAAACTGGCAGAAGAAAACCCGAAGTACAAGAAGGATCAAGTTATGAAATAAAAGCAGATATGGTTATTAAAGCTCTTGGATTTGATCCAGAGGATTTACCTAATTTATTTGATAGCAATGAACTTCAAGTTACAAAATGGGGAACAATAAAAACAGATTTTGATACTATGGAAACTAATCTAAGCGGTGTTTTTGCTGCTGGGGATATTGTTAGAGGAGCTTCATTAGTTGTTTGGGCAATTAAAGATGGGAGAGGCGCAGCAGATTCCATAAAAAATTATTTAGAAACAAAATCCAAAAATGAGAAAAAAGTTGCTTAATGAAAACTTATAAAAAAAATTTTGATCTTCTTAAGAAAAACAATGTCTATTCTGAAGATATGGAGCATGATGCTTGTGGAGTAGGTTTAATAGCTTCAACAGAGGGAAAAAAATCCAGGAACGTGGTTGAATATGGAATTGAAGCTTTAAAAGCTGTTTGGCATAGGGGTGCGGTAGATGCTGACGGGAAAACAGGAGATGGAGCTGGAATTCACGTAGAAATTCCAAAAGATTTTTTTATTGAGAAAATTGAGGTTACAGGACACACGCACGATAATTCTGAAATCTGCGTAGGAATGATTTTTCTTCCACGTAATGACTATGCGGCACAAGAGAGCTGTAAAACAATTGTTGAAAGCGAACTAACGAAAAATGATTTTAATATTTATGGCTGGAGACAAGTTCCTGTTAATCCAAAGGTTTTAGGTGAAAAAGCTTTTCAAACTATGCCTGAAATTATTCAGGTACTTTTTAAACCTCATAATAAAGAACTTACAAATAAAGACTTGGAGAGAAAAATTTATGAGACAAGAAGAAAAATTGAAAACGAAGCTTTCAAAAAATCATTAAATAATTTTTATATTTGTTCGTTAAGTTCAAAGTCAATTATCTACAAAGGAATGTTTTTAGCTGAAGCGATTTCAGAATTTTATTTAGATTTAAATGATGAAAGATTTGTATCAAGATACGCAATATTTCATCAGCGGTTTTCAACCAACACGGCTCCAAGCTGGAATCTTGCTCAACCATTCAGAGCAATTGCACATAATGGAGAAATTAATACTTATAGAGGAAATAAAAATTGGATGAAAGTTCATGAACAAGAAATGAATAGTCCGTTGTTTGAAGATATAGAAAATCTAAAACCTGTTATTCAACAAGGAGCCTCAGATTCTGCAGCTTTAGATAATGTTTTCGAATTATTAAACATTTCAGGTCAACCTGCACCATTAGCTAAACTAATGTTAGTTCCTGATGCATGGTCTAAGAAAAATAAGACATTACCAAAAGACCATCAGCAATTATTTAATTTTTTAAATAGCACAATGGAACCCTGGGATGGACCTGCCGCTATAGCTGGAACTGACAATGAGTGGGTTATTGCAGCAAATGATAGAAATGGATTAAGACCTTTAAGATATGCAATAACAAAGGATAAGCTATTGTTTGCAGGCTCAGAAACTGGGATGATCGAGCTAAATGAAAAAAGAATTTTATCAAAAGGAAGATTAGGTCCTGGAGAAATTATAGGAGTAAGAATCGAAAAAGGCAAAGTATTTACTAATAAACAAATTAAGGATTACTTAGCAAAAGAGTATAAACATTTTAATTCACAAATTATTGATTTAGATGACAAGCTAACGATTGAGGATGAAAAAAATTCTTTTTCAGGGGATGATTTAAGAAGAAGACAGTATACTTTTGGAATTAGTTTAGAGGATCTTGAATTAATTTTACATCCTATGGCTGAGGATGCAAAAGAGGCTACAGGGTCTATGGGCGATGATACCCCTTTAGCTGTGCTATCAGATAAATATAGACCTCTGTATCATTTTTTTAGACAAAATTTTAGCCAAGTTACAAATCCACCAATAGACTCTTTGAGAGAAAACAAAGTGATGAGTTTAAAAACAAGATTTGGAAATCTTGGCAATATTCTAGATTTTGATAATTTAACAAAACAGAATATTTATGTTCTTAATAGCCCAATTTTATCTAATTCTCAGTTTGAAAAATTCATCAATTTTTTTGGGAATAATTCAACAATAATTGATTGTACCTTTGAAGAAAGTAACAGTTTGTACGAAGCTATTAAAAAAATTCAAAAAGATGCAGAAATTGCTGTTAGACAGGGTGTTACACAATTAATTCTTAGCGATAAAGACTTATCAATATCAAAACTTCCAATTCCAATGCTGCTTGCAGTTGGTGCAATTAACTCATTCCTAATTGAGAAAAAATTAAGAGGCTATGTATCAATCAACGTCCAATCTGGAGAAGCATTAGATACACACTCTTTTGCTACTTTAATTGGTGTTGGAGCAACAACAGTAAATCCTTATTTGGCGTTCGACAGTTTATATCAAAGATTTGAAAAAAAATTATTTGGAAAGTTTAGCTTTGAAGAATGTGTTGAAAGATATATTAAATCAGTCAACGCAGGTTTATTAAAAATCATGTCTAAGATGGGTATATCTGTTTTAAGTTCTTACAGAGGTGGATGCAATTTTGAGACTGTTGGATTAAGTAGAACTATTGTTTCAGATTATTTTCCAGGAGTTGTGTCTAAAATTTCTGGTATTGGACTTACTGGAATTGAAAAAAAAATAAGAGCAATTCATAAAGAGGCCTTTGAAAGCACTGATACAATTCTTCCTATTGGAGGAATTTATAGATATAGAAAAAATGGAGAAACACATCAATACCAAGGTAAACTTATACATTTACTTCAAAGTGCAGTTGGTTCTAATTCTTATCACGCTTATAAAAGATATGCTGAAGGTGTTTATAATTTACCACCAATAAATTTAAGGGACTTAATTGATTTTAGAGAAAAAAAATTAAAGGGATCTATAGACATTTCAGAAGTAGAACCGATAGCAAATATTTTAAAAAGATTTGGAAGTGGAAGCATGTCTCATGGTGCTTTATCTAAAGAGGCACATGAAACTTTGGCTACAGGTATGAATAGAATTAAAGGAGCTTCTTGTAGTGGTGAAGGTGGTGAAGATGAAAAAAGATTTAAAGTGTTAGATAATGGAGATAGTGCAAACTCTAGAGTAAAGCAAATAGCCTCAGCAAGATTTGGTGTAACAGTTAACTATTTAAATAATTGTAATGAGATTGAAATAAAAATAGCACAAGGTGCAAAACCAGGAGAAGGTGGACAACTCCCGGGCTTCAAAGTTACTGATGAAATAGCAAAGTTAAGACACTCAACACCTGGAGTAACCCTAATTTCTCCTCCACCACACCACGATATTTATTCAATCGAAGATCTTGCGCAGCTTATTTATGATTTAAAACAGATTAATCCAAAAGCAAGAATTGGAGTAAAGCTAGTTGCATCCTCAGGAGTTGGGACTATTGCTGCAGGAGTTGCCAAAGCAAAAGCAGATATAATATTAATATCAGGACATAACGGTGGAACTGGAGCTACCCCACAAACAAGTGTAAAATATGTAGGTATTCCATGGGAGATGGGATTAACAGAGGCTAATCAGGTTTTAACATTAAACAATCTTAGACATACAGTTACACTTAGAACTGATGGGGGAATTAAAACAGGTAGAGATGTTGTTATAGCAGCCATGATGGGAGCTGAAGAGTATGGAGTTGCAACAACTGCTTTAGTTGCAATGGGATGCATAATGGTAAGACAATGTCATTCAAATACATGCCCCGTTGGTGTCTGTACTCAAGATGAAAAATTAAGAGAAAAATTTACTGGAACACCAGATAAGGTTGTTAATCTATTTACGTTTATAGCAACTGAGGTTAGAGAAATTTTAGCTAAATTAGGTTTTAAATCATTAAATAATATTATTGGTAGAACTGAATTACTTAGACAAGTTAGCAAGGGTTCAGATAATTTAGATGATTTAGATTTAAACCCTTTATTTGTTCAAGCAGATACTGGGAACAATACTAGATACTGTGAAAACCAAGAAATTAATTTGGTGCCAGACACTTTAGACCAAGAAATATGGCCTGAGATTGAAAAGGCTCTAGATAATTCTGAAAAAATCGAAAAAGAATATTTAATTAAAAATACTCACAGAGCAGTTGGGACAAGAATTTCTCACCATTTATATAAAAAATATGGCTATGAAAAACTTGATGATAATTTTTTAGTATTAAACTTTAAAGGGTCAGCTGGCCAATCTTTTGGGGCCTTTTCATCCAAAGGTTTGAAGTTGATATTAAAAGGTGATGCAAATGATTATGTTGGCAAAGGTCTTTCAGGAGCTACAATTTCTATAAGACTACCAGAGGAAAGTAATTTAGTTTCAAATGAAAATACTATCTTAGGAAATACAGTTCTATACGGAGCAACATCTGGAAAACTTTTTGCAGCCGGTCAAGCTGGTGAAAGATTCTCTGTAAGAAATTCAGGTGCAGTTACAGTTATTGAGGGATGTGACTCGAATGGTTGTGAGTATATGACTGGTGGCACAGTAGTAATTCTTGGAGAAGTTGGAGATAATTTTGCTGCTGGTATGACAGGTGGTATGGCTTTTATTTATGATAAATCGCAAGGATTTGAAAAAAAAGTAAACCCAGAGTCAGTTGTTTGGCAGAATGTTGAAACAAATTATTGGAAAGAAAATTTAAAAAATTTAATCAAAGAACACCATGAAGAGACAGGATCTTTGTTATCTAAAGAAATAATTGAAAATTATGATAATGAAATTAATAATTTTATTCAGATTTGTCCTAAAGAAATGTTGGATAAACTTAAAAACCCTATCAGTTTAAAAAAAGTTATAAAAGAAGTTAGTTAATTAATAATTTTAGTTCTTTTAAGATTATATTAAGCCATTTCTTATTTGATAAGCTATGGTCACCCTTTTTTACAATGATCAATTTCTTTTTTGCTTTTGGAAATAGTTTTAAAACTTTTCTAGAATAACTTACCGGTACAGCTTCATCATATTTACCATGCACCATGGTAATATTAATTTTTGAATTTATTTTTTTGTTTAAAACTCTATTTTTTCTTCCATCTTTTATAAGTTGATAAGTAATTGGATACTCATAATTCCCATGTTTTAGGTGATATATACCTTTTTGGATTAATTCTTGCTTTATTTTTTTGGAGAATTTTTTCCACATCAAATTTTCTAAAAACTCAGGTGCCGACCCAATTCCTAAAAATCCCATAATTTGTTTTTTAAATATTTTGAATTGTCTTAAAGCAATCCAAGCGCCCATACTTGAACCAATGACATAAAAATTATTATTTTTAATATATTTATTTATCAATTTAGAAGTTTCTTTGGTCCATTTTGAAATATTTCCATTTGTGAATTTACCTGTAGATTTTCCATGACCTGAATATTCTAAAGCAAGAAAACTTAGTTTATTCTTTATTGCAAATTTTAAAAAAGCTTCTGGTTTTTTTCCTTCAAGATCTGACATAAATCCATGTAAGAAAACTATGAATGGAGTATTTTTATAAATTTTACAAATATGTCTAATTTTCTTAGTCTTTGAAATTTTGTGGAATCTGAAATTTGCCATAATCGTTTATAAGAATTGGTAATTAATATATAATCATACCAAATGTCATATAATTTAAAAGTTTTGCAAGTAATCCCAAAACTTGGATATGGCGGTGCAGAGACCGGTTGTTATGATATTGCTCACTATTTGCCAGAAAACGGTTGTAAGTCATTTATAGTTACTAGTGGTGGTGAGTTACTTAAATTTGTAGATAAAAATAAAGTAAAAGTTTTTAAACTTCCAGTTCAAAGTAAAAACCCAATATTAATTTTAATTAATGCAGTAATTTTAACTTTTATCATTTTATTTAATAATATTTCTATAGTCCACGCTAGAAGTAGAGCGCCTGCATGGTCTTGTTTAATAGCCTCCAAGATAACAAGTAGAAAGTTTGTAACTACATTTCATGGAACTTATAATTTTAAAAGTAATTTGAAAAAATTATATAATTCAGTAATGGTTCGATCTGATTTAATTATTGCAGGATCAAACTTTATTTTTTCACATATCAAAGAAAATTATTCAAATTACTTAAATCAAAAAAAAAAATTATTAGTAGTATTTAGAGGAATTAATGTTGATTATTTTGACCCTACTACAAAACTTGAAACTGAAGAGAAAAAATTATTAAAACAATGGGAAATAGAAAAAGATAAAAAGATTATACTTTTGCCGGGTAGATTAACTACCTGGAAGGGACAAGAGGTATTTATTGAAGCAATCAATCTGGTAAATATTGAATTAGGTTATGAGGCATTTTATGCTGTTATCCTTGGAAGCGATCAGGGAAGAGATTTGTATAAAAAAAAACTAATAAGGCTTTCAGAGCAATATAGGTTGACTAAACAGCTAAGATTTATCAATCACTGTAAAGATATGGCGTTGGCTTACAAAGTTTCTGATATAATTGTTTCAGCTTCTATTGAACCCGAAGCTTTTGGTAGAGTTTCTGTAGAGGCTCAGTCTATGGAGAAACCAATTATTGCGAGTAATATTGGTGGCTCTAATGAGACTGTCGTTGATGAAAAAACAGGCTATTTGTTTAAAGCAGGTGACGCAAAGTCTTTGAGTCAGAAAATTTTAAAAACTCTTACAATCGACGAAACTCAATTAAAATTAATTGGTATTGAGGGAAGAAAAAATATAGTTCAAAAATTTAATGTTGAAAAAATGTGCTTTTCTACTTATTCAGAGTATAAAAGATTAATAAATTAAATGCCTATAATTACATTACCTGACGGAAATAATATTGATTTTCCAAATAAAGTTACTGGATTAGAAGTAGCAGAAAAAATTAGTAAATCATTAGCTAAACAAGCAATGGTAATAAGTGTAGATGGCGAGTTAAAAGACTTAGAACATTTAATTGAGAAAGACTGTTTGGTAAAAATTTTCACATCTAAAAATCCTGAGGGTCTAGAAACCATTAGACATGATACTGCTCACATATTAGCAATGGCAGTACAAGAATTGTTTCCAGGAACACAAGTTACGATTGGCCCTGTAATTGATAATGGATTTTATTATGATTTTGCTAGAAAAGAACCGTTTACAGAAGATGATTTAACAATGATTGAAAATAAAATGAAAGAAATTGTTGATCGAGATGAGATTACCAAAAGGGAAGTTTGGGACAGAAATAAAGCCATAGATCATTTTAAAAAAAAAGGTGAAATCTATAAAGCTGAGTTAATTGAAGCAATACCGGAGAATGAAGATGTTTCAATTTATTTTCATGGAGATTGGCATGATCTTTGTAGAGGACCCCATCTTTCTTCAACAGGTAAAATTGGAAAATACTTTAAATTAATGAAAGTTTCAGGAGCTTATTGGAGAGGTGATTCAAATAATGAAATGCTTCAAAGAATTTATGGTACAAGCTGGGCTTCTCAAAAAGATTTAGACGATCATCTAAAAAGAATAGAAGAAGCAGAAAAAAGAGATCATAGAAAGTTAGGAAAAGAAATGGACTTGTTTCATTTTAGAGAAGAAAGTCCAGGCTCAGTTTTTTGGCATGAGAGAGGGTGGGCATTATTTCAAAAATTAATTAATTATATGAGAAGCAGACAAGATGCTGCAGGATACAAAGAGGTAAATACACCTGAAATTTTAGATCGACAATTATGGGAAAAATCTGGTCACTGGGAAAAATATGGAGAGAATATGTACACATCAGAAACTCCTGATGAAAAAGTGTTTGCAATAAAACCAATGAATTGTCCTGGTCATATACAAGTGTTTAATCAGGGATTGAAAAGTTATAGAGATCTTCCATTACGTATCACAGAATTTGGCAAGGTTCATCGTTACGAACCATCAGGTGCTTTACATGGTTTACTTAGAGTAAGAGCTTTTACTCAAGATGATGCGCATATTTTTTGTGCAGAAGATCAAATTACGAGCGAGTGTTTAAATGTAACAAATTTAATTTTAGATATTTATAAAGACCTTGGTTTTGAAAATGTAATTTTAAAATATGCAGATCGACCAGAAGTTAGAGTTGGAGATGATGAGGTTTGGGATAAAGCAGAAGCCTCACTTCTTGAAGCAGTTAAAGCCTCTAAGTTAGAGTATAGTATTAATAAAGGTGAAGGAGCCTTCTACGGGCCAAAAATTGAATTTGTTTTAAGAGATGCTATCGGAAGAGATTGGCAATGTGGAACTTTGCAAGTTGATTTAAATTTACCTGGTAGATTAGATGCATCATATGTCGATAAAGATGGAACAAAAAAAGTTCCTGTTATGCTTCATAGAGCGCTGTTTGGTTCCTTAGAAAGATTTATTGGAGTATTGATTGAAAATTATGCTGGGAAATTTCCTTTTTGGATTTCACCTTTGCAGACAATGGTAATTCCAATTTCAGAAGAATTTAATGATTATGCATTAGAAGTTTCCAAAAAAATCAAAGAGGCAGGTATAAGTTCTGCAGTTGATATTAAAAATAATAATTTAAACTATAAAATTAGAGATCATTCTTTAGCAAAAATACCTCTTTTGTTAATTTGTGGTAAAAAAGAAGTTGACTCCAATTCAGTAACGATTAGAAGGTTAGACTCTAATAAACAAGAAAATATGGATATAGATTTATTTTTAAAAACTTTCTCTGCTTTAAATAAAGCATCATCAAACTAAGTGGCAGATTTCAAACAAAACTACTTTCAAAGAAGAACAAAGGATAGAGGTCCAAGGTCCAATAACCGAATATCTTCACCGGATGTTCAAGTTATTGCAAGCGATGGTGAAAATCTTGGAGTGATCAGCACTAATGAAGCTATATCAATGGCAAAAAACCAAGGATTAGATTTAATTGAAATTGCACCTAATGCAAACCCACCTGTATGTAAAATCATGGATATGGGAAAGTATAAATATGATGCTCAAAAAAAAGCAAATCTTGCAAAAAAGAAACAAAAAATAATTTCACTAAAAGAAATTAAAATGAGACCTGTAACAGAAACTCATGATTATGAATTTAAGGTCAAAAATGCAAAAAAATTTATATCCAAAGGAGATAAAGTTAAATTTACTATCAGATTTAAAGGGCGAGAACTCCAACACTCTCATTTGGGCAATCAACTGATGGGTAAAATTAAAGAGGATATGAAGGATATTGGTAGAGTAGAATTGCAACCCAAATTTGATGGGAAGCAAATGATCATGGTAATTCAACCTTTATAAGGCTTAATAGAGGTTGTAAAATTTCAACATTCTTTGTATAAGTCCGCAGATTTATGCCAAAATTAAAAACAAAAAGCTCAGCAAAAAAAAGATTTAAGATATCAGCTAAGGGCAAAGTTATATCTGCTCAAGCAGGTAAAAGACATGGTATGATTAAACGAACGAATTCACAAATTAGAAAATTAAGAGGCACTACAACTTTGTCTAAACAAGATGGCAAAATTGTTAAATCATACATGCCTTACAGTTTAAGAGGGTAAAAATGGCTAGAGTTAAAAGAGGTGTAACAAGTAAAGCGAAGCACAAAAAGGTTTTGAAAGCCGTAAAAGGTCAGTGGGGCAGAAGAAAAAATACTATCAGAGTTGCCAAACAATCTATGGAGAAATCCATGCAGTATGCTTACAGAGATAGAAGAAACAAAAAAAGAGATTTCAAATCACTATGGATACAAAGAATTAATGCTGGTGTAAGAGCAGAGGGTATGACTTATTCAAAATTCATTAATGGTTTAAGTAAATGTGGCGTTGCAATAGATAGAAAAATTTTAGCTGAAATAGCTTACGATAGTCCAGAGGCATTTAAAACAATTGTACAAAAAGCTCAATCCGCTTTAAATTAATCTCTATTGTTTTTATTTCTTAAGGAAATAATCTACTAATATGTCAGACATAAAAAATATTAGAGATCAATTTGTATCAAAGCTTAAAAATGAACTAAGCTTAGATGATATCAATTCAATCAAAACAGAGTTATTTGGAAAAAATGGTCAAATTTCATCTTTATTCAAAACTGTAGGAACAATACCAGAGTCTGATAGAAAAACTTTTGCAGCAGACTTAAATAAAATAAAAATTGAACTGCAATCTTTAATTTCGGGAAAGATTAAAGAGATAGAAACAAATGAAATTAATCAAAAACTTGAAAAAGAAAAAGTTGATATAACTTTACCCGGAAGACCTTTTGTTAGAGGAAAAATTCATCCTGTATCTCAAACGATAGATGAGATTTCATCTATATTTTCAGAAATAGGTTTTAGTGTTGAAGAAGGACCAGATGTAGAAAATGAATATAATAATTTTACTGCACTAAACACTCCAGATAATCACCCAGCTCGTGACATGCACGATACTTTTTATTTAGATGAAAATAAGGAAGTTTTGTTAAGAACGCATACTTCACCAGTTCAAATTAGAACTATGTTAAAGGATAAACCACCATTTAAAATTATTGCTCCAGGTAGAACATATAGATCAGATAGTGATCAAACACATGCGCCAATGTTCCATCAGGTTGAGGGCCTTCATATAGATAAAGATATTAACATGGGTCATTTAAAGGGTTGTTTAAATTATTTCATTAAAGAGTTCTTTGAAGTGAAAAAAATCAAAATGAGATTTAGACCAAGTCATTTCCCTTTTACAGAACCATCTGCAGAAGTAGATATTGGTTACGAAATTAAAGATGGTAAAATTGTTATAGGAGAAGGGGATCAGTGGCTTGAAATTTTAGGATGTGGAATGGTTCATCCAAACGTTTTAAAAAATGTCAAAGTAGATCCTGGTAAATACCAAGGATATGCATTTGGTATAGGTATAGACCGGTTAGCTATGCTAAAATATGGTATTAATGATTTAAGAGCTTTCTTCGACTGTGATTATAGATGGTTAAATCACTTTGGATTTGATCCACTAGATGTACCCACAAATTATAGAGGTCTAAGTCGATGAAAATAACATTTGATTGGTTGAAAGATCATTTATCTGTAAGTGCTAAGGAAGAGAAGTTACTTGAGAAATTAACTGATATTGGACTTGAAGTTGAAAGTGTTGAAAATTTATCTGAAGGTTTAGATTTATTCAAAGTAGCAAAAATTTTAAAAACCGAAAAACATCCTAATGCAGACCGCTTAAAAATTTGTGATGTTGATGTGGGTGAAAAAGAAATTAAAAAGGTTGTATGTGGTGCACCAAATGCTAGAGAGGGTTTGATTACTGTTTATGCTCCTCCTGGTGCAGTTATTCCAAAAAATAAAACTAAATTAGTTATAGCAAAAATTAGAGATGTTACATCTTATGGTATGCTTTGTTCTGAATCTGAACTAAATTTGTCTGAGGAAAGTGATGGAATTACTGAGCTTTCATCCTCAAAATACAACAAAAGTATTGGAAAATGTTTTTTTACTCAATCTAGTTCTAATTTGATTGATTTATCAATCACACCTAACAGACCGGACTGTCTTGGTGTTAGAGGAATAGCTAGAGATTTAGCAGCTTCAGGCTTTGGTAAATTAAAACAGACTAAAGAACAAAAAATAAAATCGAAAAAATCTCAAACATTAAAAGTAAAAATTACAAACGAAAAAAACCAAGGATGTTTTTCTTTTGGAAGCTGTTTGGTAACAAATGTAAAAAATACTGAAAGTCCAAAGTGGTTAAAGGATAAATTAATTTCTATAGGTCAAAAACCTATTTCAGCAATTGTTGATATTACAAATTATGTAATGATTGATATTAATCGTCCATTACATGCATATGATGCTGATAAAATTGAAAAAGGTATAATTGTTAGAAACTCAAAATCTGGTGAAGAGTTTACAGCCTTAGATAACAAAACCTATAAACTTGAAGATGATATGTGTGTAATTACTGATAATAAAGGTGTTTTAGGACTAGGTGGTATCATCGGAGGCACAAGATCTGGAACAGAATTGGATACACAAAATGTTTTAATTGAGTCAGCATATTTTGATCCAAGATCAATTAGAAGAACAGCAAAAAGGTTAAATATAGATACAGATGCAAAATTTAGATTTGAAAGAGGAATAGACCAATTGTCAATCGAAGAAGGTTTAAATAAAGCAGCATTTTTAATTAAAGAAATTTGTGGTGGTGAAATTAGTAAGATTGATATTCAAAAAATTAGTACATTTAAAAATCAAATAATTAAATTTGATCCAAATTCATTTGAAAAAGTTACTGGTTTTAAAATTTTAACAAAAGATATGTTAAAAATTTTAGATAACTTAGGTTTTACATGCAAAAAAGATAAAAAAGTTTTTAAATTAACTATACCGTCCTGGAGACCAGATATTACTCAGGAAATAGATGTTGTTGAAGAATTGGTAAGAATAGTTGGGTATGATAAGATAAGGATAGAAGAACCAATCAAAGAGAGAAAAAAATCTACTTTAACACAAACTCAAAAATTGTTTCATTTTCTTCAAAGATCCGTTGCTTCAAAAGGTTATTTAGAAGCAATTACTTGGTCTTTCACAGATGCAAAATATAATGATCATTTTAAAGGACAAAATGATGAATTAAAAATTGTGAACCCTATAAGTTCAGAATTAGGAGTTTTAAGAAATTCAATATTTTCAAATTTAATTATGTATATGAGCAAAAATATAGATAGAGGAATTAAAGATTTATCTATTTTTGAAATTGGGCCAACATTTTTTGGAAAACTACCTGGTGAACAAAATATAGTAGTTTGTGGTCTAGCAGCTGGAAAAAAATCTCGTCTTTCCTGGTTAGAAAAAGAGAGAAATGTTGATGTTTTTGATATCAAAAAAGATGTGGTTCAAACTTTAGTTGAAGCAGGTTATGACACTGAAAAATTTTTTATTGATGATGAAACTCCTGATTATTATCATCCGGGAAAATCAGGTAGATTGTTTTTAAATAGAGGTAAAGAAAGTGTAGCTGCATACTTTGGCGAAATTCATCCAAATATCATTAAGCAAATAGATATGAAAACTGAGTCGCTAGTAGGTTTTGAAATATTTCTTGATAATTTAAAATTACCAAAAAAATCATTAAAAGATCAAAAAACAAAATATTCTGTTTCAGATTATCAAAAGTCAGAAAGGGATTTTGCATTTATAGTTGATAAGAAAATTAAAGTTCAAGATTTGGTAAATGTTATATCAAATGTTGATAAAAATTTGATTTCTAATATTAAAGTTTTTGATGTTTATGAGGGTGATAATATTCCTGAAAACCAAAAATCAATTGCAATCAGTGTTACTATTCAATCTCAAGACAAAACTCTTAAAGATGCTGATTTAGATCAAATTACTAAATTAATTATAGAAACAGTCGAAAATAAAATTGGCGCTAAAATTCGATCCTAAATCCAATGAGTTCAATCGATAATATAAGAAATTTTGCAATCATTGCGCACATTGATCATGGAAAATCTACTATTGCAGATAGAATAATTCATAGTTGTGGTGGCCTGACTGAAAGAGAGATGAAAGCTCAAGTTTTAGATTCAATGGATATTGAACGAGAGAGAGGTATCACCATTAAAGCCCAAACAGTAAAGCTAAATTATAAAGCTAAAGACGGAAAAGAATATATTTTAAATATTATAGATACACCAGGCCATGTAGATTTTAGCTATGAGGTAAGCAGATCATTATATGCCTGTGAAGGTTCAATTTTGATTGTGGATAGTACTCAAGGAGTTGAGGCTCAAACTTTAGCAAACGTTTACCAGGCATTAGATACAAATCATGAAATTGTCCCAGTTTTAAATAAAGTGGATTTACCAGCTTCAGATTTAGAAAGAACAAAAAAACAAATCGAGGAAGTTATTGGGATAGATACTGAAAATGCTATTCCTTGTTCTGGAAAAACTGGTGAGGGAATAGGAGATATTTTAGAACAAATTATAACGACTTTACCAGCCCCAAAAGGGGAAAGTTCATCAGATTTAAAATGTTTATTAGTTGATAGTTGGTACGATACTTATTTGGGTGTTGTCATATTAGTTAGAGTTATAGACGGCAAACTTTCGAAACATATGAGGATCAAAATGATGTCTACAAATCAAGAATATATCGTAGAAAAAGTTGGTGTTTTTACCCCCAAGCCAGTTGATATTAATGAATTAAAAACAGGAGAAATAGGATTTATCACAACAGGAATAAAAGTGTTATCAGAAACAAAAGTTGGAGATACAATTTGTGATGCAACAAAACCATTAAATGAAGCTTTACCAGGTTTTAAACCAAGTAAACCAGTGGTATTTTGTGGATTATTTCCTGTAGATAGCTCAGAGTTTCAAAAATTGAAAGATGGTTTAGCAAAGTTACAATTAAATGATGCGAGCTTTTCTTTTGAACCAGAGTCATCTTCAGCTTTAGGTTTAGGATTTAGATGTGGGTTTCTAGGTTTACTTCATCTAGAAATAATAACAGAACGACTTGAGAGAGAATTTGATGTTAATTTATTAACAACAACACCAGGAGTAGTTTATAAAGTTCATTTGAATAATGGTGATACAATGGATTTACAAAATCCATCTAGTTTACCAGATCCTACTCTAATAAAGTATATTGAAGAGCCTTGGATAAAGGCAACTATCATTACGCCAGATCAGTACTTAGGTTCAATAATTAAAATGTGTCAGGACAAGAGAGGGATACAAACTAACCTAAGCTATTCTGGTAATAGAGCAGTAGTAAATTATGAACTTCCTTTAAATGAAGTTGTGTTTGATTTTAACGATAGACTTAAGTCTATGACAAGTGGATACGCAAGTTTTGATTATGAAATAATTGAGCATAGAGAAGGCGATCTAGTAAAACTTGGTATTTTAGTGAATGGTGAACCTGTTGATGCTTTAGCTATGATGATACATAAAGATTTTGCTCAAAAAACTGGGAGAGAAGTTTGTGAAAAATTAAAAGACTTAATTCCAAGACATAATTTTATGATTCCTGTCCAAGCTGCAATAGGAGGAAAAATTATTGCTAGAGAAACTATTAAAGGGTTTAAAAAAGATGTTTTGACAAAAATTCACGGTGGTGGAGCTACAGATAGAAAAAGAAAATTATTAGAAAAACAAAAAAAAGGTAAAGCTAGATCAAAACAATTTGGAAGGGTGGAAATACCACAAGAGGCATTTATTGGTGTTCTTAAAATTTCAAAAGAAAAATAACTGGAGAGGTGGCCGAGTGGTTGAAGGCGCACGCTTGGAAAGCGTGTAAAGGAGAAATTCTTTCATGGGTTCGAATCCCATTCTCTCCGCCATAATTAAAAATTTTTATAAAAAAAATTAGATCTATTTTTTACCTCAAAAATTTTTTTGTAATTCATAGATAGTAAATAATTATTAACTGATTGAAAATTTTTTTCAAAAATTTCAATTTGTAAAATACATTTGTTGTTTACGAGAGTCTTATTTATACCCTCTAAAACATTTAATTCATGCCCCTCTACATCAATTTTTAATGATAGTTTTTCATCTTTTAAATTTAAATACTCATCACCAATTTTAAAATCTGCAAAAAAACTGTTATGATTTTTTAAATTAGTATCATTATTCGTTACACCCGCTCCACCAGTTTGGTGATATCCAAATTTAACCATTGTTTGCATCTTTAGCTTCTTTGATACATTAGATAATCCAAAATTATTTAAATTAATTTTTTTTGATAAATCAGAATTTATATCTAATGATTTTGAAAATTTATAAAAAGCCTCTTTGTTAGGCTCAAAGGCTATAACGGAAATATTTTCGATATTTTTTCCAATTGTTAAAGAATAGTAACCACAATTAGCCCCAACATCTAAAAAAAAATTAATTTTATAGATATTAATTTTTTCAATTAAATAATTAATTTCCAACCTTTCAAATTCATTGTGTAATATTAATTCTCTATCTATTGGATCTAGAAAATCTAGAAACATTTTAGTATTTTTAATTTTAAAATAGCCTCTATTTTTTTTTAAAATTTTTAATAATCTAATCAGCACACTTGGTATAAGTCTTTTTAAAATTGGGAGTTTAAGTAGTTTTCTAAATATCATTAAAATATTTTCTTTTTACTAGTGAAATCATATATAAATGATTTGAGAACGTTAAATATGTAAAATCTCATTGTTTTTAAATGCATTTAAAAGCATTTTTTTGACAGAAGTTGTTATTTATCAACAATAATTATTAAAAAATGATATAATTTATTTTTCCAAAAAATTAAAAAAATGACAAATAAAAATACATATCAAGCTGATTCAATTAAAGTTTTAAAAGGTCTTGAGGCAGTAAGAAAAAGACCAGGAATGTATATAGGAGATACTGATGATGGTACTGGTTTACATCATATGGTTTATGAGGTTGTAGATAACTCCATTGATGAGGCATTAGCAGGTCATTGTAAAAATATTAATGTAAAAATTAATTCTGATGGAACAATAACAGTAAATGATGACGGTAGAGGTATCCCTGTTGATATGCATAAAGGAGAAAAAAAATCTGCAGCAGAGGTAATTATGTCTCAACTTCATGCTGGTGGTAAGTTTGATCATGACTCATATAAAGTTTCTGGTGGACTACATGGAGTTGGTGTTTCAGTTGTTAATGCATTGTCGGAAAAACTAGAATTAGAAATAAATAGAGATGGAAAAAAACATTTTATAGAGTTTAAAAATGGTGAAGCAAAATCACCTTTAAAGGTAGTTGGAAAATCTAAAAATACAGGTACTCAAATAACATTCTTACCTTCAAAAGATATATTTTCATCAATTAAATTTAGTGCGAATATTTTAATTAAAAGAATGAGAGAGTTAGCTTTCCTAAACAAAGGTATCAAGATAATTTTTATCGACGCTAGTCAAAAAAAAGAAAAAACATCTGAATTTAAATATGATGGAGGTATTTTAGAGTTTGTAGATTTTTTAGATGAAAAAAGAGAAAAATTACAAAATAAAAATGGTAATGACCTATTTCGTAAGCCAATTTATATTGAGGGTAAAAAAAATAATATTGAAATAGAGTGTTCTTTAAAATGGAATGCTGGTTATGCTGAAGATATATTTCCATACACAAATAATATCTATCAAAAAGATGGTGGAACGCATTTATTAGGTTTTAGAAGTGCACTTACAAGAGTTGTAAATAAATATGCTAATGAAAATAATTTATTAAAAAAGAATAAATTAGCAATTTCAGGAGATGATATAAAAGAAGGATTAACTTGTGTGCTTTCAACTAAAATTCCTGACCCTAAATTCTCTTCACAAACTAAAGACAAATTAGTTTCATCTGAAGTTAGAATAATTGTTGAAACATTAGTTAATGAAAAACTATCAATTTGGTTTGACCAAAATCCATCGATTGCAAAAATAGTCTTGGCCAAAGTTATTCAAGCAGCTATGGCAAGAGATGTTGCTAGAAAAGCTAGAGAAAATGTAAGAAGAAAGGGAGCTCTTGAGTTAAGTGGACTACCAGGGAAATTAGCTGATTGTCAGATAGGAAAACAAGAGGGTACGGAATTATTTATAGTTGAGGGAGATTCAGCAGGTGGGTCCGCAAAGCAAGGAAGAAATAGAGCAAATCAAGCTGTTTTGCCTCTAAGAGGTAAGATTTTAAACACTTATGTTGAGGATATAAATGTAAAAAAGAACGGTAACGGGAATGGTAACGGTTCAGATCTAAGAACAAAGGCTCTTGCAAAAATGATATCCTCAAATGAGATTGTAACATTAATTAATGCATTGGGACTTGATCCTAAATCACATGAGATAGACTTAAAAGATTTAAGATATGGTAAAATAATTATAATGACAGATGCTGATGTTGATGGTTCTCACATAAGAGCATTGTTATTAACTTTTTTTAACAACAAACCATTTAATAAATTAATCGAAAATGGACATGTTTACTTAGCTCAACCACCTTTATTTAAAATTAATAAAGGTTCAAAGGGAATTTATATTAAAGATGAAAAAGAATTAGAGGATTATATCGTAAATAATAACAAGGAATTAAAAAAATTAAAAAAAGCCTCAAAAGAATATTATAATTCTTTGGATTTAGAAAAATCAAAAATGAATATTCAAAGGTTCAAAGGTCTTGGCGAAATGAATCCAGAAGAGCTGTGGAATACAACTTTAGACCCTGAAACTAGAAATTTGCTTAAAGTTCAGTACTCTAAAGATCTTAAAAAAGATCAAAGTCTTATCCATACACTAATGGGAAGTGATGTTGCATTAAGAAAAGATTTTATAGTTTCAAATGCTATCAATGTAAAAAATCTTGATATTTAAAAATGAAGTTTTTTGAAACTTCAAAACACCATTCATTCAAAAAATCTACTTATATTGCCTTAAGATGGATTGGAATAATAGGACAGTTAATTGCAGTTAATTTTGTATACTTTGTATTAGATTTTAAATTTGATTTTATAACTTCTAATCTAGTTATATTGGTTGGCATTATAAGTAATTTTTACTTAATTTTTATTTATAAAAAAACTCAATTATCAGACAGATCAGCTTTCATTTTTTTAGTTATTGATATTTTGCAATTAGCTATTTTACTGTACTTGTCAGGTGGAATTCTTAATCCATTTGTTATTTTTATAATTATACCAAGTGTATTTTCATCATCTAATTTAAGTTTTAGAACAAATACTTTACTTGTATTTTTATCTGCTTTTTCAATTATATTTTTAACTTTATATTCATCAGAATTACCTTTTCCACTTGGCGATCATCTTCATGCAAGTCCTTATTACTATTACTCTATCCCAATCGCTTTGATTATTGCTCTTGTTTTTTTAAATTATTTTGCAATGACATTTGGAACTCAGTCTAGGTTAAGAAAAGAAGCTCTTACGAAAATGGAAGAAGTAATGGCTAAGGAACATGAGCTTTTATCTTTAGGTGGTCAAGCAGCTGCAGCTGCTCATTCATTGGGTACACCACTTTCTACGATAAAAATAATTACCCAAGAATTACTAAAACAATTTGGGGGTAATAAAGATGTAGAAAAAGATATCAATTTATTATCAAGTCAGGTTGAAAGATGTAATGAAATATTAAAAAAATTAACATTAAATCCAGATGAAGAAGATGAATTTATTGATAAGGATATTTCAATTAGAGATTATTTAAATGAAATTTTAAATTCATTTAAAGAAATAAGTACAAAGAACTTTATCTTTAATTTTGATCAAGACTCTAATTCAAAAAAAATAGTTAAATCTATAGAAATTGTCTATGGACTAAGAAATTTCCTTGGTAATGCTAATAAATTTTCTGGTGAAAATATTTTTATAAATTTAAAGAGTGATAGTGAATTTACTGAAATAAGTATTGAGGATGATGGTCCCGGTTATCCAAAAGATATTTTGTCAAAAATAGGAGAACCATATTTAAAATCAAATAACCCTCAAGATAAATCAAAAACAGGACTTGGTTTAGGTTTGTTTATAGGAAAAACATTGTTAGAAAAAAATTTTGCTTCTGTAATATGTAGAAACTCTAAAACAAGATCTGGAGCTGAAGTGATAATTAAATGGAGAAATAAAGATTTATTTAATATTCAATGAAATTCTCTCTTTGTTTCGAATAAAGAGCTAAGTTGAGATATCATCACATCACCTAATTCATTTACATCAGTAATTTTTATAGCTCTGTCGTAATACCTCGAAACGTCGTGGCCAATACCAATCGCTAAAATTTCAATATCAGATTTATTCTCAATAAATTTGACCATTTTCTTTAAATGTTTTTCTAAAAAGTCTCCTGAATTTACTGAAAGTGTTGAGTCATCAACTGGTGCTCCATCAGAAATTACCATTAAAATTTTTCTTTCTTCTTTTCTTTTTTTAATCCGGTTGTATGCCCAAGATATAGCTTCTCCATCAATATTTTCTTTTAACAAACCTTCTTTTAACATCAAACCTAAATTATTTTTTGCCTGTCTCCAATGTGTATCTGCACCTTTATAAATTATATGTCTTAGATCGTTAAGTCTACCAGGTGTTTTTGGTTTTGAATTTTTAGTCCAAAATTCTCTACTTTGTCCACCTTTCCAGTTTTTTGTTGTAAATCCTAAAATCTCTACTTTTACCGAACATCTTTCTAGTGTTCTTGACAGGATGTCTGCGCAGATAGCAGCAATCGTTATTGGTCTTCCTCGCATAGATCCAGAATTATCAATAAGCAAAGTTACTACTGTGTCTTTAAAGTCTAGATCTTTTTCTTTTTTAAATGACAAAGAGTTATATGGATCCATTATTATTCTTGGTAACTTTGAACTATCAAGCAAGCCTTCTTCTAGATCAAATTCCCAAGCTCTATTTTGCTTTGCTAGTAATTGTCTTTGAAGTTTATTAGCTAATTTAGTAATTATATCTTGGAAACCAACTAACTGTTGATCTAAATTTTTTCTAAGTTTAGTAGCCTCATCTGCATTTTCTAGATTTTCAGCTTTAACAACTTCATCGTATTGTGTAGTAAATATTTTGTAATCAAGATTTGCATTATCAATTTTTTTTTGAATTACCTGCTCAGAGTTTTGCTCATTAGACTCAACATCAGACAACTGATCATCCAAATTAAACTCGTCTATACTATAATCAGCATCAACAGATGCCTCTGTTTGCTGTTCATCATTTTCATCTTTACTATCTTGATTATCTTTATTTTGGTCATCATTTGAGGGATTTTCTTGACCCTGATCTTGATTTTCTTCTTCTTGGTCTTCCTCATCACTTTGAAAAATATCCATTTCCTCTAGTATTTCGGAAAATTTAGAGCTGTATGTATTTTGATTTTCTAAATTATTTAATAAAAATTCTTTATGTTTTTTAATTGATTGCTCAAAATCTTTTTCCCAGAAATTAAGCATTCTAGATGTTAAAGGATTTAGGTCTATATTATGAAAATTTTTAAGCATATATAACTCAAATGCTTCAGCAACAGGAACGTCTTCCTTTTTTTTGAGCTGATCTTTTCTTTTACGATTAATTATTTGTGAATAGTTTTCAGAAAAATTTTTTTGAATTCCTTTCAACATTTTGCCTCCTAGGGCTTCATATCTAATCTTTTCAGCTATATTATATAAAGATTTAGAGGAAGCGTTAGAGGGCAAATTTTTTCTGTAAATTTTTTCATTAGAAAATCTTTTTTTAAGTGCTGTAGAGTCTGTTTCAGCCCTTAATTTTATAAAATCACTTGGACTAGTTAGATCATTTATTTCAAATGATGAAATATCTTTAGTCCTTTTATCTTCAGAAGATTTGTTGTTTATATCTATGTCGTCTGCGATAACCTTTGCTGTTGAAGATAAAGCAATTCTAAATTTTTCTTTTAAATTTGTTTCTTTATTGCTCATTTAAATTTGAATATTGATCAAAGACTCAGGTAATTCTTCACCGAAACATCTTTGATAATATTCCGCGATTGTATTTTTCTCAATATCATCGCATTTATTTAAAAAAGTAACTCTAAAAGCATATCCAGTATCTTTAAAAATTTCAGAATTTTCAGCCCAATGAAGAACTGTTCTTGGGCTCATTACAGTAGATATATCTCCAGCAATAAAACCTTTTCTAGTTAATGATGCTACTTTAATCATATTAGCAACTTTTTCTTTTCCCTTAGCATTATTTAAATTCTTATTCTTTGATAAAACTATATCCATTTCTCTATCTAGGCTTAGATAGTTTAATGTTGTTACAATATTCCATCTATCCATTTGACCTTGGTTAATCTGCTGTGTTCCGTGATAAAGTCCAGTAGTATCACCAAGCCCAACTGTATTAGATGTAGCAAATAACCTGAAATACTTATTTTGACTAATTACTTTGTTTTTATCTAGTAGCGTGAAATTTCCTTCAGCCTCCAACACTCTTTGAATAACGAACATAACATCTGGTCTTCCAGCGTCATACTCATCAAATACTAAAGCAACTGGATTTTGAATTGACCATGGCAGAATACCCTCAATAAACTGTGTTACTTGCTTTCCATCTTTAAGGACAATTGCATCCTTACCTATTAAATCTATTCGACTAACGTGACTGTCTAAATTTACTCGAATACAAGGCCAGTTTAATCTTGCAGCTATTTGCTCTATATGTGTTGATTTTCCAGTACCATGATATCCCTGAACCAATACTCTTTTATTGAACGCAAATCCTGAAATGATTGCAAGTGTAGTATCTCTATCAAATTTATAATTTTTATCTATTTCAGGTACATATTCACTTCTTTTTGAAAAGGCATCCACTTCCATTTCGGAATCTATTCCAAAAGATTGTTTTAATGAAACTTTGATGTCAGGTTGAATGTTAAGATTTGGTGTCAATTTTTTCCCTATAAGTGTTTTTTAGCTGCGTGTAAGCTAAAGTTATCAGTTTTAATTTTTCCTCGTATTTTTTATTTCCGGCATTCATATCAGGGTGAAATTTTTTAACAAGCACTTTGAATTTTTCTTGTATTTTTTGCCACTTCAAACCCACAGATATTCCCAATATTCCAAATGCTTTAATATCTTTATGATCAAATTTAAATTGACGCATATGATTATAGTCTCCATTGAATTTATCTTTATCAAATTCATCTTTTAATGTTGTGTTCCATAGGACTTTAAAAAAATTATCTGAAGAACTAAAATTTTGAGTGGGTTTATGCCAAGTCATATCCGACTTTAAAAAATTGATTACTTGATTATCACTCATCCCAGAAAAATAATTCCAGTTTTTGTTAAATTCTTTAACATGTTCTAGACAAAGCATTCTATATTTCCTGCTATTATCCTTCTCAATTGGTGCTCTGTATTCACCAATTTCATTACAATTATTCCAGTCACAAATATTTTTCATGATATAATAATTACTATATGGATATAAATGAATTAATTGCAATTATAAAAAAAAAATTATCAGATCAAATAAATATTCAAAGTATAGATATAGAAGATAAATCTTTTCTTCACAAAAATCACAAAGGTAATCAAGAAAGCAAATATCATTTAAAGTTAAATATAGTTTCTGATGAGTTAAAAAGTATGAACAGAATTGAAAGTAATAAAAAAATTTATAAAGTATTAGATAAAGAATTGAAAGAAACTATTCACTCAATTCAAATTCAACTATCTTAAATAATCATTAAAAAATTTTTTCAATCTTTCTTTTGGATATTCAATATTAATTTGTGGAGACCCAATTTTTTTTAAAAGCACCAAATTAATCTTTTGGGATTTATTTTTTTTATCCTTTGTCATGAAAAATAATATTTTATTTATATCTTTTTTTGTAAAAAATTTATTAACAGATATTGCTAGATTTAAATTATTGATATGATTTAATATTAGGTTGTAATCACTTTTTTTAAGTATTTTTAAATTTAAACTAAATCTTAATGCTGTTTTTATACCTAGTATTACTGCTTCACCGTGATTTAACTTCTTATTGTAATTTAAGCTTGCTTCATAAGCATGGCCAAATGTATGTCCAAAATTTAAAACTTTTCTTAAATTTTTTTCTTTCTCATCTTTTTCAACCACATTTTTTTTAATTTTACAGCTTTCATAAATTGCTTTTTCAATAAATGGAGAACTCAGTTTAGTAATTTTATTCACATTCTTATTTAAAAATTTAAAGAAATTTTTATCTCTTATCAGAGAATGTTTTAAAATTTCACCATATCCACAAACAATCTCTCTTTTTGGCAGCGATTTAAGAAAATCAACATCGGATATAACTAAGTTTGGTTGATAAAAACTACCAATTAGGTTTTTTCCGTAATGTGAATTTATGCCAGTTTTGCCACCAATCGAAGAGTCAACTTGGGATAAAAGTGTTGTTGGTATATTTATAAATTTCATCCCTCTTTTAAAGATACTAGATGCAAAACCACTTATATCACCTGTAATACCCCCACCTATTGATATTATACAGTCATCTCTAGAAAAGTTTTTATTTAATAAAATTTCTAGGATCTTATTAATAATATTAAAGTTTTTATTGGCCTCACTGGCATTAAAAAAACATATATGTATTTTCTTTTTTTTTAATGAATTTTCTATTTTAACGATAAATTTTTTTGGTACATTTTTATCAACTACAAGAAGACATTGATTGAATGTTATGAAATTATTCTTAATTATTTTTGATAGGTTGGTAATTAAATTTGATCCAATTATTATTGGGTATTTTTGTGTTTTTGTTTCAATTTTTAATTTAATTGGTTTCATAAATTTCTTTAATTTTGCTTACTATTTCATTTTTTGTAAGGTTATCACATTTGATTTCATATAAGGCTTTAGAATAAATGTTAGTTCGTTTTTTAATTAAATCAATTAAATCATTATCTGTAGCATTAATTGTTAAAGGTCTTTTTTTGCTATTTTTAATTCTTTCAACTAAAATTTTTTCATTCCAATTTAACCAAAATGAATAATGATTTTTTAAAACTTCATTTCTAATATTTTTATTTGCAAAAGCACCTCCCCCAAGAGAGACAACTGTAGAACTAAGTTTTAATTTTTTAAGTGTGGTTTTTTCCTCAATTTTTCTAAAATATTCTTCTCCTTTTGTTTCAAATATTTTTCGAATTGTTGTATTTAAATTTTTCTCTATTTCTTTATCTACATCTACAAAATTTAATTTAAATTTTTTTGCTACTAAAGAGCCTATAGAACTCTTACCAGATCCCATCATACCTAGAAAAACTAGATTTTTTTTTGATTTCATAAGTTTAAATATTGAAAAAACACAAATATGTCTTAATTTGAAATTAACTAAAGTTATATGCAATTCAACAAAAATACAAGTTCAGGTAAAAAAAGTATGATCGGACTAGTTGTTAAATCTATTTTTGGACTAGTAATTGTTCTTGGCGTTGTTTTAATTCTCAATTCAATTGATTTTCCTGCTCCTAAAAAGGAAATTGAAAAAATTATTCCAAATGAAAATTTTAAAATTGTTAAGTAAAAAATTCTTTTTTATTTTTTTTAGCTATCTAATTATTTTAAATCCTATCCACGCAGAAGATAATCCAATTGATATATGGAATCTTGAAAAAAAAGAAAATGAAACTGTTGAGGGAGCAGTTATTACTGAAGGTGAAAATAATAATGATCAAATAAGTGTTTTTGATATGCAGTCAGATAAAAATACTGGCTCGATAGAATTAGATGAAAATTTAATATCAAAAGAAGTCAAAATAGTAGGATTATACGATCCTGCAGAACATGGTTTGACTATTGATATGTGGACGAATTCTGATGGTCAAAAGTTAAAAAATTTATTTAACAGTTTAGAGAAAGTTAATCTTTCTAATGATGCATTAGAAATTATGGAAGTTTCATTATTAACTAACGCTCATTATCCTAATCAAAATATTACTGAAAATGAATTTTTAAAATTTAAATCTGATTGGTTAATTAAAAATTCTAGTTTAGAACTTATTGAAGAATTTTTGGTTAATAATCAAATTGTAAATTCTCATCCCAAACTAACCAGACATTTATTAGATAACTATTTATCAGATAAAAATATAAAAAAGACCTGTGAATTTTTTACAAAAATTAAAGAACCAGTTGAAGATGAATATTTATCTAAATTAAATTTATATTGTTTAGTTAATTATGGAAAAAATGAAGAAGCCCAATTAATTCTAGATCTTAAAAAAGAGTTAGGTTTTCAAGATGAATATTTTGAAAATAAAATGAATTACTTGTTTGGTTATCTTGAAGAAGCATCCAAAGAAGTTTCTGAAAGTTCAGTATTTGAGTTTCATTTAGCTCATAGAACAAATCCAGAATTTTCATTTGAACCCAATGAAAATACGCCTCAACTAATTTGGAAATATCTATCAAATTCAAATTTACTACCAGATCTAAGTAATGTTGACATAAATGATCAAGATAAAATCTTAATTATTGAGAAAGCTGTAAATTATAAAATTTTCTCAGAAAAAGACTTATTTGAATATTATAAAAAATTTCAATTTAATATTGATCAATTGTTAAGTGCAACTGATACTTACAAGTTGTTGTCTCCGTTAGAAGCAAGAGCATTAATTTATCAAAGAACACTTTTAACGAGTAAACCAGAATTGAAATTGAAATTTTTACAGTTGCTGAAGCAGCTATTTGAGGACAACAAAATTAGTTTAGCTTTTGATAGAGAGCTCAGTAACTTTTTGAATGAAATTGAAGTAGATAATGTTCCTTCAGATTATTTAATTTTTTACAATAACTATTCAAAAAATCAGAATTCAGAGTTCAAAAAAATTCAATACAATAATAATATTTTACATCAATCTAAGTGGGTAAATTATTTTAGAGGAGATTATTCAAAATCTGAAATACAAGAAGATTTAAAAAAATTTCTTGATAGAATAGTTTTTAGTAATGAAACTTTGTCCATTAAAGATATAATTTTTATAGAAAGTCTGAAATCAGACGGAGTAGAAATACCAAGCGAGTATGAAAGTTTGTATTCACAAAAACCTTTTGAACTAGATGAAAATCTAGCGAAGTTGATAGAGGCAAATGAAGTTGGAACAGTTTTATTGTCTTTAATTGAGATAATAGGTAATGACAAAATAGAAAATATTGATGAAAAAAGACTTTATTTTATTTCGAATACCCTAAATCAAATAAATGCTGATTTAATAAGAAATAAGCTATTGCTAAAAGTTCTTCCTTTAAAAGTATAAAAATTATAATAACATACAAATTTTATGGCGATAAGAACGATTATTACAGAACCAAACAAATTACTTCGACAAGTATCAAAACCTGTAGAAGCTGTTGGAAGTGAAGAGCAAAAATTAATGAATGATATGCTTGAAACAATGTATGATGCAAATGGCATTGGTCTTGCAGCAATTCAGATTGGTATACCAAAAAGAATTATAGTGATGGATATAAGCAAGGATGAAAACAAAAAAGAGCCTAGATACTTTGTAAATCCTGTAATAAAAAATAAAGATTCACTTAAGGCAACTTATGAAGAAGGGTGTTTATCTGTACCAAATCAATTTGCTGAAATAGATAGACCAAGTAAATGCGAGGTAGAATATTTGGATTACAATGGAAAGAAACAACTACTAAAGGCAGATGGATTGCTTGCAACATGCATACAGCATGAAATGGATCATTTGGAAGGGATATTGTTTATCGATTATCTTTCAAAACTAAAAAAATCAATGATCATAAAAAAACTTTCAAAATTAAAATCAAATACAGCTGAAGTTTAAATAATGTCAAAAAAGTTAGTTTTTATGGGTACGCCCATGTTTGCTGTACCAATTTTAAAATCTTTATACCAAAATGGATATAATATTTCTTGTGTGTATACACAACCACCTCAAAAATCAAAAAGAGGACAAAAGATTAATAAGTCTCCAATACAAGGTATTTCTGAAACTTTAAATTTAGAATATAGAACGCCACCAGTTTTAAATAATGAAGAGGAGTATAATTTTTTAAACTCTTTAGATGTTGATTTAGCAATAGTTGTTGCTTACGGACAAATCATACCTAAAAAATTTCTAAACCTGACTAAAAAAGGTTTTATAAATATACATGCATCTTTACTGTCTAAATGGAGAGGTGCCGCACCAATTCAAAGATCAATTATGAATTTAGATAAAGAGACTGGAATAAGTATAATGAGAATTGCCGAAAAATTAGATACAGGACCAGTTTGTAATAATTATAAAATTCAGCTTAATGAAAATTTGAATGCGTTAGAAATTAGTGAAAAGCTTTCTAACTTAGCAGCAGAAAAAATTTTAGATAACGTAGATGATATTTTAGATGGTAAAGCAAATTTTATTGAGCAAGATCATTCGAATGCAACCTATGCATCTAAAATTCAAAAAACTGAAGGTCAAATTAATTGGGATGAAAATGCTGAAAAAATTATTGGTAAGATAAACGGTTTATATCCATCACCAGGAGCATTTTTTATGTTTAATGGTGAAAGATATAAAATTCTAAAAGCTCAAGTTGGAAGAGCTCAAGGAAATCCAGGTTCAGTATTGAGTGATAATCTTGAAATTGCTTGTGGTAATAATCAATCGATAATTATTAAGGAAATTCAAAGGCAAGGGAAAAGACCCCAAAATATTGGTGAATTTATTCAAGGTTCACAGATAAAAAAAGGTTCAAAGATATAAATGTTTAGATATCAGCTTTTGATAGAATATTTAGGCACAAATTACAAAGGTTGGCAAATTCAAAAAAAAAATAAAACTATTCAAGGAATACTTCAAGACAAAATTAGAAAGTTATTAAAAGAAAACATTACTATAGTTGGATCGGGTAGAACAGATGCTGGTGTTCATGCCATAGAGCAGTCCGCACATTTTGATTTAAAAAATAAATTATTGAGCTTAGATAAATTTATTAACTCAATTAATCACTTTTTAAAAAATGAAAATATTGCAATCCTTAAAATAAGAAAAAGGACTAGCAACTTTCACTCAAGATTTTCTGCAAAAAAGAGAGTTTATAAATATGTCATTTTAAATAGAACAAGTTTACCTGTGATTGAAAAAAACCAAGTTTGGCATGTGAGAAAAAAATTGGATTTAGATTTGATGAAATTAGGGGCAAAAAAATTAGTTGGCACTAAAGATTTTTCAACATTTAGGGCCTCAAGTTGTAATGCTAAGAGTCCAATTAGAAAGATGGATTTTGTAAAATTAAAACCTTTAAATGATAAAATAGAAATTCAGTTTAAATCTCAATCTTTTCTTCAACAGCAAGTACGATCTATGGTTGGTTGTTTAAAATATTTAGGTGAAAAGAAATGGGATTTAAAAAAATTTGACAAAGCTCTAAAGTCTAAAAAAAGGTCACTGTGTGCTCCTCCAGCACCACCTACAGGATTATTTTTATCTAGAGTTTTTTATTAGATTTTTTTTATTACTCATGGCAAATTTTTTATTTATTCGCCATCTAGATTCTGCTCTTATAATATATCCACAACAATTTTTTGACTTACACTTACAGGGAAATTGTTTGTAATTTTCATCATAACCAAAACCATAATCACAGGTAAATTCTTCACCTTTTTTGATATCTTTAATTGCTTTAACCCAAATTTTTAGACCTTTACCATCATAATCACAATTATTGTCACAAGAATGATTAATTAATCCTGCAGTATTCCATGGAAAATCTCCATCAAGGTCATATCTTTTATTGATAGTAAATAAATAGATTGGTTTACTATTGTCATATTTAGCAGACTCTTCAGTTTGTTTTTTTGTAATTAGTTTGCCAACGTAATCAATAATCTTAGTACCTTCTTTGATATCTTTAGTAGCATAAAGTCCTCTACCTTGTTTATCGATATCAGATTTTTTAATTTTATATAATTTCATTGAGTTTTATTTAGTTTTTTATTGGGAATTATCAATTAAATTCTATTAAAGCATCAACATGTCTTTGAGTACTATCTTGCAGTGCTTTTAAGTCATATCCACCTTCTAGAATAGATACTACATTACCTCTACAAAATGATTTTGAAATTTCTAAAGTTCTTTTTGTAATTGTGTAATAATCTTCAGCATTAAGTTTTAATTGTGCTAATGGATCATCAATATGAGCATCAAAACCTGCAGAAAACAATAGAAATTCTGGTTTAAATTCTTTTAATTTCTTTAATACCAGTTCATATGCATTTAAATATTCTCTAGCACTTGTTCCAGCTTCAAGTGGAATATTTAAAATATTATTAAATTTTCCAATCTCTTTTTCCGAACCTGAACCTGGATAATATGGAGATTGATGAGTGGAAATATATAAAACTTTTTCATCATTGAAAAAAATATCTTGCGTCCCATTTCCATGATGGACGTCAAAATCAATTATAGCAATTTTTTTATAACCATATTTTTCAATTAAATAATTAGCTCCAACTGCAACATTGTTGTAAATACAAAAGCCCATGGCCTTCTCTTTTTCTGCGTGATGACCTGGAGGTCTTACTGCACAAAAAGCATTTTTAAATTCTTTTTCCTCCACACCGTCAATCGCTGCAATAATTGATCCAACAGCGTCCATTGTTGCTTCTTTGCTACCAGGGGAGACAACTGTATCTCCATCTAAAAAATTAAATCCATTTTGAGGGTATGATCGATCGACATGATCAATATATTCAGAAGAATGAGTTTTTATTAATATTGATTTTTCAAATTTTGAAGGCTTTTTCCATATTAAATTTTTGTTATCTAATTTTTTAAAGTTATCAATAACAGCTGTAACCCTGTCTATTTTTTCAGGATGTCCATCTCCTGTATTATGATTTTTGTATGTATCAGAAGTAATTAAAGCTGTTTTCACTTAAAATAATTCTTTAAAATATTTGAATAAATTAAAGTTAATTTTTTTAAATCACCTAAAGAAACTGCTTCATCTACTTTGTGCATTGTTTTTCCAACCAAACCAAATTCTAAACAGGGAGCAATCTTTCTAATAAATCTTGCATCAGAGGTGCCTCCTGTGGTTGAGAGTTCAGGCTTAATTTTAGTAATCTTTTTAATTATATCTTGTATCATATATGTAGTTTGATTTGGTTTAGTTAAAAAAGCTTCACCAGATACACTATATTCAATTTTGTAATTTGACTTATTTTTATGACAAATTTTCTTCAATATTTTATTTATTTTTGTCTTAATTGAATTCGATGAATGTTTGTTATTAAATCTAATATTAAAAGTTGCATTAGCCATACCTGGAATTATGTTGTCAGCTGTATTATCAATATTTATTTTTGTAACTTCTAGGTTTGTTGGCTGAAAGTCTTTAGTTCCTTTATCAAATTTAATTTCCTTCAATTCTTTTAATATTTGAACAAGAGCAGTTGATGGATTGTTAGCCCTATGAGGATAAGCAACATGACCCTGAATACCTATAATTGAAAGTCTGCCAGTCATACTTCCTCTTCGACCAATTTTAATCATTTCTCCCAATTTACTTGGGTTAGTAGGCTCTCCAACTAAACAAAAATTAATTTTCTCTTTTCTTTTTTTTAAGTATTCAACAACTTTTTTTGTACCGTTAATAGCAATTCCTTCTTCATCCCCTGTAATTAGTAGGCTTATAGAGCCATTAAATTTTTTGTTATTTTTAACAAAAATGCTGACAGCAGAAACAAAAGCTGCAATAGAACTTTTCATGTCATTTGCTCCTCTTCCAATTAAATGTCCTTTTTTAATTGAGGGTCTAAAAGGATTTACTGTCCAATCTTTTAAGTTTCCAGCAGGCACAACATCTAAGTGACCAGCATAACAAAAATTTGGACCTTCAGTTCCAAGTCTTGCATAAAGATTTTTTACTGGTTTAGTGTTTTTTTCCTTAAACTCTAATATTTTAGTTTTAAATCCAAGTTTTCTTAATTTTTTTTCTAAGAATTTCATTACCCCAGAATCTATTGGTGTTATAGACGGGTAACGAATTAGCTCTTTGGCTAATTGTAATTCATTAATGGTTTGCATTTTAATCTCTTAAAAGATCGTTTACTGATGTTTTAGATCTTGTTTTTTCATCTACTTGTTTGATGATTACTGCACAATACAATGAGGGCGCTGCAGGATTGTTTTTGTCTGGTAATGATCCAGGAACAACAACTGAGTAAGGAGGTATTTTACCGTGAGTTACTTCACCAGTTTTTCTATTAACGATTTTAGTTGATTGGCCAATATACATACCCATACTAAGCACCGAACCTTCACCAACTATTACACCTTCTACAACTTCTGACATGGCACCCACAAAAACATTATCTTCAATAATGGTTGGAAGAGCTTGTGCTGGTTCTAAAACTCCACCAATACCAGTTCCAGCTGAAATATGACAATTTTTTCCAATCTGACAGCAACTACCTGCACGACTAAAAGTATCCATCATTGTTCCTTCATCTATGTAAGCACCAATATTTACATAACTCGGCATTAGAACAACATTTTTAGCAACATATGATCCTTTTCTCATTGCAGTATTTGGTACCATCCTAAAACCTGCTTTTTCAAAATCAGCGTTTGACCATCCAGCTGTTTTTCCTTTTAACAAATGAGCTTTATCTCTCCAAGCTGAGTAGGGACCATCTAAAGTTTCCATTCCATGAATTCTAAAACTTAGCATAATTGCTTTTTTTAAGTGTTGATGAGTTACCCATTCACCATGAATTTTTTCAGCAACTCTAGATTTACCACTATCTAGATCTTCTATTACTTGATTAATAGTATCTTTTAATTTTTGATCTGAATTTTGATTAACTTGATCTTTCTTTTCCCAAGCTTCATTTATAATGTTTTCTATACTCATAATTTATTGGTTTTTTAATAGCCTTATTTCTTTTAAAAATAAAGTAAGATTTTCAATTTTATAATCAATATATTCTTTATTAGATTCTTTTTTGCCCCATTCCTCATCATTAATTAACCAAGCAGTAATTGTTCCTCGCTCTTTACCTATCGATAAGTTTTTTGCTATATCTTCAATATACAAAGTTTCTTTTGGATCAATTTTGAATTTTTCTATCATTAAATCGAAAGCTTTAGCTTCTGGTTTTGGGTGATATTCTGCATCTACGATATCAAATATGCCTTCAAATTGATCATCAATTCCTAGGGTTGTAGTGATATGCTTTACATGATTTTGACTACCATTAGTAAAGACAAATTTTCTTAAATTTATATTCTCTAACTCATATTTTAATGCTGTATCTTTTTCTAAAAAAGATAAATCAATATCATGAACAAAATCTAAAAATTCTTTAGGATCAATTTCATGATGTATCATTAGACCATTTAAGCTTGTGTTGTATTTGTGAAAGTAATTTGTCTGAAGTTCTTTGGCTTTTTTTAAATCTACATTAAGTTTACTTGAGATATATTCAGTCATTTTTCGACTTACTTGACCAAATACTGCCTCTAGGTCGCTATAAAGAACACCATCACAATCAAATAGAATATTTTTAATATGGCTTAAATTTTTCATTGTCTAATTAAAGTTCCAGATCCTTCATCTGATAAAAGTTCAAATAGAACAGAATGATTTTTTCTTCCATCTATTATAACAACTCCTTTTACTCCGTTACTAGCAACATCTAAGCAATTATTTATTTTTGGGATCATACCACCAGTAATTATTTCATTATCGATTAAGTTTTTTATAGATTCTGAATTAATTTCTGGAATTAGATTTTTATTGTTATCCAAAACACCTTCTACGTCACTTAATATAATTAACCTTCTAGCATTAATTTTTTTAGCAATATAGCCAGCTGCAGTGTCTGCATTGACATTATTAGTTTGATCATTTTTATCTAAACCTAAAGGTGCAATAATAGGGATTTTTTTATCTGCTATAATTTTATATATTATTGATTGATCTACATTTATAGGAGAGCCCACAAAACCAAGTTCTTCATTTTCTTGTATAACTGTTAAAATATTATTTTCTTTAGAATTAATACTCTGACTTTTGCAATTTTGCTGATCTAGAGCATTAATAATTTCCTTATTAAAATCAATTAATACTTCTTCTACAACTTTTATTGTTTCTTTATCGGTTACCCTTAATCCTTTTATAAATTTACTTTCTAAACCTATCTCATTAAGTTTATTACTTATTCTTTTTCCACCCCCATGAACAATAATAGGAGTAAATCCTAGTTTATTTAGTATTGAAATATCTTGAATAAAAATATCAAAAAGATTTTTATCGATTAAAACACTACCACCACATTTAATAACAATATATTCATCATTATATTTTTCTAAATATTTTTTTACTTCTTCAGTTGAAGGACCATCTAATGGTAGAATTGTTTTTAATTCTTCTTCTTTAATATCCAACATTAAGTTGTTGTTTTAACAGTGGTTCGTTTCATTATGAAAACTTGTTGTGCCATAGTTAAAATATTATTTACTGTCCAATATATTACCAACCCTGCCGGGAAGGGTGCTAAAATTATTGTTAGGAATAATGGAAAGAACATAAATATTTTTGCTTGCATCGGATCTGTTGGTGCAGGATTTAACTTTTGTTGAACCCACATAGAAACACCCATTGCAACAGGCCATGCTCCAATGACTAAAAATGATGGTACATCATAAGGCAATAATCCAAATAGATTAAACAAAGAGGTAGGGTCTCTCTCAGATAAATCTTGTATCCAGCCATAAAAAGGCATTTGTCTCATTTCAATTGTTACAAATAAAACTTTGTACAAAGCAAAGAAAACTGGAATTTGTACCAATATGGGCAAACATCCACTCATAGGATTTACCTTCTCTTTTTTATAAAGAGCCATCATTGCTTGCTGCAATTTCATCTTGTCACCCTCGTGTAAAGTTTTTAACCTTGCCATTTCAGGCTGTAAGGCTTTCATTTTTGCCATGCTTCTAAACGAAAAGTTTGCAAGTGGGAAAAATGCTAATCTTATGCAAATCGTAATTGCTATAATCGCTAGGCCATAATTTCCGAGTAATTTAAAGAAATAATCTATTCCAAAAAATAACGGTTTGGTAATAAAGTATAAAAATCCCCAATCAATTGTTAAGTCAAATTTATCAATATTTAAAGATTCAGCATATCCGTCAATTACATCAACTCTTTTTGCAGCAACAATGATTTGTAACGTTTCTTCAATCAATGAATTTTCATTAAGTTCCAATGGTTCTGTTGATACAAAATTTGCTCTGAACTTATCTTTATAATCAAATGTTGTTTTAAATTCTTTTTCTCTAGGTGGAATTAGCGAAGTTACCCAATATTTATCTCCAATACCTAGCCATCCTTTTTGAGCTGTTCTTGAAAATTTCTTCTCTTGTATATCATCGTAATCTTCTTCAATAAGTTCATCATCAAGTGTTGCCACTAATCCTTCATGAAGGATATAGAAGTTAGATATATCAGGCATTTCATTTCTAATGATTTGCCCATAAGTATAAAAATCATATTTTTTATCTGTAGGATTGATTACGCTTTGTTTAATTGAAAATAAATATTTGTCATCTAAGGCGATCTCTTTTTCAAATGTAATACCTTGATCATTTGTCCAAGATATTTTTATAGGAGATTGATCTGTTAATTTATTATTTCCTGAAACTTTCCAAATAGAATTTGAATTTGGAATTTCAACATTTTTATCTGATGTAATAAAACCACTTTCAATTAAATAACCATCTTTTGAATTTCTTGGGGAAAGAAGTGTAACTTTTTCTTGAGAGTCTAGACTGACATTATATTGCTTAAAAGTTAGATCATCAATTACGCCACCTTTAAGTGAAATAGAACCAACAATACTCTCATTTTCAAAATTAATTCTTTCACTTTGATTTAAAGCTTCTTCTCTAGAAATTTCAACAACATTTTCTTTTTGATCAAGAGAAGGTGTGTCACTGTTTTGTTCAACTTTATTTCCTTCAGCCACATTTTCTTTAGTAATTGGTGGAGGAGCAAAAAATAGTGAATATAAAACTATAACTGCTGCTGATAATGAAATTGCTGCTACTATATTTTTAGTATCCATATTATTTTATTTTTGTTTTTTTTTTAACAGGATCAAAACCTTCACCACCACCTAAAAATTTGATTGGGTGACAAGATAAGATTCTTTTAATACTTAAAAATGATCCTTTTAATAGACCAAATTCTTTAAGTGCATCAATACTGTATTCTGAGCAAGTAGGCAAATATCTACAAGAATGTCCAAATAGAGGGCTAATCAAATATTTATAACCTTTTATAATTTTAATTAATATACTTGTAAAAATATTCATTATTTTATTTTTTCAAAATCCTGAAATAGAGTTTCTTTTATTAATTTGTATTCATTATTTAGCATAGATGACTTAGCGATAACAAGGTATGAATAGTTAAAATTTATTGATATTTTTTTAATTGCCTCGTTTAATATATTCCTTAATCTTCTTTTAATCTTATTTCTCTTAACAGCATTCCCTAATTTCTTTTTTGTTACAAAACTAATATTGAGTTTTTTATTATCTTTATTCATTAAATTACCAAAGAAAATAGTTACGTACTTATTTGAAAACTTTTTTTGTTTAAGTAAATTTTTAAATTCCTCGTTTTTTGAAAGAGCAATAATTTTGCTTTTCATTAATTTACACTGATACAGTTAAAGATTTTCTTCCTCTGGCTCTTCTTCTAGCTAAAAGTTTCTTTCCACCTTTAGTCTTCATTTTTGATCTAAAGCCGTGTTTTCGTGCTCTTTTTTTATTTGAAGGTTGGTACGTTCTTTTCATAAATAAATTGATTAAATTTTATAAATTTTGCCCCTTTATATTAGCAATAATAAAAATAGCAAATAGAAGATTTAAGAATAAAATAACAATATTCATGGAAAAAACAAAAAAAATTAAACTAATTATAGGTTTATCTTACTTATTAATTGTTAGTTTATTTTTATATTTTTTCTTTTCAAAATTCAGTCTTCAGGAGATTACATCTTATGATTTTTTGAGAAATAACAGATCTTATTTAATTGAGTTGAAGAATTCTAATTTATTTTTAGTTTCAATTTCTTTCTTGTTTCTAACGGTGCTTTGGGTATTCCCTTTTTTAGGCTTCGGATCTCCCGTAGCACTTATGGGCGGTTTTATTTTTGGCAAGTGGATTGGAACATTAGTTGTGGTAACTGGTTTAAGTGTAGGTGCAACTTTTTTATATATATTTGGAAATTATTTTTTAAGAGATTTAATTAGAGAAAAATTTCTTAATAAATTTCAAAATCTTGAAATCAAATTTAAAAAATCTGAATTTTTTTATATGCTCGTTTACAGATTTATTGGAGGAGTTCCTTGGCAAATAAGCTGTCTATTGCCAACATTATTTAATGTAAGAATAAAAAATTTTCTATTAGCAACTTTTTTAGGAATAATACCCCAGATTTTTTTGGCAGTTTCAATTGGAAGTGGGATTGAAAAAGTAATCGATCAAAATTCAGAAGTTCCTGGAATAATGGATATTATCTTTTCTCCAGATATTTATGTTCCTCTTTTAGCGTTTTTTGTACTAATTGTGATTTCAATTATTTTTAGAAAAAAATTTTACAGAAATTAATGGTGCTCCCACCCTGTACTGACCAGGGAACTAGTCATTACCAATGACTTGTTATACCATTTAACTACAGGAGCTAAAATACATTTAGTAATTTATTGATAATAAAGCATTTTTTTCAAATTATTGCCTTAATTTTTTGGCCATAATGATCTATATCTACTAAAAAAAATGTTATGGGAATTCACTACGATTATAAATCTACAAAAGGCAACAAGCTTATGGAGAAGCAAGCTAAAAGAGAAAAAAAGCTTGCTGAAAAGAAAGCTAAACGTCTAGCTAAAGAAGGCCCAAAAAAAGAAGAGCCCATATCGAAACCATTAGATCCTAATAAACCAATATCTTTAGATTTTTTGACTAATCCCAACAAAGAATGAGTTCTAAAGATAAAAATGAGCGTTTGAGCTTAGCTTTAAAAAAAAACTTAAAAAAAAGAAAACTATTTCAAAAAAAAAATAAAAAAAAATCTAAGTAATGTCTATTCAGCCTGACTCATGGATTAAGAAGATGTGCAAAGAGCACAATATGATTGAACCATTTTTAGACCATCAAGTTGCAGAGGGAAAAATATCATATGGATTAAGTAGCATGGGTTATGATGTTAGAATCTCTGATGAATATAGAATATTCACTAATGTAAATAATTCCTTAGTTGATCCAAAAAATTTTTCAGATGACAATTTTATAGAGAAAAAGGGACCACATTGCATTATTCCCCCAAACTCATTTGTTTTAGCTAAAACAGTAGAATATTTCAGAATTCCAAAAGATGTACTTTGTATATGTGTTGGTAAAAGTACTTATGCAAGAACAGGTATAATTTGCAATGTAACTCCTATTGAAAATGAATTTGAAGGAAATATAGTTATAGAGCTAAGCAACACTACACCCAATCCAGCAAAAATTTATTCTAATGAAGGTATAGCCCAATTTTTATTTTTTAAATCAGAGACTCAACCAGAGACAACTTATAAATCTAAGAACGGTAAATATCAGGGACAAACTACTATTCAGGTTGCCAAAATTAAAAAGTAAGTCATGGACAAATTTCTGATTGATGGTCCTAGCAAAATCAAGGGCAAAGTTTCAATATCAGGTTCTAAAAATGCATCATTGCCAATATTAGCAGCTACACTACTTTTTGATTTACCTGTAACTATTCATAACCTTCCAAGAGTAAAAGATATTAGTACTATGCTTAATTTACTTAAGTCTCTTGGATCAAAAATCGAACTTTCTAAAGATAAAAAAACTGCAAAAATTTCAAATAATAAAAATATGAAAACTTTTGCTAGTTATTCATTAGTTAAAACAATGAGAGGTTCAATTTTAGTATTAGGACCATTAGTTGCAAAATATCATAAGTCAAAAACATCATTACCAGGCGGTTGCTTAATTGGTGCAAGACCAGTTAATTATCATTTGTCAGCTTTAGAAAAACTTGGGATGAATTATGAAATTAAGGACGGTTACATTTTAGCAAAATCTTTTGGTAAACTTAAAGGTGGATTAATTAGATTTCCTAAAATTACTGTTGGAGCAACTGAAAATTCTATAATTGCTGCATGCTTGGCGAAAGGAAAAACAGTATTAAGAAATTGCGCTGTTGAGCCAGAAATAAAAGATCTCACTAACTTTCTTAACTCAGCAGGTGCAAAAATTAATTGGAAAGGAAGAACTTGTACTATCGACGGAGTAAGTTCATTAAAATCAACAGATTATTCTGTAATGGCCGATAGAATTGAAGCTGGTACTTTTTGTGTAGCAGCAACTCTAGCCAAAGGAACTCTAGAAATTAATAATTTAGATCCAAAAATAATAAATACAGAACTTAATTTATTAAAAAAAATAGGAGCCAAAATAAAAGTAAGCAAAAATAAAATTCATATCAATGGACCAGAAAAAATTAAGTCTATTAAAAATATTAAAACAAAAGAGTTTCCAGGAATACCAACAGATCTACAGGCGCAATTAATGGTCTTAATGTGTAAATCAATAGGAAAAAGTTCAATCACAGAGAATATTTTTGAAAATAGATTTATGCATGTTGCTGAATTACAGAGATTAGGTGCGAATATTACGACCAAAAATAACAAAGCATATATTGAGGGTAATACGAAATTTATTGGTGCAGAAGTAATGTCTAGTGATTTAAGAGCATCAGTGGCGCTTGTCTTAGCAGCTTCAGTTGCACAAGGGAAATCTGTAATAAATAGGATTTATCATTTAGATCGTGGTTATGAAAAAATTGAAAATAAATTAAAAAATATTGGTGTTAAAATAAAAAGATTAAAAAGATGAACAAATATTTAGCTAAAATTATTGCTACAGACAAAGAGGGATTACAAATGATTTCTGCTTGTAGTTCAGGAGCCAAAGTAAAAGTTTCAGATATTAAGTATCTAGAATCTAATAAAGTGTTTTTATTATCAATTGAGCGTATTAAAGTAGAAAATGAAAATGAGGACAAAAAAGTCAATAGTATCTGCAGATTTGATTTTGTTGATAAGGTAAAGTCAAAAAATATTGATCAATCAAATCAAGAATTGGTTTTAGAATTAGTAGGAATAGATTATTTGAAAAATAACGATGATTATGAAATAAATCTCTTCTTTAGTAATAATGCTCATATTGCCTTGACCGCTGAAGCGATTGAAGCAATATTAGAGGATCAAAGTGAAATAAATTAGAGATGAAGGTTTTAGATAGCAGTAAGAAAAATTTTGACAAATTATTAGATAATTTGTTAATGCAAAGAAAGAGAAAAGTTCAATCAAGTTTTGTTTCTGTCACTAACATTATTAAAGATGTTAAAAAAAATGGCGATAAAGCTTTATTAAAATATGAAAAAAAATTTAACAAAAATTCAGTAATCAAGCCTAGCTCAAATCAAATTCAAAAATCAATTCAATCATTAAATTCTATTGTAAAAAAATCTATCGATACTGCTTACAATAGGATTTATAAATTTCATTCATTACAAAAGTTTAAAAATATTTCTTACACTGATAAATTTAAAAATAAACTTGAGTATAAATATATACCATTAGATTCGGTTGCAATTTATGTGCCTGGTTCAACTGCATCCTATCCATCTAGTGTGTTGATGAATGCAGTTCCAGCTATTGTTGCTGGTGTAAAAAGAATAGTTATGATCAACCCAGGCTATAAAGGAAAACAAAATCCTGCAGTCTTATATGCTGCTAAAAAATGTAAAATTAAGGAAATTTATTCAATTGGCGGACCTTCTGCTATTGCTGCAGTCTCTTATGGAACAAAAAAAATTAAAAAGGTTGATAAAATTGTAGGACCTGGAAATGCTTACGTTGCAGCTGCAAAAAAAGAAGTTTTTGGAGATGTTGGAATTGAGGGTATGACCGCCGGTCCTTCTGAGGTTACAATAGTTTGTGACAAGTATTCAAATCCAGAATGGGTTGCAAGCGATTTAATAGGACAAGCAGAACATGATTATCTCGCACAGTGCATATTAATTTCAAAAGATAAAAACTTATTTAATAAAGTTAAAACTGAAATAATTAAACAATTAAAAGAAATTCCAAGAGGGTCTATTGCAAAGAGAAGTTTGCAAAATAATGGAATTTTAATGCATGTAAATTCAGATAAAAAAATTATCAATATTGTTAACAAAATAGCTCCAGAGCATTTAGAGTTAAATGTTAAAAACTATAAATCTATTGTTTCAAAAATAAAAAATTCAGGATCGATTTGTTTAGGAAAATATGCCGTTATGGCTATGACGGATTATAATGTTGGTTCAAATCATGTTTTACCAACTAATGGATCAGCAAAATACTCTAGTGGTATAAGTGTAAACGAATTCTATAAAAGAATTTCATACATAAACCTATCAAAAAAGGGTATTGAAAGTCTTGGACCATCAGTTATAACACTTGCAAATTACGAAGGCCTGGTTGGGCATGCTCAATCAGTATTAAAAAGAATAAGGAGAAAATAAATTTGTCAAAACAAGACTTACTTGAATTCAAAGGGACTGTGATAGACCTACTTCCGAATGCAATGTTTAGAGTTAAGCTAGAGAATGGTCATACGGTTACAGCTCACACAGCAGGTAAGTTAAGAAAAAACAGAATTAGAGTTCTTCAAGGTGACAATGTAACTGTGGAGATGACACCTTACGATCTTACTAAAGGAAGAATTATCTTTAGAGGATAAATAAGGCTGAGTAGCTCAGGAGTAGAGCAGAGCCCTGAAAAGGCTTGTGTCGGAGGTGCGAATCCTTCCTCAGCCACCACAACGAAGTTTGATCTTGAAATACCTGTAAAAGAAATTAACTTAATTAATATAATAAATAACAAAAGGACGAAGAAATAAGATGAGTACACTACAAGGTAAAATAAAATGGTATAATGGTAAAAAGGGATATGGCTTTATAGAGAGAGACGACAAAGAGAAAGATGCCTTTGTACATGCTTCAGCCGTAAAAGCTGCTGGAATGAGATTTCTTAATGAAGGTGATAAACTTGAATTCACATTAGAAGACGGTCCTAAAGGTCCTTCTGCAGTAAATTTAAAAAAAATAGACTAATTTTCTTAAAATTTCCAAAGGACGTTACTTCTACATTTAATAGATTAACGTCCTTTTTTTATTTAAGCCTTGAATATTAATAATTTTTGTCTAAAACGCTGCTCATGAATATAAATATTATATACAGAATTACTTATAGAAGTACTCACAGAAACTGGTTCCATAGCCATTAGGCTATTTATTTATATTATAATTTTCATTCCACATAAAATAAGATAATAACTAAAGGATAAGCTTTGGTGGTGAAATAGTATCACGTCGGTTTGTGGATCCGAAGTCGTAGGAGCGTAACCTACCCAAAGTACCACTAAAATGGAAAAAGATAAAAAACTCAATCCTTCCTTACCATCTGGATTTGAAGATCGTTGGAATAAAAAATTAGTTTTAAAAAAACAACTTTTAAAAGTGATTGAAAAAAATTTTTTAAAATTTGGAGCTGAACCATTAGAGACACCTTCTTTTGAGATCAGCGAAAATATTGGTTCGTTTTTAGCAGAGGACGAGGATAACCCTATGTCTGATGTATTCTCATTCAAAGATGATGATAAAAATATTACACTTAGATATGATCTATCTAGTCCTTTAGCTAGATTTGTTGCTCAAAACAATCAAGAGCTTCCATCAATTTACAAAAGATATGCAATTCAGAATGTTTTTAGAAATGAAAAAGCAGGAAATGGAAGATACAGAGAGTTCATGCAGGCAGATTTTGATATTGTTGGAAATGTTAATTCAGCCCAAGCTAATGCAGAACTTTGTAATTTAATCTCAAGTACACTCTTAGATTGTGGTTTGAATAAAGATCAATTCACAATCAATATTAGTAACAGAAAAATAGTGCAAGGTTTGATTGATGATTTAAAAATATCTGAAGATAAGCAATTAAAAGTAATTAGAGCTATTGATAAATTAGACAAACCTGGATTTGGTTTAAAAGGTGTTGAAGATCTTCTTAAAAAGGAGAGAAAAGATGTAAGCGGTGCAGTTACAAAAGGTGCTGATCTAACAGATGAACAAGCATCACAAATATTAAATTTCTTAAAAATAAAAAACTTAAAACAATTAAAAGAAAATTTAAAAAATCCATTGTCTCAGGAAGGAATTAAAGAGTTAGAGGACATTTTTGAAATTTTAGAATTTGGTTCTAATTTAGATCAAGTACAAACCAATTTTACTATTGTTAGAGGTTTAGCTTATTATTCTGATTTTATTGTTGAAACTAACTTAAATTTTAAAGTTACAAATAATAAAGAAAAAGAAGTTGATATTGGCAGCATTTGTTCGGGAGGGTCTTATGCTAAGCTTATCTCAAGATTTAAAGGGGTAGATATTCCAGGTACAGGGATTAGTTTTGGTGTGGATAGATTGTTATTTGCACTTTTACAATTAGATCAGATTAAGTTGGATTATCAAAAGCCTGTTTTAGTCTGTGTGATGGATGAAAAATATCTTAAAAATTATTACGAAATTGTAGATCAATTAAGAGAAAATAACATTAATGCAGAAATATTTTTAGATACAAAGAAAAATTTAGGTAAGCAATTAACCTTAGCAAATAAGCGTGAATTAAATGTAGCAGTTATATGTGGTGAAAATGAATTTAATGAAGGCACAGTAACGATAAAAAATCTTAAAGGTGTTAAAGGTGAAAATAACAAAACATTTCCAAAATCAAATTTAATAGATGAAATCAAAAAACTTATCTGAAAACATTCTTAGATCAGTAAAATCTAAGGGTTACAAATATATAGATTTACCCTCAGTTATTGAGGCCAATCATATTGTTCAAAGGTCAGGTGAAAACTTTAGAAAATTTATTTTTTCATTTACTGATCAAAATGGAAGTGAGCTGTGTCTTAGACCAGATTTAACAATTGCATCGTGCTTAAGATATTTAGAAAATAATTTAAAAGGAAAAGAAAAAATTTTCTATAGTGGTCAAGCTTATAGAAAATCTGAAAATAAAACTGATTCTATTATC
>CACALX010000004.1 GCA_902533445.1 uncultured Pelagibacteraceae bacterium
GACATTAAGGAATTTATATTTGATCTTAAAAATAAATAAAAGGGGCGAAATTAATCGCCCCTTAATAAGATTATTTATTTTTGGCCGCCGATTACAGATGCACCCGCAGGTACCCTAGAATCATCAACCATTTTTTGTGTTGCAGTGCTTGGTGCTGAAGTCATTAAACTTACAACAACCATAGCTACTAAGCTAACTGTAGATCCGAAGATACCAAATGTTAACTGAGTAATTCCTAAGAATCCGCTTCCACCACTTCGTACCCAAACAAGATACGCGAAACCAGAAACTAATCCTAAGACCATACCAGCTATAGCACCTTCTTTATTAGCTCTCTTCCACCATACACCAAGTACAAGTGGCCAGAACAATCCAGACATCGCAAAATCAAAAGCCCAGATTACTGAACCTAAGATACCTTGGATCTCCATTGCCGCAATAGTTGCTCCTGCAAAACCAATTACTACAAGTAATACCCTTGCAACAACTAGTCTCTTAGCAGTCTCAGCTTTAGGGTCTACCATTTTGTAGTAAACGTCATGTGAGATTGCATTTGCAATTGCAAGAATCAAACCATCTGCAGTTGACATCGCAGCTGCCAAACCTCCAGCAGCAACTAGACCTGAGATTACATATGGTAATCCAGCAATTTCTGGTGTTGCTAATACAACGGCTTTACCACCCATGAAGAACTCGTTTAATTCAACAGTTCCATTTCCGTTAAAGTCGCTTACAAACATCAGATTTGCTTGGTTCCAGTTTTGATACCAATCGATTGCTTGAACTTCTGCAATTGATTTACCAATAATACCTGTCGGTAAGTTTGGATCAATCAAAGCAAGTTTTGATAGTGTCGCTAACATTGGTGCAGAAGAATATAGTAGGAAGATAAAAAATACTGACCAACCTACTGATTTTCTAGCTGCTTTTACACTTGGAGTAGTAAAGAACCTCATCATTACGTGTGGTAATGAAGCTGTTCCCATCATCATTGCTAATGCTAATGAGATGAAAGCCCAAGGGGTTGCGTTAACTTCAGAGTGAGCCTTAGTAATACCAGCTAACCCTTTAGGTACTGTAGCTAAATCAGCAGCAGAGTTTTTAACAAACCCAAACTGTTGCTCTAACTCACCAATTCTAGCAACTTCATCAGCTAACATGAAGTGTGGGAAGAAACCAGCACCAATATTATTACTGATCCAGAATACTGGAAGTAGGTAAGCTATAATTAGTACAATGTATTGTGCAACCTGTGTCCAAGTTACCCCTCTCATACCACCAAGCATTGAACATAGTAAAATACTAATTAGTCCAACATATACTGCGTATTGGAATGGGATATCTAAAGCAACAGCTGCAATAGTACCTGTAGCGTTAATTTGTGCAGTCACATATGTGAATGATGCAACAGTTAAAACGATAACTGCCATTAATCTTGCAGTATTACCACCGTATCTAGTACCTACGAAATCTGGAACTGTGTAACAGCCAAATTTTCTTAAGTATGGTGCTAATAAAGTTGCAACTAACACATAACCACCTGTCCAACCTACAAGCAAAGCCATATATCCATAACCTTTGAAGTAAATACCACCTGCCATCGCAACGAATGAAGCACCAGACATCCAGTCGGCTGCTGTTGCCATTCCGTTGAACACAGTTGGAACCGTTCTTCCAGCTACGTAATAGTTACTTGCTTGGGCTGTTCGAGATAGCCAACCAATCAGCGCGTAGATGAAAATGGTAAAACCTACAAAGCAAATACCTATTGCTTTTGCAGACATACCCATCTGCTCACCAATCGCCATTAAGATTATGAAACCTATAAATCCACCTGTGTAGATTCCATAAACTTTAGGCAAGTTATCTATAAAATTACCTTTAATCATTAGTCGTCTCCTTTTTCACTAAAGCCGAACTCTTCATCAATTTTTTCTTGTCTACCTGCAAACCAGAAAATAAGGATTACAAATATGGCAAGAGAACCTTGACATGTGAACCAATAAGTTAATGGATACCCAAAAGGTCCAGTCACTTCGTTCATTTCAGCTCCGAAAAGGAATATACCCATTGAGAATACAGCCCAGATTGCAAGTGTTATAAACAACAAGCTTCTGGTCTTTTCCCAGTGTTGAGCGTTTTTCGCCATGCATACCTCTCTTTTTTAGTTATAACTTTTAAAACCTTAACCATTATGAAAGAGAATAAAAGTGTAAAATTAGCCGTATTAGGTTAATTTTTTCTTATATTTTCAATAAAATTAACTTTTTATGGATAAAAAAAAATTAAGTTGGAAAGATTTATCTTTGAGTGATTTCAAAGTTTATTTTTTTTCTTTGTTTAAAGCTTTTATTCCAAAAAAAAAAATTAAAACTTTAGATGAGTTGGAAGAGTTTATTCAAACAAAATCTGCATGGGTATCCCAAGTTACACTATATAGTTATTTAAAAACTAGAATGGGAACAAGATACGTTCTTCATTTTGATAATGATGAATTTATGAAATCTGTAAATGAAGCTAAATGGAATATCTATTCTGTTGCTCTTCAAGATTTAACTTTTTTTACTTTTTCTTATTTAAAAGTTAATTCTAGTTTTAATGAACTAGATAAAGCTAAGGAAATTTTTTTAAAAATTTTAGATGATGAAATAACAAATGGTATGCCTTTGAGTATCATCGAAGAAGCGAAAAAAGAATTTGATGAAAGACTAATTAAAATTGATTGGGAGAAGTATCACATTGATCGTCCTTTTAACCCAAGTGCTTTATCAATGTACAAATGGGCACCAATAGCTGATGAGCTAAAAACTCTTGATCGAAAAATAGTTTTAAATTCTGTTATTTTAAAATGGGATGTTATTAAAAAAGAATTTAAAGATAGAATACAGTTCTAAATATTTTTTCTGTTCTCAACCAAACTGTCTACAACGCTAGGATCAGCTAAGGTAGTTGTGTCTCCTAATTGACCATGTTCATTTGCAGCAATTTTTCTTAAAATTCTTCTCATAATTTTTCCAGATCTTGTTTTTGGAAGTCCTGGAGTGAAATGAATTAAGTCAGGTGTAGCAAGTGGACCAATTTGTTTTCGAACCCAAAGTTTTAGATCTCTTTCCAGTTCACCAGTTTCTCTTTCACCAGCATTTAATGTTACATAACAATATAATCCATTACCTTTAATATCATGTGGGTAACCTACTACTGCTGCCTCTGCCACCTTTGGATGAGCCACAAATGCACTTTCAATTTCAGCAGTACCCAAGTTGTGTCCTGATACAATAATTACATCATCTACCCGACCTGTAATCCAATAATATCCATCTTTATCTCTTCGACATCCATCACCAGTAAAATATTTGCCTTCAAACTGAGAAAAATAAGTATCAACAAATCTTTGATGATCTCCATATAATGTTCTCATTTGTCCAGGCCACGATTGTCCTATACAAAGTCTTCCTTCTCCAGGTCCTTTTATTTCTTTACCCTCTTTATCGACAAGTACAGGTTTTATTCCATAGAAAGGTTTTGTTGCAGAGCCAGGTTTCAAAGGAATAGCACCTGTTTGAGGAGCAATTAATATCCCTCCTGTTTCTGTCTGCCACCATGTATCTACAATTGGGCACTTAGAATTTCCAACTGTTTTGTAATACCACATCCAAGCTTCTGGATTTATTGGTTCACCAACAGTTCCAAGTAATTTTAAAGATTTTCTTGATGTTTTCTTTACAGGCTTATCACCTTCTCTCATTAGAGCTCTGATTGCAGTGGGGGCAGTATAAAAAATATTTACTTTGTATTTATCTACTATTTGCCACCACCTAGAACTATCAGGATAGTTTGGTATCCCCTCAAACATTATAGTTGTTGCACCGTTCGAAAGAGGACCATAGATAATATAACTGTGACCTGTTACCCAACCAATATCAGCAGTACACCAATAAATATCTTTTGGTTTGTAATTAAAAATATATTGATGAGTCATCGATGCATACACCATGTATCCACCTGTTGTGTGTAAAACTCCCTTTGGTTTTCCGGTTGAACCTGATGTGTATAAAATAAATAAAGGATCTTCAGCGTTCATTTCTTCTGGCTCACACTGAGAAGGAACATCTTTAATTAAATCATGATACCAAACATCTCTATCATAATTCCAACTAATTGAATTACCTGTACGTTTAACAACAATGCATTTTTTTACATTAGGACAACTCTCTAATGCTTCATCAGTTGTTTCTTTTAATGGAATAGTTTTTCCGCCCCTAACACCTTCATCTGCTGTAATTATATATTCAGACTCACAGTCATTCACTCTTCCAGAAATCGAGTCTGCTGAAAAACCTCCAAAAATAATTGAGTGGACTGCACCAATTCTAACACATGCTAACATTAAAATAGCAAGTTCTGGTATCATTGTAAGATAAATTGTAACTCTATCTCCCTTTTTAATACCTAATTTTTTTAAACCATTTGCAGCTTTAGAAACTTTTTGGTGAAGTTGTTTATAGGTAATTTTTTGACTCTCTTTTGGATCATCACCAACCCATATTATTGCTGTTTTGTCTTTTTTATCTTTTAGATGTCTATCGACACAGTTTGCAGATGCGTTTAATGTTCCATCTTCAAACCATTTAATTTTCACTTCCTTAGAACTGTATTTAACATTTTTAATTTTTTTATACGGTTTAATCCAAGTAATTCTTTTTCCTTCTTTTTTCCAAAATTCATCGTTATTTTTTATAGATTGAGAATATTTTTGTTCGTATTTACTTTTGTTAGCTAAACTGCTTTTAATCCATTCAGGCTTAGTTTTTATAACCAATTCTGGAGTAGGCTTTTCGTTTTGTTTTAAAATTTTTTTTGACTTTTTTCCTCTGACTTTATTTTTTTTCTTAACTGCAGTTTTCTTTTTTACTTTAGTTTTTTTTTTAGATTTAGCTTTTTTCTTTTTTTTTAGCATGGATTATTTTTTTTTAAATTCTACTCATGTTATTTATAATATTCCAGCTTTTATCATCAATTGGCATTACCGAAAGTCTACTTTGTTTAATAAGCGCTAAATCGCTTAAATTCTTATTTTTTTTGATATTTTCTAGGGTAACTGGCTTAGGGAACTTGCTTATAAACTGGACTGTTACTGCAACAAATCTTCCGGTCTTATCAGTTTTATCTAAATAGTGTTCTTTAATTACTTTTACTATTCCAACTATCTCTTTACCAATATTAGAGTGATAAAAAAAACATAGATCACCCTTTTTCATACTTTTTAGATTATTTGCTGCTTGATAATTTCTAACACCATCCCAAGGTGCACCTTTTTTGCCAGCTTTGATTTGTTGATCAATTGACCAAACATCTGGTTCAGATTTTAATAACCAATAGTTCATTACAGTTGCACTCCTGCACCTTTCAAAAATGCAGCTTTTTCATCCAAAGGCCATCTTGGTTTTGCTGGATAATCTAAATTATTAAATTCATTTAATTTATATTTTTCTAAACCTACCATTGCAATCATAGCAGCATTGTCACCACAAAGTTCTATTGGTGGAAATATACTTTTATAATTTTTAGAATCACATAAATTAATTAACATTGATCTAATTTTTTTATTAGCAGCAACACCACCAGCAACTACAAAAACTTTTTCTTTTAATTTATTTTCTTTTTCAAATTCTTCAAATGCTATCTTTGTTTTTTTATTAAGAATTTCTTCAACAGTTTTCTGAAAAGAGGCTGCTAAGTCAAATTTTTCTTGTTCTGTTTTTATAGATTTTGAAATTTTTAAAATTGCAGTTTTTAATCCTGCAAAAGATAAATTGCATCCACCTTTATTAAAAATTGGTTTAGGTAAATCATATTTTTCTGGATCTCCTTTTTTTGCTAAAACTTCGATTTGTGGTCCACCAGGAAATTCAATTCCTAAAAGTTTAGCTGTTTTATCAAATGCTTCACCTAATGCGTCATCAATAGTTGTTCCTAATCTTTTATATTTTCCAAGACCTTGAACGCTTAAATATTGTGAGTGACCTCCTGAAATTAGTAATAATAGATAGGGATAATTTAAATGAGAATTTAACTTAGGACTTAATGCATGACCCTCAAGATGGTTAACTGCTATAAAAGGTTTATTAATTGCGCTCGCAAAAGCTTTTCCAAAACTTAAACCAACTGATAAACAAACAATTAAACCTGGTCCCGCAGTTGAAGCAACAGCATCAATTTCCTCAATTTTTTTTCCACTATCTGAAATTGCTTTTTCTACAATCCAATCTATTTTTTCTATATGTGATCTTGCAGCTAGTTCGGGAACTACTCCCCCAAATTCTTTATGAACATCAACCTGACTAGAAACAATATTGGATAAAACTGTTGGAATTCCTTTGTCATCTTCAGTTATTATAGAAGCTGCCGTTTCATCACAGCTGGTTTCTATTCCAAGAATTAAGGGTTTTTTACTCATTCAAATAGTTTTTAATAATTGTACAATCTCAATACAAGTAAGAAATAAATTTTTAATGAATAGAAAAATTATAATTGGCTCAAGAGGAAGTAAATTGGCTTTGCTTTATGCGCAAAAAGCTAAAGATAAAATTATTGAAGCTTTAGACTTACCAGATGATCAGATTGTCATTCAAACAATAACTACAAAAGGTGATCAAATTCAGGATAAAAGATTATCAGAAGTTGGTGGTAAGGGTTTATTTTCTAGTACGATTGAAAAAGAACTGAAAGAAAAAAAAATCGATATAGCCGTGCATGCATTAAAAGATATGCCAGCAATTGAAACTATAGGACTTAGAACAGATTCATTTTTAGAAAGGACAGATCCAAGAGAAATTTTAATAACTAATGACAAGAAAAATATCAAAGAATTAAAATTAAATGCAATAGTAGGAACCTCGTCTTATAGAAGGGAATTTCAAATCAAAAAAATAAGATCAGATGTTAGCTGTAAATTAATAAGAGGAAATGTAGATACTAGAATCAAAAAGCTCAAGGAAGGCATTTATGATGCAATAGTTTTATCTTATGCGGGTATAAAATATTTAAATTTAGATAATGAAATTTCTGAAATTTTTTCGACTGATCAAATTATTCCAAGTGCAGGTCAAGGCATTATTGCTTTACAGTGTAGAGATGATGACGATGACATTATAAAAGTTTTGGAAAAAATAAATCATAAAGATACTCATATGAGAGCTCATATAGAGAGAAACATTTTAAAGGTATTGGAAGGTGACTGCGAAACGGCAATAGGTGCTCATTCATTTATAGAAGGGGATAAAATTACAGTTGAAGCTGAACTATTCTCATTAGATGGTTCTCAAATATTTTATGAAAAAAAATCTGGTACTATTGATATGTTTAAAGAAATTGGAACAGAAGTTGGTAACACTTTAAAAATTAAATCAAATAATTCATATAAAAAGTAAAATGCATATTTTGTTAACCAGACCTATAGAAGACTGTTCAGAAATGATAATTAGGTTTCAAGGTTTAGATCATAAAGTTTCTCACCTTCCACTAATAAATGTTAAAAATGTTCAACATGAAAAAATTAACTTTAATGATTATGGTGGTATAATATTTACAAGTTCTAATGCAGTAAAAAATTTAAATATAGAAAATTTAAGTAAAAAATTAATTTGTTTTTGTGTTGGTAGTGCAACAGAAAAAAAAGCTAGAAGTTTAGGATTTCAAAATACACTTGCTGCAGAGGGGAATGTTTCAAACCTTAAAGAGCTAATCCTACAAAATTATGAATTAAAAGATACTCCTCTTCTTTATGTAAGTGGTGAGATCATAACAACAGATTTAGACCAACAATTATTAAAAGATGGGTATGCTGTTAAACGTATTATTAATTATAAAATAACTCATAACGAAAAATTTGATGAAAATTTTGTTAATGAATTAAAGCAGAATATGCCAGATATTGTTTATGTTTATTCTCAAAACAGTGCCTCTAGTTTTTTAAATTTTATAAAAATCTATCAAACGGAAAACCTTTGGATGAATACAAACTTGATGTGTATAGGTGAAAAAACCTCGTCAATATTGAATGAAATTAAATGGAAAAAGATATTTCTTTTTAATCCTGGAGAAGAAGAGTTTTTGTTATATAAAATTTAGGTATGGAATTAATAAATAATTTTTCTGAAATATTTTTATCTGTTTGGAATAAGGGAATACTTGGTGTTGATATTTTTCAAATTTTAATAGGAATAGGGATATTTTTAATTTTTTTGGTCTTTAGAGGATTAATAAGTAAATTAATTATAAAAAAATTAGAAATTATCTCAAAAAGAACAACAAACAAACTAGATGACACTTTTGTTCAGTCATTAATTGGTCCAGCTAGATTTTTACCGATTGTATTAGGTTTCTTTATTGCAAGTTACTACATGACTTTTTCCACAGAGGGAAGAGAAGTAGTTGATACAATTAATAGAACGTTAATTACAATATTAATTTTTTGGGTTATTCATCAAATTATAGAACCTATTTCATATATTTTAAGTGGCCTTGATAAACTTTTAACTAGAGAACTTATTGGGTGGATAATTAAATCACTTAAAATTTTAATATTTATTTTAGGATTAGCTGCAGTACTAGAATTATGGGGAATTAAGATAGGACCAATTATTGCTGGTCTTGGTTTGTTTGGAGTTGCAGTTGCACTTGGAGCACAAGATTTATTTAAAAATTTAATTTCAGGAATTTTAGTATTAGTTGAAAAAAGATTTAAAATTGGAGATTGGATTGCAGTTGATGGGATCATTGAAGGCATAGTTGAAAAAATTGGTTTTAGATCAACAACAATAAGAAAGTTTGATAAATCTCTAGCGATTATTCCTAATTTTCAATTTGCAGAAAATGCTGTAGTTAATGTTAGTGAAACATCTAATTGGAGAATTAGATGGATAATTACATTACAGTACGACTCTACAATTGATCAATTAAAAAAAATAAGAGAGGAAATTGAAAGTTATATAAACAACAGTGAAGACTTTAATCAATCAACTGGGGTTGCGGTTAGAATTGAGAAGTTTTCTGATAGTTCAATAGATTTATTGGTAAGATGTTTTACTAATTCAAATAGTTGGAGCAATTCACTAGAAGTTAAAGAGAGATTAGCAATTGAAATTAAGCAGATTGTAGAAAAAAATAAGGCCTCTTTTGCTTTCCCAAGTCAGTCAATTTATGTTGAGAAAAAATGATGGCAATTTTTTATTTAGTTTTACAGATTTTAAAACTGTATTCTTATGTTGTAATAGCAAATGTTGTTATAAGCTGGTTGATAGCATTTAATGTTTTAAATACTCAAAACAGATTTGTTTACTCAGTTTTAGAGCTAACTTATAAATTAACTGAGCCAATCCTTAATAAAATTAGACGTTTTTTGCCTAATTTAGGTTCGCTAGATATTTCACCAATCATCCTTCTTCTATTGATTTGGTTTATTGAAATGTGTATGAAGCTCTACATTGCACCAATAATATTTTAGAAAGTAAAATGATTTTAATTGATGGAAAAAAAGCTGCAGCTGAATTAAGAGAAGAATTAAAACAAGAAGTATCAGGTCTTAAATCCAAATATAATAAAGTCCCCGGTTTAACTGTGATATTAATTGGAGATCTTACTCCAAGTCAAATTTATGTTCGTAATAAAGAAAAATCAGCAAACGAAGTAGGGTTAAAATCAGAGGTAATTAAATATCCAGATAGTGTTGAAGAAAAAACTGTCTTAGAAAAAATTAAAGAATTAAATAAAGATGAAAAAGTTTCAGGAATTTTAGTTCAATTACCGTTACCAAAACATATAGATAAGCAGAAAGTTATTGAAGCAATTGATCCTTCTAAAGATGTAGATGGTTTTCACCCAATGAATGTTGGTAATCTTTCATCAGGTTATGAAAGCTCAGTTCCTTGCACACCTCTTGGCTGTTACTTGTTAATTAAAAAAATTGAACCAAATTTAAGTGGAAAAAAAGCAGTAGTAGTTGGTAGATCAAATTTAAATGGAAAACCAATGACACAACTACTCTTGAAAGAAAATTGCACTGTAACAATTACTCATTCAAAAACTAAAGATCTAAAAGCTGAATGTTTAGAAGCGGATATAATTGTTGCAGCAGTTGGAATACCTGAGCTTGTAAAAGGAGATTGGGTAAAAAAAGATGCAATAGTAATTGATGTTGGAATTAACAAAACTGATAAAGGTATTGTTGGAGATGTTGATTTTGAAGATGTTTCAAAAAATGTAAAAGCATTAACTCCAGTTCCAGGTGGTGTAGGACCAATGACCATTGCTTGTTTACTTAAAAATACTATAGACTGTTTCAAAAGATCGCAAATTTAGCATTTAAATCACTTGCTTTAATCTGTTAGTTTAAGAGGATGAAAAAGCCTAAGCGTCCTTACAGATTTGGTATAATATTTCTCCTGCTTACCGTTCCACCAATTGGTGCCACACAACTTGGTTGGTATTTACATGACAAGCAAACTGGTTTTGACTATGGTATGATTGTAGGTACAGTGTCAGTAATATACGCTGCATACTTAATGTATGAAAAAAAATGGAGAGAAGAAGATGAGGATTAGTTTATGGAAAAAATAATATTTTTTGGCTTGGCGATTCCTATTTTAGCGTATGTTCTATATTTAGGTGGTACTGCAATTATGAAAGGATTTTCAGCAAAGGAGGCAAATAGAGTAGAAAAAGAGGAATTTGAAAATCAGCCCAATTCAGAAACCATTGGTCAAAGTAAAAATCTAAGTGAAGAGCTATCAAATTTAAATGATTTAAAAGAAAAAGGAATTATTTCTCAAGAAGAGTTTGAAAAGGCAAAAAACAAACTATTAAATAATTAATAGTTAATAATTTTTTGTAGATTTAAAAAAAATTCATAAAAGTAAATTGAAAAATTTTTTTAAGAAATGTTAAAAATAAAAACTAATAAAAAAAATATTGGTGCAGAAATAGTTGTAAATTTAAAAGAAATTACAAATAAGGATATCTTTACAATTAAGAACGCACTTAACAAGTATGGAATGGTATATTTTAAGCAACAAAAATTAACTTCTAAACATTATATTACGTTTGCTAAACATTTTGGCAAATTAGCAAATTATCCAAGACTAAAAGGATTAAGTAAGAAATTTAAACAAATTACTGTTGTTCAAAGGAAAGCAACAGATAAGGGACCTAGTTTTGGAGAACAGTTTCATACTGACTCTATTTACACAAAAAAACCACCGAGATTTACAATGCTTTATTCTAAACTAGTTCCTAAAAAGGGTATAGCAAACACTGAATTTTCCTCTCAATACTTAGCTTATGATTATTTGCCTAAATCAATTAAAAATAAATTACTCAAAGTGAAGGGAAGGTACTCTTCTGAAGGGCCAATTTCAGTTACAACAAGAGAAAGAGTAAAAGAGAAGGGTAGAAAGATTGAAGAATTAAAATCTACTCATAAAATTATAAAAAAGATAAACTCTAAAAATACGATTTATTGCAGTCCCGGACATCTTGTAGGATTTTCTCCAAATTTAAAAAATTCTGAAAAAGTTAAAAAAGAATTATTTAAGCACCAAGTTAAAAAAAAGTTTCAATACTCATTAGAATGGGAAAAAGATCAGTTAGCTATTTGGGACAACAGATCTATGCTCCACCAAGCTACCCCTTTTAAAGGCAATAGAATTATGCATAGAATAACTATATTGTAGTTATAATAATTCGTTTAAGGATTTTAACTCACCAATATTAAATGTAATTGCATCTTCTCTTTTAAATCCATAATTTTCTGCATTTTCTTTAAATCGAACTGGTGGTTCCATAATTGGCTCTAAAGATAAAACAAAAGTCCCCCAATGCATTCCTAGTACTTTTTTGCTTTTAAGATCTTTTGCTACATTTAAAGCTTCTTCTGGAGTTGTGTGGTAAATAGTTTTGTCAAACATTGGTTTAAAATTATATGCTCCTATGTTGATCATAGTAAGATCAATCGGACCATATTTTTCTCCTAGTTCTTTATAAATATTTCCATAACCAGTATCACAAGCAAATAAAATTTTTCTATTTTTATATTCAATTAAAAAATTTCCCCACAAAGTTTTGTTTGTATCTGTTAGACTTCTTTTTGACCAATGAACTGCTGGTAATAAAGTTATTTTTAAATCACTGTTAATGTTTTTGTAATCATACCAATCCATTTCATTTACATCTTCATAACTCTTAAAATATTTTCCAAGGTTGAGTGGAACTAATACTTTTGCATCTTTGTATGGAAAATTTCTAATAGTAGACATGTCTTGATGATCATAATGATTATGAGTTAACAAAAATAAATCTGTTTTTGGAATTTCATTTAGATCTAATGCTGGTTTAGTAAACCTTTTCGGTCCAAATATTAATGGACCTGCATTTTTTGAAAAAACAGGATCGGTAATTATTGTAGTGTTACCTAACTTAATTAAATAAGTAGCGTGTCCAATCCAGGCAATGTAATCATCATTTTTGTATTTTTCTAAATCAGATTTAACCTTATCCTTTTCGACAACATGCTCTTTTGGAAAATTAAGACTAATATTTTTTCTTAATTTACTGAAAGTTCTATAAGAAAATTTCCCTGATCTAGATATTACAACAGGTGAACCCTTAGGATTTCGAAAAGTTCCATCTGATAAGTGGTGATAAGGTTTCTCTTTCATTTTATTAATTTTTTTTTTCCATTAGCCACAAATCATCTCCAGCTAAAAAGTAAATTTTCCCATCAATTGGGTGAACTTGTATGTCTCTAATTCTCCCAATTTTATCTTTAAAAATAACTTCCTCTTGGATTTCAGATGTGTTTGAAAATATTAATTTTCTTAAAGATTTATCTTTAAGAGAAGTAATTAATGCATGACCATTCCACTCTTCAAACTCTTTACCTTTATAAATTGTAATAGCACTTGCAGCGATAGATGGAACCCAATATTGAATGGCTTTTGTAAATCCTGGTTTCCATTTTGGACCAATCTCAGTTCCCGAGTAATTTGTTCCTCCCCATCCTAAAATTTTCCAACCATAATTTTCTCCTTTTTTGGCCTCTCCAAACCAATCACCACCTCTTGCTCCATGATTGCTCATATAAATTTTTCCATCAAATTCTGAAAAAGTTAAACCCTGAGGATTTCTAACTCCAATCTGGTATATCTCCGGAAGCCATTTTGGCTTACCTTCAAACTTAGGGTTATCTTTTGGAATACTTCCATCTAAATTAATCCTAATGATACTGCCTGGATGTTGAGTTGGATCTTGCGCTATCATATTCATGCCTCTTTCACCTGCGGAAGCAAATAAATAATTTTCCTTGATAGCAAGTCTTGATCCAAAATGATAGCCAGATTCAATAGGTGGATTTGCTTGAAATATATTTTTAAAATTTAAAGAATTCTTATTTAAATCTGCTTTTGCAATTGAGGTACTGGTTTTCCAATCTCCTCTATTCTCTGAATATGAAATCCATAATTTTTTATCTTTATGAATAATGTCTAAAAGACCACCCTGACCATGAACAAAATAGTTTAAATTATGTTTAACTTCATGAATATTTTTTGAAACTATGTTTATTATTTTAATTTTGCCACCTTTTTCTGTAACAATTAATTCTTCACTATTAATGAAACTTGAGCCCCATGGTTCACTAAAAGACCCTAATTTTTCAAAATTATAATTTTTAGAATTTGCAGTAGAGGAAATTAAAATAAGAAAAAATATATAAATAAATTTTTTCACTTTATGAAAGCTTAGATCTACCACCATCTACCGCTATAACTTGACCAGTGATCCAAGAACTATCTTCTGTAAGTAAAAATTTAGCAAGTGATGCCGAATCTTTTCCTTCCCCTAATCTTTTTAATGGATGAGCTTTTGCAATACCTTCCGCTAAAGCCGTATTTTTTAACATGGGTTCAGCAATTTTAGATTTTGTTAAACTTGGTGCCACACAATTTACTCTTATATTTGGAGCAAATTCTGCAGCTAAAGAAACAGTCAAACCCTCAACAGCTGCCTTTGCTGACGCAATAATTGCATGATTGGTGAAACCTCTTTGTGCTGCAACAGTTGAAAACATTACAATTGAACCTTTATTTTTTTTTAAACTTTCTTGATACCCCTTGATAGCTTCAACAGCAGAATAAAGATTAAGTTTCATGCACTTTTGAAAATCTTGCTCATTAATCATTCTAAGAGGTTTTAAATCTATAGATCCTATACAATAGGCTAATCCTTTAATTTCAGAAATATCTGATTTAACTTTTTCTATAAATCCATCCTCCAAAACATCTGCAACAGTATGTGAACACCCAAGCTTTTCTAGAATTGGAGCAAGTTCGCTTTCATTTCTTGCAACTAAATGAATATCGTTTCCAGAGTTTTTTAATTGTTCCGCTAAACTTGATCCAATAGAACCTGTCGCACCAAAAATTATATATTTTTCTGACATAAAAAATTTTATTAGTTATATTTAACCATGAAGTTATTTTTTATACTTGGTAATCAATTATTTCCAACAAAATACCTAGACCGCTTCAAAAAAGACCACCTATTTTTTATGGCTGAAGATAAGGGTTTATGTACTTATGAGAAGCATCATAAACAAAAAATTTTATTATTTTTATCTTCAATGCGTTCTTATGCCGATGGGTTAAGAAAAAATAAATTTAAATTAGATTATTTTAAAATCGAAGATAAAGAATTTAATGATGATTATTTAAAAAAATTAAAAAAAATAATTACTCAAAAAAAGGTAAAAGAAATTTCAAGTTTTGAAGTGGAGGATAAATTTTTTGAAAAAAAAATTTCTCAATTTTTAAAAAAAGAAAAAATTAATTGGAATGTAATTCAAACACCAATGTTTCTTAATTCTAGAGAAGAATTTAAAAATTATTTATCAAAATCAAAAAAACCTTTTATGGCAACCTTCTATAAGGATGTTAGAAAAAAATCTGGAATATTAATGGGGTCAGATGGTAATCCAATTGGAGGTAAATGGAGCTTTGATGAAGACAATAGAAATAAATTACCAAAAAACATATCAATTCCTAAATTTCCAAAAATCAATGAAACTAGTCATACAAAAAAACTGAAGCCTATTATTGAGAAGGAATTTAAAAACCATCCAGGAAGTACAGAGAATTTCTGGTTTGCTACTGAATATGAAGATGTAGTTCAACTTTTAAACTTTTTTATAAAAGAAAAATCTAATCTATTTGGTGATTATGAGGATGCTGTAGATCAAAAAGATAATATTCTTTTTCATAGTGCTTTAAGTCCTTATATAAATTTAGGTATAATAACACCTGAATTTGTTGTTCAAAAAATTTTAGATTTACATAAAAAAAAAAAAATTAGAATGAATTCTTTAGAGGGTTATGTACGTCAGGTAATCGGTTGGAGAGAATTTATGCGTGGAATTTACCAGTCCTATTCACAAGAAATGGAAATTGGAAATTTTTTTAATCAGAATAGAAAAATGAAAGGTTCTTGGTATGAGGGTACTACTGGTCTTCCACCTTTAGATTATGCGATTAAAAATGCAGTTAATTATGGCTGGTCACATCACATTGAAAGATTAATGATCTTATCCAATATCATGAACCTTTGTGAGATAAAGCCTACAATTGTTTATAAGTGGTTTATGGAGATGTTTGTAGACTCATCAGATTGGGTAATGGTTCCCAATGTTTATGGAATGGGATTGTTTAGTGATGGAGGCATTTTCGCGACTAAACCTTATATTTGTGGATCTGCGTATTTCATGAAAATGATGGACTTTAAGAAAGGTGATTGGTGCAACACCATGGATGGTCTTTATTGGAGATTCATAGATCGAAACAGAAAATTTTTTTTAAAAAATCCTCGTCTTTCAATGATGGTTCGTATCTTTGATAAAATGAAATCTGATAGAAAAAAATTAATTTTAGCAGAAGCCGACAAATTCATTAAACTAAATACAATTTGATGAAAAAAGAAAATTTACCAACAAAAATTTGTCCCGTTTGCAAAAGATTATTTACATGGAGAAAAAAATGGAAGTTGAATTGGGAGAGAGTAAAATATTGTTCCAAGAAGTGTTCTAAGCTAAGTTAATTAAAGTATTATAAAAACTCTTATGAATAACCAAATCTTTGAATGGGCAGGAGTTATAACTGCAATATTGTATTCTTTGTTTGTTGCTTTAAATATAGGTATAGAATTTTTTGGTTTTTGCTTATTACTTTTATCTGCAATTTTAATTGGTATTTGGGCTTATAGAGGTGGCCATAAAGGTATTTTATTTTTACAATTTTTTTATGCTACTGCTGGAATTATAGGTATGGTTCGTTGGTTTTAGTTAAAAGTCGAAACAATTTTGGGAATATAATTTTTAAAATTGAAAAATCCTTTATTACAGTATTGCCAAGCTAGTTGATCGAGACTTCTGTATAAAAAATCTACCTTTAAATTATTTGAATTTAAGTAGTCTAAATTTTCGCCGATTGTTGGATACAAACCACAACAATTTTCAATATTTGTCACTTCACTTATATCAATAATCTGACAATCAATAGATTGATTTTTTAATCTTTGTGCTTGGTCTTCTATTAACAGAGATTTAAATTTCATTAATTTTTCGCTAAGTTTTATAGATCTATCTTCATTCTTGTTAGAAACTAAGTAAATTTTCTTAAAGTTGTTTTCTTTAAAGTTAGTGACTTCAAAAGATAGATTATTATCAAAAATTAAAAGATTTTTTTCTTTAATATTCTCTGAATTATTAAAATCTTGTTTAATAATTTGATATGATTTTTCAGATACCTTTGGAGGAGCATTTTCATTTAACTGTATATTTTGAAATCTATTGTTAGTAAATTTTTTAATATTCCATTCACTCGCAAGGTAATGTTTTCCTTGAGTTTGAATACCCGCAACCCACCGCCACCCAAGAGTATTTGATGCAGCATCTCCGTCGAAAAGATGTTTCATAAAAAATTCTGCACCTAATTGCCATGGTAATTCTAGAGTAAAAATCCAAATACTAGCAAACCACATTCTTGTGTGATTATGTAAATAATTGTTTTCTTTAAGCTCTGTCACCCACCTATTAAAGCAATCTATATTTGTTTTTCCTTCTATCGCAGAAAGATAATCTTGATTATTTTTAAATTCATTTCTTATTTGTTTTAATTCAACAAGATAATCTGTCCAAACATTTGGTCTTAATTCTAACCAACCTTTCCAATAAGTTCTCCATAGAACTTCTTGAATAAATTTTTCATTTTTTGAAAAAGAAAATTTACTTAGAGCTTTCTGAATGACTTCTTTTTCATTAATAACTCCATGAGTTATGTATGGTGATAAGCAGGATATATTAGATCTTTTTTCAGGACCAAAATCAAAATTTCTTAATTTTGAATACTCTGCAAGATGATTATCAACAAAATTATTTAATTGATCTAAGGCCTTAGCCCTTGAAGCTTCAAATATCATTTTAATTATTTTGATTTTTTTTTCTTAAGGCCCAATTTGTCACTATGTCTTAATCTTAAGACAACTATGGCTCCTGCAATTAATAAAATTGCGACTGCTTCATAAACAAGTGCGGTAGGATCCATTTCTTTTCCTTGCAAAATAATAAATCGTGCAAGAGCGGTTATTGCAATAAGAAGTGGAAGGGTAATACTAATAGATTGCTGGTTCCAAAAAACTCTAACCATTGCAAGAACTTCTAAATAAAGAAACATTAAAAGCAAATCTGCCAATGTAACAGATTGATTTAAGAACATATTTTTCATTTCAATCCCAACAGCAATAACAGTACTGATTAAGATAATAACCATCAATGCTAACTGTAAGTTCTTTGCTATTTTATCCATTATTTATCTTTACTAAAAGGTAACCATTTTTCAAATACTGATTTTGATGGACCATCATATGGAATTGAATATGAGTTTGGATTTGGACTTGTTAAAACCTCAATACCTTTTGAAAAAACAAATATAAATACTATTACAAAAACAATTACCATTATTTTAAATGGATCAAAATTTTTAGTTCGAAACACACTTGCAGACTTCTCTTCTGCTCTATGAAATTGTTTAAATGTCATGTAGACGGCAAATATTAAACCTATATGAGCTAAAAAAAGTCCAGCCCATCCAAAAGCAAAAGTTGTGTATGAGAATACGTATAAGCTAAATACTGTTGTCCATATAAAACTTAAAACTAAAAGAATTTGTAGTCTTACTGTTTTTGGAAGTGCACGTAGATCATTTTTACTATCATCAAATAAAATATTTGCAGCATCTTTCATCCAGTTCTTTATTGATTCCATATGTTGAAGATATAATTTTTGGTGATTTAAACAAATGTTAATTTGTCCTAAACTTACCTACGAACGAAGCTTTTTTTTATGAAAATTGATAAATCTTTCAACGTTAGATTTATTAAATGACTTGTTTTCTTCAAATGAGACTTTTTTCATTGAATAGGCACCGCTATTAGTAACTCTTGATTGGATTGTAATATTACCTTTATATAATTTAAGTTTAACTGAGCCATTAACCTTGTTTCTTTTCAGATCTACAATTTTTTGAAGTTTGAATCTTTCTTTTGAATACCAATAACCATTATAAATAAGTTCAGCATATCTTGGCATAATCTGGTCTTTTTTATGCATTATTTCTTTATCTAAAGTTACAGACTCTATTGTTCTATGCGCATGGATTAACAAAGTTCCACCTGGTGTTTCATACACACCTCGAGACTTTATTCCAATAAATCTATTTTCAACTAAATCGACTCTTCCTATACCATTTTTTCCAGCAACATTGTTCAGCTTTTCTAATAGTTTAGAAGGAGACATTTTTTTTCCATTAATTGCAAAGGGATCTCCATTTTTAAAATTGATGGTAACAAATGAAGGCTTGTTTGGAGCTTTCTCAGGAGAAACCGTTCTTTGGTAAATAAATTCTGGTGCAGAATTTTTTGGATTCTCTAATACTTTCCCTTCAGTTGATGTATGAAATAAATTGTCATCTACTGAAAAAGGGGGGGCACCTTTTTTATCTTTTGGTATTGGTATCCCATTTTTTTTTGCATAGTTAATTAAATCAGTTCTTGATTTTAATTTCCAAATTCTCCATGGAGCAATAATTTTTATTTTTGGTCCAAAGTAATGATAGCCTAATTCAAATCTCACTTGGTCGTTTCCTTTTCCTGTAGCACCATGTGATACTGCATTAGCTTTAAATTTTTTAGCAACTCTTATTTGGTCTTTTGCAATCAAAGGCCTAGCAATAGAAGTTCCCAAAAGATACACTCCTTCATAAATTGCATGTCCTCTAATCATCGGATAAACGTAATCTTTTACAAAAACATCTTTTAAATCTTGGATAATAATATTTTTGACACCAAATTTTTTTGCATTCTTAAAAATTTTTTTTCTATCGATTTCTTGACCAACATCAGCGGTGTAACAAATTACTTCAGCGTTATAATTTTCTTGAAGCCATTTTAAAATTATGGACGTATCTAAACCGCCTGAGTAGGCAAGTACAATTTTATTTTTTGATTTCATTTAATTATGTACAAGCTTTTTTTGATGCGTTGTAAGCTTTGGTAAATCCAAGTAAAGAATAATGATCAATTGTTTGAGATCCATTTTGATTGTAACCGGTAATCATTATTCTTGATCCCTTCTTCATTCTACTAATCATTTTTACTTCAGTTTTATTATTAGCAATCCATGCAAAACCCTGTTGCATTATATCAAACTTAAATTTGTTCTTTCCAGATGCAGCAATTACAGAATTCTTGTTATTAAATTCATATCCAGGAGTAACACTTACTTCATTTGAAATATTTTCTTCTGGTCTAAAAGTTACAAATAATTTAGCATCTCTTTTGTTTGATTTTGGTGCTTGAAGCACAGGTACTGATTGAGCAAAACATACTTTGCCATCAGGTTCATATGCCACCATTGCCTCCCAATCTTTATATTTACCAATTTTTTTTACTTCCTGAGCAAATAGATGATTTGAACTTAAGATAAATATAGTTGATAAAATTATTATTTTTTTAATTAAGGACATGGGTTTGGATAAATTGTTTGAACTTGATTGATTTCTTCAATGACATCATTAGATAAATTTACATTTACACTTTCTATATCTGATTTCAACTGCTCCATTGTAGTTGCACCTATAATTACACTTGTCATAAATTCTTGAATTTCACAGAATTTAATAGACATTTGAGACATATTTAAATCGTGTTTCTCACAGATTTTAAAATAAAGTTCTACAGCAGCCTCTGTGTTAGGTTTTCTATATCTTGTCCAAAAATCAAAGTCTCTTTCCATTCTTGATCCTTTAGGAAAATTTTTATTTCTGTATTTTCCAGTTAAGTATCCACTTGCTAGAGGTGAATATGCAAGGCATCCAATTTTTTCTCTAATAGAAACCTCGGCTAATCCTACTTCATAAGATCTATTTAGTAAGCTGTATGGATTTTGAATAGACATCATTCTTGGTAAATTTTTTTCTTTTGATTGCTGCAAATAATTTAACGCTCCCCAAGGTGTTTCGTTTGAAAGACCAACGTATCTTATTTTCCCAGCTTTAATATATTTATCTAATTCCCCAAGAACATCTTCAAATTTATTCCAATCATTTTCTTTATGGACGTAACCAAGTCTTCCAAAATTATTTACATTTCTTTCTGGCCAATGCAGTTGATATAAATCAATATAATCTGTTTTAAGTCTTTTGAGACTATTGTTCAAAGCCGACTCCAAGTTAGGACCTGTAAAACTATTTTCTCCGTTTCTTAAATAATCTCTTGCTGGACCAGCAACTTTAGTAGCTAGAATAACTTCTTTTCTTTTTTTTGTTTTTTCAAACCAATTACCAATTACTTCTTCAGTGTCCCCATAAGTTTCTTTACGAGGAGGAACTGCATACAATTCAGCAGTATCCCAAAAATTTACTCCATTGCTTAAAGCAAAGTCCATTTGTTCAAATGCTTCATCTTGAGTATTTTGTTCTCCCCAAGTCATTGTACCGAGACATATTGTACTTACATCAAGATCCGTATTTCCCAATTTTTTGTAATTCATTAATGTTTTATGTTAACTTTTTATTAATCTTTTAAGGTGTCTTGAATAATTATTAAAAGACTATTATATATCATATTATGAAATTTGATAAAAATGGAATAATAAACAGAGCAAAAGCAGCGCAACAAACTACTGCTGTAATGGATGAAGGCTTAAGAGCCTACATGTTAAAAGTTTATAACTACATGGCAACAGGTGTGTTGTTAACAGGGATTATCGCACTAATAACATTTAAGATGTCAGTTGTAACTGATCAATCAGGTGCAATTGTTGGATTAACACAAATGGGGAACGCGATTTATTTATCAGGGCTTAAATGGTTGGTAATGTTAGCTCCTTTAGGTATCGTTTTTTATATGAGTTTTGGAATTAATAAGATGAGTGCTTCAAAAGCTCAAACAACATTCTGGGTGTTTGCAGCTTTAATGGGTCTTTCATTGTCTTCAATCTTATTAGTTTATACCGGTTTGAGTGTTACTAGAGTGTTCTTCATAACTTCAGCGACTTTTGGAGCTATGAGTATTTATGGTTATACAACAAAAAGAGATTTAACAAAATTTGGATCATTTTTAATGATGGGATTGATTGGTATAATTATTGCATCAATCGTTAATATTTTCCTAAAGTCTTCAATGATGTACTTTGTAATCTCAATTTTAGGTGTTTTAATTTTCGTAGGTTTAACAGCTTACGATACTCAAAAAATTAAAAACATGTATGTTGCTAGTGACTCTGGTGAAATCGTTGGAAAAAAAGCTGTAATGGGAGCTTTAACGTTATATCTAGACTTTATTAATCTATTTATAATGTTGTTAAGACTTTTTGGTCAAAGACGATAGTTTATTTTTGAAGTTTCTTCCAATTAGTATTTTTAAGTAAAGACTTAAGTTCGTAAGAATTTTTTAAAATCTTACCGCTTGTATCTGTGATTAGATATTTTAAATTTTTATTTTTTGGCTTAAAATTTTTACAGATTTTATAGAGTGCATTTTCTGCTGCATTCCTAAATACACTAAAGCTAACTTGTTTGCTTGATATGTTGAGACCATAGTCTTTCCAAGAGCCTTCGGAAACCATCTTTGCATAAAGATCTAAAATAATTTTAAGCTCATCTTTCTCAAAAAATTGTTTTTCCTCTATTTTATTATGTGGATTGTTTACTACTAATCTTAAGTTATTACGCATCTATTTTATGTTTATTTATTAAAGGTATCTGAAATCCAGTAAAAACTATTGTTATTGGAAGCATTCCCCATACTTTAAAATTGACCCAAAATTCTTCAGTTTGTGTTCTCCAAATAAATTCATTTAATAATGCAAGACCAAAGAAAAAAAACATCCATCTTCGATTTAAAATTTCCCATCCAATATCTGACAAAGGTAGTGATTTACCCATAACTTTTTTAAGCACTGGTTCTTTCGTAAAGTATTTTCCAAAATATAAAGCCAAAGCAAACATGATATTTATTATTGTTGGTTTTACATAAATAAATATTGGATCATTAAAGTAGATAGTGAGACCTCCAAAAAAAGTTATTAAAATTCCACTTAACAAAGGCATCGGTGGTATTTTTTTTTCAAAAAACCAAACAACAGCTAATGCAATAATAGTTGCAACTATTAAGGGTGGAATTGCCACTGATAAATTTTTCCCACTATTGTAATAATAGAAAAAAAATATTGCTAGAGGTCCAAAATCAGTAACAAATTTTAAAAAAGATTTATTCACTTAAAAGATATTAACATATTTGCCACATCACAAAACATTAATATTTTTTACATTGATTTTTATTTTTAAATACCCATACTAACCATCATGGCAATCCAAAAAGCTAAATTTTCAATCGGAGATATTGTTAAACATAAGCACTTCGAATTTAGAGGTGTCATTTACGATGTAGATTTCGAGTTTAACAATTCAGAGGAATGGTATCAATCTATTCCAAAAAATGTTAGACCAAGAAAAGATCAGCCTTTTTATCATTTACTTGCTGAAAATGATGAAATTACTTACGAAGCCTATGTTTCAGAACAAAATCTTTTGATGGACGATTCAGATGAGCCTATAAAACATCCGTTAATTGAAGAAATTTTTTCAGGTAAAAAAGGCTCTAGTTACTTCAAGCTTTCTAATTAGTTATCATTATTCAAACACATTTATTTCCAATCTAGGCCACACTAATTTTTTATAAATTAGTTATATTCTGATCAAGAGTGTTAAAAGTTAATCTTTCTTTATTATCTCCCCCCTCTTCATTCTTGATCAGATAATTTTTCACAATAGTATTTTTAAAATAAATCCCTAAATTAGAGTTATGTTTAAACTTTTAGAGCCAAATAAAATTTTTCAAATTACCTCGAAAGCACCAAAATATGTTTTATTTTTATTCGTTATTGTTCTATCTGTTGGATTGGTTGAGGCACTCATATTGTCTCCAGAAGATTACAAGCAGAGTGACGCTGTTAGAATTATGTATGTTCATGTTCCCGCCGCATGGATTTCTCTTGGAATTTTTTCTTCGATAACTGTTTTGTCAATTTCAGGATTTATTTTTAAAAACAAAAATTTTTTTTTAATATCCAAAAGTTTAGCGCCATCAGGCTTTGTTTTTAATATTATTGCTTTGGTAACAGGTTCTATTTGGGGGAAACCTACTTGGGGTACATGGTGGGCCTGGGATGCGAGGATTACTTCTATGTTAATTTTAGCTCTATTTTATGCTTTATACTTAATCACTTGGAGAATTTATGAAAATGAAGAAAAAGTTTTTAAAATCTCAACTTTTATTACCATTCTTGGAATTATTAATGTGCCAATAATTAAGTACTCGGTTGATTGGTGGAATACACTTCATCAACCTGCCTCAATAAATATCTTGTCTAAAAGCTCAATTCATTCATCAATGCTTTATCCTTTATTGATAATGACTGCGGCATTTGCTCTATTTTCGTTGTTAATTTTCTTAATGAAATATAATACAGAATTGATAAAAATAAAAAATAAAGGTTTAGATAGATTATGATTAACGAATTATTATTTATGAATGGTTATGCAGTATACGTTTTATCTGCATTTGGTTTTACTTTATTAAGTTTCTTAAGTTTATATTTAGTAACAAAAGTTCAATTTATTAAAGAACAAAATAAATTTGTTGCTAAATTTGGATCACTTAACACTGAACAAGCTAATTCTGCAAAATCACAAAGAATAAATAAAGAAATTTTAGCTGAGGCAACAAATAACTAATTTTTGATCGATGTATGGTCGAAAAGTTAAGTTTAGATTTCTATTTGTTTCGACTATTTTATTAATTTTAATATTAACTGTTTTTTTAGTTCTAAAATCTTTAGAAGAAAACGTTGTTTATTTTCAATCTCCTTCAGAGATTAAGTCATTAACTGAGCTGACAAATAATAAAATCAGAGTAGGTGGAATGGTTAAAAAAAATTCTATTAACATGAATTCTGATGAAGTGAATTTTATCATTACAGATTTTAAAAATGAGATTAATGTTACTTATTCAGGTGCTGTTCCAAATTTATTTGAAGAAGGAAAAGGAGTTGTGGCTGAAGGAGTTTTGAAAGACAGAAATTTCTTTTCAGCAACGAAAATTTTAGCAAAGCATGATGAAAATTATATGCCTCCAGAGGTTAAAGCTGCATTGGAGGAAAATTAATTGATTTATAGCGTTGTTGGATACTATGCACTGATTTTAGGGTTAATTAGTGGTTCAATTTTGACTTATTTTTCAGTTCAAAATTTTAGAAATTCAGTAATTTTAGATACTAAAATATTATCATTATCATTTTTACAATTATTTTTTGTTGTAATTAGTTTTTTTGGTTTAGTTTTATCTTTTGTAGTTTCAGATTTTAGCAACGAAACTGTATTTAATAATTCCCATACTACCAAACCTTTATTTTACAAAATTACAGGGACTTGGGGAAACCACGAAGGTAGTTTGTTGTTGTGGTTGTTGGTTTTAACATTATTCGTCTTCATTTTTTTATTAAGGACAAATAATCAATCAATAAAATATAAAATTCTAACAACAATATTCCAGCAAATAATAATCATTGGTTTTTTTATATTTTTATTAAAAACTTCTAATCCATTTAATTATTTATTCCCAATTCCCGAGGAAGGTTTAGGTTTAAATCCAATATTACAAGATCCTGCATTAGCAATTCATCCACCTATTTTATATTTAGGTTATGTTGGTTCATCAATAATATTTTCTTCTGCACTAGCAGCCACCTCTTTAAGAATGGTTTCAGGAAGCTGGGCAACTCATATTAAAAATTGGACTTTAGTTTCTTGGATTTTTTTGACATTAGGAATTTTACTGGGTTCTATTTGGGCTTATTATGAGCTTGGATGGGGAGGATTTTGGTTTTGGGATCCAGTTGAAAATGTATCTCTTATGCCTTGGTTAGCATTAACCACATTATTACATTGCATATTAGTTTTAGAGAAAAGATCGATTTTAACTTCTTGGGTTATAATTTTATCTATTACTACATTTACACTTAGTATGTGTGGAACTTTCTTAGTTAGATCAGGTATCCTTAATTCAGTTCATACTTTCGCTAACGACCCAGAAAGAGGTCTATTTATATTAATATTTTTGTTTGTTCTAATTTTTATTTCTTTATTTATTTTTTTCTTTTTTCATAAAGAGGATCAAAAGAATTCAATAAATCTTTTTTGGTTAAGTAAAGAAAGTGCAATCATATTGAATAATTGGTTCATGATGTATTTTTTATCTGTTGTTTTAATTGGTACAGTGTATCCAATTTTTTTAGATGTAATTTCTTCAGAAAAAATATCAGTCGGTCCACCGTTTTATCATAAACTAATTATCCCTTTCTTAATTCCATTTTTAATCGCTATGGCAATTGGACCTCAAATGAAATGGATTAAATCTAACTTAGAGAGTAAAAAAATTCTTATATTTTTATTATTTATATCGATTTTAATATCTTATTTGGTTGTTAAAAATTTTGATAAAAATTTACTTGTAAATACTATTTTAATCTCAAGTGCATTTTATTTGTTTTTTATTACTGTAAGGGATTTTTTTACAAAAAAATTTAAAAACATTTCTCAAAATATCGCTCACTTTGGATTTAGCTTATTAATTTTAAGTATTTTATTTAATAATTTACTTTCTAGTGAAGTAATTGCCAATCTTAAAATTGGTGAAAGTTATGAAAACTCAAAATTTAAAATTATACTTGAAGATGTAAATCAGAGAAGTGAAAAAAATTACAACTCAGTAGTAGCAAATTTTAAAATAATTTCTTCAGATGGAAAAATTAATAAAATGTCTCCAGAGTTAAGAATTTATAATCAGCCAAATATAGTAACTAGTGAAGCTGATATTAAAACTTCTTTAATGAAAGATAAATTTATTGTCATAAACTTAGTGCAAAATCAGGAATATTTTAATGTTAGATATCAAGAAAAACCCTTTATGCTTTGGATATGGGTTTCAGTATTATTATTAAGTATGGGTGGAATATTAAGTTTTTTTAAAAAGAGAATATGAAAGATAGATTAATACCTTCAATAATAATAATTAGTTTTATAATTATTTTTTTAATATTTTATAAAGGTTTGCAGGAAACAAACATCTATACCCCTAAGTCAGAAATAAAAAAAGATATTCCAATTTTTTCTAGCGTTAAGTTTGACACTAAAGAAAATATTAACTCATCAGAAATATTTAATTCAAATAAGTTTTATTTATTAAACATATGGGCCTCATGGTGTGTACCTTGTAGACAAGAACATTCTTATTTAATGAGATTAAGCGAAAACAATAAAATAACTTTAATTGGACTAAATTATAAAGATAATTTTAATAATGCTCAAAATTTTCTAACAAAATTGGGAAATCCATACGAAACAATATTATTAGATGAGGATGGTACAATTTCAATAGAGTGGGGAGCATATGGTGTGCCAGAAACTTTTTTAATTCATAAAAACAAAATAGTTGCAAAATATATTGGACCATTAAATGAAAAATTAATTAACGAAATTAACTCGATAATAAAATGAGAATTTTAAAAATTATTTTAATTATTTTATTATTAATTCCAAAAATATCATTTGCTGATGATCAGCTTGAAAGAAATAAGATTACCAAAAATTTAAGATGTTTAATTTGTCAGGGTCAATCAGTGTATGATTCAGATTCAGATTTCGCAAATAGCATGAAAATTTTAGTTGATAAAAAACTTGAGGAAGGATTATCTGAAAACCAAATTTATGATTTTTTTAAGGAAAAATATGGTGAATGGATTTTGTATGAACCTAGTTTAAATAAAAACACTTATATTCTTTGGATATTGCCAATATTGATATTTTTACTTGGAGGTGCAATAATCCTAAAAAAACTAAAATTTAAAAATTAATCCAAAATGCATTTAAAAAAAATTCTGATTTTACTTACATTTCTAGTATTTCCGATTTCATCAACTGCAGAGGAAATTAAACATAGAGATTTAAATACTGAGTTTAACGTTTATACAGGAATGTTTGATTTTAGTGATGATGGAAAAAAATCAGAATTAATTGGCTTTCAGCATCAAAATGAAAACCTAAATAGAGATACTTTTCTGGGAAATTTATCACCTATTACAGGTGCTCTTATAACTGCAGATAGTGCGGCTTATGTTTATACAGGCGTTGAAGCACAATATAAAATAGGATCATTAAATTTTAATCCAAGTTTTACTCCAGGATTGTATCACGAAGGTAATGGAAAAGATTTAGGTCATGTTTTAGAATTTAAATCTGAGTTACAAATTTCCTTAGATATGTCTGAGAGTAGTCAATTTGGTTTTTCATACAATCATATATCTAATGCAAGTATAGGAGATAAAAATCCTGGGGCAAATAGTTATATGTTTAATTTCTTTAAAAGCTTTTAATATTATTTTATGAATTTAAATAATTGCTATAATTTTGATGATTTTAGAAAATTAGCCAAGAAGAAACTTCCAGCACCCATATTTCATTATATTGATGGAGGTGCTGATGATGAAATAACATTAAACAGAAATACAGACTCATTCAATGATTGTGATTTAGTTCCTAATATTTTGAATAGTGTTGGAGAGCCGGATTTATCCACAACAGTTTTTGGTAGAAAAATTGATATGCCACTATTTTTGTCTCCTACTGCAATGCAAAGTCTGTATGACCCAGAAGGAGATAAGGCCTCTGCTAGGGCAGCAGAAAAATTTAATACTATTTATAGCATGTCTACAATGGCATCATTTTCCATAGAGGAAGTTGCGAATGTTTCTAGTGGTCCAAAGCTATTTCAACTTTATATTCATAAGGATAAATCAATTACTGATGATTTAATTGAAAGATGTAGCAGAGCAAATTTTGACGGCATGTGTATTACTGTTGATACATTAGTTGCTGGCAACAGAGAAAGAGATCATAGAACAGGTTTTACTACTCCACCCAAATTTACTTTGGATAGTTTACTGAGTTTTGCTATGAGACCTGGTTGGGTTTTTAAATACTTTACTAATAAAAAATTTGAATTAGCAAATATCAAAAACAAAACTGATAAAGGGACAAACATAGCTAAATCAGTAATGGATTATATTAATGAACAATACGATCCGGCAATGAATTGGAAAGATGCAGAATACTGTATTAAAAAATGGAATAAACCAATGGCACTAAAAGGTGTGATGTCTGTTGAAGACGCAAAGAGAGCAATTGATATAGGTTGTACAGCAATAATGATATCAAATCATGGTGGAAGACAATTGGATGGGTCAAGATCACCTTTTGATCAAGTAAAAGCAATTTCAGATGCGGTAGGAGATAAATTAGAAATTATTCTTGATGGTGGTGTAAGAAGAGGAACTCACGTTCTTAAAGCTCTTGCAGCTGGTGCAACAGCTTGTAGTTTTGGAAAAGCTTTTCTTTTTAGTTTGGGTGCTGGAGGGCAAAAGGGCGTTGAAAGATTACTAGAGAACATGCAAAAAGAAATTAGAAGAAATATGATTTTAATGGGCTGTAAATCTGTAAACGATCTTGACGCATCAAAAATAATTTACAGAAGTTAAGATAAATCAAGGAAATTTAAATTTTATCTAACATAGACATTCAATTTAATTTATGTATATTTTCCAACTTTATTATGAAACTAGCAGCATCACTTGATAGACTTGGAACAGAAAGTGCTTTTTCAGTTTTAGCAGAGGCTAAAAAACTAGAAGCACAAGGAAACCCAATGATACATCTTGGGTTAGGTCAGCCAGATTTTAAAACACCCAAACATGTAGTTGAAGCTGCAAAGAAAGCTTTAGATGATGGTCACCATGGCTATGTTCTTTCGAACGGAATTTTAGAGTGCAGACAAGCGGTTACCAGATGGATCAAGAAAAGATATAACGCTGAAGTAGATCCAGAAAGAATTATCATAATGCCAGGTGGCAAACCTACAATGCATTATGCAATACAATGTTTTGGTGAGCCAGGAGCTGAAATTATTCACCCTACACCGGCTTTTCCTATTTATGAGTCTATGATTAATTATACAGGCTCTACGGCTGTACCTTATGATTTAACAGAAGATAAAGATTTAAAATTTAATGCAGATAAAATTTTATCTTTAATAACTGAAAAAACTAGATTGTTAATTTTAATTAATCCTAATAATCCAACTGGAAGTTTTGTTGAGAAATCTGAAATCGATAAATTAGTAGAGGGTTTAAAAAAACATCCTCACGTAACTATTTTAAGTGATGAAATTTACAGTAGACAAATATTTGATAATAAAGAAATGCCAACATTCTTTAACTATCCTGAGTTAAGAGAAAGATTAATTGTTTTAGAAGGTTGGAGTAAAGCTTACTCAATGACAGGTTGGAGATTAGGTTGGAGTTTTTGGCCTGAAAATTTAATAGAACATATTAATAAATTACTAATCAATAGTGTTTCTTGTGTTAATGCTGCAGCTCAATTTGCAGGAATAGCAGCACTTGATGGACCAGACGATTCAATTGATTTGATGATGGAAAAATTTACACAAAGAAGAAAATTAATTCATGAAGGATTAAATAGTTTACCTGGAGTAGAATGCAGTTTGCCAGGAGGAGCATTTTATGCATTTCCAAAAGTTATAGGGACTGGAATGGATGGTTCAGAGTTTTGTAAAAGAGCCATGCATGAAGCTGGTGTTGCAATTGTCCCAGGCACAGCATTTGGAAAAACATGCAAAGATTATGTAAGATTTAGCTTTGCTGCATCACAGGATAACATTTCTAACGCATTGGAAAATATCAAAAAAATGCTAGGTTAAGCTATGTCTGAATTAGCTTTACCAAAAATTGATAGTTCTATTTTAAATAGAAAAACTGAAATAGTAAAAATTCTTTCAAAATTAACAGATAGAGAAAATGTTCTTAGTGAAGCTGATGAATTAAGACCATATGAAACAGATGCTTTATCAGTTTACACACAAACACCATTAGCAGTAGTGCTTCCAGAAAATACGCAGCAAGTAAGTGACATATTAAAATATTGTCATAGTGAAAATATTAAAGTTGTGCCAAGGGGCGCAGGTACAGGATTGTCTGGTGGAGCATTACCTCTCCAAGATGCTATTCTTCTTAGCTTAGGAAAATTTAATAAAATATTAGAAATTGATTACGAAAATAAATGTGTTGTGACACAGCCAGGAGTTACAAATCTAGGAATTACTCATGCAGTTCAAGATAAAGGATTTTACTATGCGCCAGATCCTTCGAGTCAGTTAGCGTGCTCTATAGGTGGAAATGTTGCTGAAAATTCAGGTGGAGTTCACTCTTTAAAGTACGGAACGACTACAAATAATATTTTAGGCGTACAAATGGTTATGATGGATGGAACCATTTGTAGATTTGGAGGAAAATCTTTTGATCAAGAGGGATATGATCTTATGGGTTTAATTTGTGGATCAGAAGGTTTATTGGGAGTTGTCACTGAAGTCACGGTTAAAATTTTAAAAACACCTGAAGTAGTAAGAGCCGCTTTGATAGGTTTTCCATCAATTAAAGAGGGTGGAGATGCAGCTTCAGAAATTATTTCAAGTGGAATAGTTCCAGCAGGAATGGAAATAATGGATAAAGCTTTAATTGAGGCGACAGATAATTTTAGTAAAGCAGGATATCCACGAGACGCAGAATTATTATTAATAGTGGAACTTGATGGTACAGCCTCAGAGGTTAATGAATTGATTAAAAAAGTAGAGGCTATCTGCAAAAAAAACAATTGCTCGAGTCTTAAACTTAGCAATAGTGAAAAAGAAAGACTTTCATTCTGGGCTGGAAGAAAAGCTGCATTCCCAGCTTGTGGAGCTATGGCCCCTGACTATTATTGTATGGATGGATCTATTCCAAGAGGCAAGCTTGCTGAAGCATTATTAGAAATTAAAAAATTATCAGAAAAATATGAATTACCAGTTGCAAATTGTTTTCACGCAGGTGATGGAAATTTACATCCACTTATTATGTTTGATGGAAATGATAAAGAACAACTTAGAAAAACCGAGGAGTTTGGTTCTGAGATATTAAAAACATGTGTAAGACTTGGTGGAGTAATTACAGGTGAGCATGGTGTTGGTATAGAAAAAAGAGAACTTATGTGTGAAATGTTTAATGATAACGATATTCAACAACAATTGAGTATCAAAAAGTCATTAGATGAAAAAAATTTATTAAATCCTGGAAAAGTTTATCCGATACTTAGAAAATGTGCAGAGGAAGGAAGGGTTCATGTCCACAAAAATAAAGATAAATTCCCGGATCTTCCAAGATTCTAATAACGTTTATTATCCCAAAGATGAGACAGAAGTTTCAGATTTAATTAGGGAACTATATAAACAAGACTCTCCAACAGAAATTATCGGTAATAATTCAAAAAGTTTCATTGGAAATAAAACCCAGTCAGCTAATACTACGTCTTTATCTAAAATTTCAGGTATTATCGATTATAGACCTGAAGAATTGTATATTAAAGTTAAAGCCTGTACACCAATCAATGTAATCGAGCGGGTCTTAAGCGAAAATAATCAAGAGCTAGCTTTTGAACCAATAGACTTTGGGTATATTAAAGAAGGTAAGTCAAATAAAGGGACAATAGCAGGATACTTATCTTGTAACTATGCAGGTTCACGAAGATTTAAAGTTGGTAGTGTGAGAGATCATGTACTAGGTTTTAAGGGAGTTAATGGAAAAGGAGATATAATTAAATCAGGAGGTACTGTTGTAAAAAATGTTACAGGTTATGATTTATCAAAACTTATAGCAGGCTCATTTGGTACTCTTGTTGCCTTAACCGAAATTACGTTAAAGGTTTTACCTAAGAAAGATTCTTCTAAAACTGTAATAATTTATCCTAGTAATTTCGAACAAATTTATGATTTTTTTAATAAACTATCTAGCTCAAGTAGCGAAATTTCTGGCGCCGTTTTTATTCCTGAACAATCAAAGGATAAAGATTTTGTTGCTAAAAAAAATTCTGTTTTTAAATTTAATGATCTTAAATCAAATGTTTCATTTATAGCATTTAGAGTCGAAGGGGACAAAATTTCAATTGAAGAAAAAATAAACAATTTAAAAAAAGAACTTGAATTAAATAATTCAGATATCTCTACCCTTGATGTTTATCAATCAGAACCATTTTGGAAAAAAGTAAATAATTTAGAGGTATTTGAAAAGACCGAACATAATTTAATACGAATAGTGATACCACCTGCAAATGGTTTAAAACTATGCAAATATTTAGAAAACAACCATAATTATTTTGTTGATTGGTGTGGGTCGTTATTCTGGATTGAAGTTAATAGTAAAAAAGAAGAAAAGATTAAAGACTTAAAAAAAATGGCAAAAGATTTTGGAGGTTATTTGACAGTAATTAAAACTTCATCAGATTATGATTATGGAGAAGCTATTTTTACTGTTGATAAAGTACGTTTAATCATTTCTGAAAAAGTAAAACAAAGTTTTGATCCTAAAAGAATTTTAAACCCAGGGAAAATGTATAGAGGAATTTAATGCAAACAAAATTTACAGAAGAACAGCTTAGAGATCCTGACAATTTTGCAAACGAAAAAGTTTTTAAAAAGTGTGTGCATTGTGGAATGTGTAATGCTACTTGCCCCACACATCAGCTATTAGGTGATGAATTAGATGGTCCAAGAGGTAGAATTTATCTTATTAAAGATATGTTGGAAAATAATAGAAAACCAACCGAAAAAGTTGTTAAGCACATTGATCGTTGTCTTTCATGTTATAGCTGTATGACCACTTGCCCTGCAGGTGTAAATTACATGCACATCATAGACCACGGAAAAAAATATATTGAAAAAAATTATGAAAGATCTTTTTTTGATAAAATAATTAGATATTTTTTATCAATCACTTTACCAAACGTTAAAGTTTTTAGACTGTCAAGTTTTTTTGTTAAATTGGCAATGCCATTCAAATTCTTAATGCCTACAAAGATTAAAGACATGATTGAATTAATGCCAACAACTTTTCCAAAAAAAACTTTACCTATTAAAGAGATTTATAAAGTTTCAGACAAGAAAAGAATAGCAAGAGTTGCTTTATTAACTGGGTGTGTTCAAAAAGAAATTTCACCCCAAATAAATGAAGCAACAATTAGATTGTTAAATAGACATGGGGTTGAAGTTATAGTTCCAAAAAAAATTCGTTGCTGTGGATCTTTAAATCACCATCTAGGAAAAGAAGAGGATGCTCACCAAGATTTTAAAAATAATATAAATACTTGGTATGAAGAGCATAAAAAGGGAAATTTAGACGCAATCTTATCTAATACATCGGGTTGTGGTACTACCATGAAGGATTATGGTTTTATTTTTAGAGATGACAAAGAGTTAAGTAAAAAAGCTAAAGTCATATCAGATCTTACAAGAGATATTTCTGAATACATTTTTGAAAGTTTAAAACTAAATATAGAATCTAAAGGAAAGAAATATAAAATTGCTTATCACTCTGCATGCTCAATGCAACATGGTCAAAAAGTTCATTCACAACCAATTTCATTACTTGAAAAAACTGACAATGAAATTATGGAAATTCCACAAGGACACATTTGTTGTGGATCAGCTGGAACTTACAATATTTTACAATCAAAAATTGCAAAACAACTATTAAAAAATAAGGTAAACAATATAGAAAGTTTAAATCCTGATTTTATTTCAACAGGAAATATTGGTTGTATTACCCAAATTTCTCATGGTACTAAAGTCCCAATTTTACATACAATTGAAGTTTTAGATTGGTACACGGGCGGTCCCAAGCCTGAAATTTTAAAATAGGGGTTTTATGAAAAAAATTTTGATTACTAGAAGACTGATCCGAGAGAGTGAAGATAAAGCGTCAAAATTATTTGAAGCTAAATTTAATTCAAATGATGAACTTTATTCACAATCAAAAATTATTGAAATGAGTGAAGGATGTGATGGAATTTTATCATCATTAACTGAAAAATTAGATGCTGATACAATAAATAAGCTTCCAGATAGTATTAAAATAATTTCAAATTTTGCAGTTGGTTTTGGAAACATTGATTTAGATGCTGCTAAAAAAAAAGGTATTGCTGTCACTAATACTCCAGAAGTTTTATCAGATGCTACAGCTGAGATAGGAATATTACTTATATTAGGAGCTTGTCGAAGAGCATCAGAAGGAATTGAGTCTGCTCGTGAAGGTGGATGGAAATGGTCTGCAGATTATTTAATTGGAAAGCAGTTAACAGGAACAAGATTAGGAATTTTAGGTATGGGTCGTATCGGTCAAAAAATTGCAAATATTGCTAAATCTTTAGGCATGGTTATCCATTATCATAATCGTTCAAAATTAAGTGAAGATAAAGAGCAGGGAGCAATTTATCATGACAGTATTAAGAGTCTTTTTTCAGTTTCAGATGTTTTATCTATTTGTTGCCCAGCTACAAAGGAAACTGAAAACTTAATAAATAAAGAGACAGTTGAGTATTTCCCTAAAGGTGCTGTGATAACAAATGTTGCTCGAGGTGATATAATTGATGATGAAGCTTTGATCGATGCATTGAATAGAAGAAAAATTTATGCTGCAGGATTAGATGTTTATAAAAATGAACCAAATTTAAATCCTGGTTATTTAAAAATTCCGAGTGTTTTTGTTTTGCCTCATCTAGGAAGCGCTACAAAAGATACTAGAATTGCAATGGGTAATTTAGCGATAGACAATATAGAAGAATTTTTTAGAACTGGTAATTGCATTAATAAAGTTAACTAAATTTTAATGAATAAACCTGTTCTAGCTGAAAAATGCTGTATTTACGAAAATAATAAACTAATTTAGGTTTTAAATTCTACCTATAATTGCAAAAAAATCCTATCTAACCCATTCTAGGTCACTTTTTAGAAGGACTCTAATCTAAAAATATGTTTTAGTGATCGCCAAGTTAATTAACTAGAGGAGAATAAATGATTAACAATAAAAAATCTTTGAAGAGTTCTAAAACTCCTTCAAGAAGAAAGTTCTTCAAAGCAGCGGCAGCAACTGGTGCAGCAACAGCAGCAGCAGTAGCAATGCCAAATCTTGCTTTAGGAGACGGTCATACTACCCTTAAAATGCAAGCAGCTTGGCCATCAGGCGCTAACATCTTTTTTGAGATGGCTGGCGACTATTGCAAAATGGTCAGTGATATGTCGGGTGGAAAATTAAAAATTGACTTACAGCCAGTTGGTGCAGTTGTAAAGACTGGTGAAATAGGTCAGGCAGTAAGTGACGGTGTACTTGATATGGGTCACTGGGTAACTGCTTACTGGTATGGTAAAAACCCAGCCGCATCACTTTTTGGAACAGGTCCATCTTATGGTCTTTCGTCTCAAGAAGTAATGGGATGGATGGAAGAAGGTGGCGGAAGAGCGCTATATGAAGAGACACTAGCAAAAGTTGGATACGACTATGTTGGTGTTTTTGCTATGCCTATGCCTGCACAACCGTTTGGTTGGTTCAAGAAAAATGTAACTAAGGCTTCAGACGTTAAAGGAATGAAGTACAGAACTGTTGGTCTTGCAACTAACGTACTTACAGCAATGGGAATGGTAGTTAGACAATTACCAGGTGGTGAGATTCAACCTGCAATGAAAACAGGTTTAATTGAAGCTGCTGAGTTTAACAACCCAACATCAGACTCTCAATTTGGTATGCAAGATGTATCTAAGCATTATCACTTAGGTTCGTTCCACCAATCACAAGAGATGTTTGAGATACCTATAAACAAAAAAACTTACAATAGTTTATCTCCTGCAAATCAAGCAATATTAAAAAATGCTTCATATGCAGCGAATACCGCAAACTATTTTAAAGCTTTGGTAAGATATTCAGCTGATTTATCTAAGTTGATGAATGAGCATAAAGTAAATGTTTACCAAACATCTGATGCAATCCTTGCTGAACAGCTAAAAGGTTGGGATAAAGTTGTAGGAGATTTCTCTGCTAAAGATCCTTTCTTTAAGAAGATAGTTGACTCACAAAAGGCTTATGCAAAAAGAGTGATGAAATATTTACTTATGAATCAGCCTAACTACAGACTTGCTTACGAAAATGAGTTTGGTCCGTTAGGAAAAGTAAAAATCTAAGTTCATAAAAGATTTAATTAAGGGGGCTACAAAGCCCCCTTTTTTTAATTGAATAAATCAAGAAAATTAAGATAAGCTAAAACACTATGGAATCTTATATAAAATTTGCTGATACTTTAAGCTCATCAATGGGTAAAGCTTTTTCATGGTGTATAGTTATTTTGATGGGTGGAACTTGCTATGAAGTGGTGATGGCCTATGCATTTAATTCACCAACTTTATGGAATTTTGACTTCAGTTTGCAAATGTATGGTGCAATATTTATGATGGCTGGAGCTTATACTTTATCTACAGAAGCTCATGTAAGAGGAGATGTTATATACAGACTATTTCCAAAAAAAGTTCAAGGATGGATTGATTTAATTTTATATTTTGTATTTTTCTTCCCTGGAGTAATTGCTTTATCTTTTTATGGATATGAATATGCAGCTAAAGCGTGGATGATTAAAGAAACAAGCTGGAATAGTCCCGCCCAAATTCAAATTTATATGGCAAAGTCATTAATACCTTTATCTGGTATTTTGCTTACTATTCAGGGTGTAAGCGAGGTCATGAGAGCAATAATTTGTATAAGGACTGGAGAATGGCCAGAGAGACTAACTGGTGCTGAAGAAACAGAGAAAATTTTAATGAGAAAATCTAAAGAGGATGAAACAATAGATGTTATTTAGTTTAACAAATCCCGAAATAGCAATCTTGATGATGGTTATATTTTTGTTTGCAGTATTGCTCGGATTTCCTATTGCTTTTACATTAATGGCAATGGGTCTAGGTTTTGGCTACTACGCATACTTTGACCCATCAAGAATGGATCACCTTCTAGATAATAGAATATTTAATTTATTTGTTCAAAATACTTATTCTGTTATGGATAATCATGTGCTCACCGCTGTTCCATTGTTTTTATTTATGGGATATCTTGTTGAAAGAGCGGGAATAGTAGCAAGATTATTTTATGCAATAAGACTAGCTTCTCATTCTTTGCCAGCTTCGATGGCCGTTGCTGCATTAATTACTTGTACGTTATTTTCTACAGCCACAGGCATTATCGGAGCAGTAGTAACGTTAATGGGCTTATTAGCCTGGCCAGCAATGGTTAAAGCTGGATATGATAAAAAATTTGCTTCTGGTGTAATTTGTGCAGGAGGTTGTTTGGGAATTTTAATACCACCTAGCATAATGTTAATTGTTTATGCTGTGATTGCACAACTTTCACCTTTAAGATTATTTGCAGCTGCTATTTTTCCAGGATTGATGCTAGCTGGATTATATATTTTATATGCTATAATTTTAGCATATTTTAATCCATCAGTTGCACCTAAACCTCCAAAAGAAGAAATACCTCCAAGATCAATAATTATGAAAGAGGTTTTAGTTTCTTTTTTACCTTTGTTTTCTCTAATAATTTTGGTTTTAGGAAGTATCCTTGCGGGTTTAGCTACACCAGCTGAAGCAGCTGGAGTGGGTGCTTTTGGAGCTTTAGTTTTATCTTTTTTTTATAAATCTTTAAAATGGAAAAACTTTAAAGAATCAGTTTTTCTTACAGCTAAAACAACAGCAATGATCATGTGGCTGTTTATTGGTTCATGGACATTTGCTTCAGTATTCTCATATCTTGGAGGTCATGAAGTATTTGAGCAATTTTTTAAATCTATGGATATCAAGCCATGGCAATTCTTAGTAATAACACAAATAATTATTTTCTTGTTAGGCTGGCCTTTAGAATGGACAGAAATTTTAATTATCTTTGTTCCAATTTTTTTACCGCTTGTAGAATTTTTTGGAGTAAATCCTTACTTTTTTGCAATGCTTATAGCCTTAAACTTACAGACTTCATTTTTGACTCCCCCCATGGCGATGTCCGCTTATTATTTAAAAGGTGTGCAATCTAAAAATGTAGAACTATTAGAAATATTTAAAGGAATTATGCCATTTTTAGCTATAGTTATTTTTGGTATGGTTTTAATGTATTTATTTCCAGGAATAGCTTTGTGGCTGCCAGAAAAATTATTTGCAAATTAAATAATGAGTGAAATCTTAAATGATTCTGTAGAGGAGTTGGTTAAGAAAATTTCTCTTTCTAAAATTACTTCTGTTGAAATTTGTAATGCTTATATTGAAAGAATTAATAAGTTTGAAAAAGAAGTAAAAGCCTGGGCATTCTTTGATAAAAAATTATTATTAGAGAAAGCAAAAGAAGCGGATGATTATAAAAATTCAGGTAAGCCTACGGGTCCCTTGCATGGTATACCAGTTGCCGTAAAAGACATTGTTGGTACTATAGAAATGCCAACTGAATGTGGAACCCCTATAAGAAAAGGTAAATCATATTCTCAAAATGCTGAAATAATTGATTTACTTCACTCTTCAGGTGCTATTGTAATGGGTAAAACTGCAACTTCAGAACTTGCTTATCTTGGTCCACCAAAAACAACAAACCCACATGATAATTCTAGAACACCTGGAGGTTCATCTAGTGGCTCGGCTGCAGCTGTGGCATCATTTATGGCTCCATTGGCTATTGGGTCACAAACTGGTGGTTCAGTTATTAGACCAGCATCCTTTTGCGGCGTGGTGGGCTATAAACCGTCATATGGTCTCATTTCTAGAAATGGAGTTTTAAAAACTTCTGAAAAACTTGACCAGATAGGTGTATTTGGAAAATCAGTAGAAGACGTTGCTCGACTTGCAAAAATTTTAATTAAAAAAGACTCATTTGATCCAGCTACTATTTATTTTTCTGCTGATAACATGATCAGTTCTGTAAAAGAGGGACCATTATATGAGCCAAAATTTATTTTTTATAAAACAGATTTTTGGAAGATGATTGATAAAAAATCGAAAGAGGCTTTTGAGTATTTTATTAAATCTTTCAAAAAAAATATTGAAATTTTTGACACTCCTTCATATTTTAAGGACATACATAAGTATCATCAAATAATTCACGAAACTGATTTAGCTAATAATTTTAGTGATTATTATAAAAAATCAAAAAATAAACTCTCTAAATATATGCAATCTGCAATTAAAAATGGAAATAAATATTCTGGAAAAGAGTATGCAGAAGCAATTGATTTTATGAAAAGGAGCTATGAATCCTATAAGGAAGTATTTGAGGATTATCATGGTATTTTGACACCTTCTAGTCCTGGTGTCGCGCCAAAAGGTTTAAAAAGCACAGGAACGGCTGAGTTTAATAAAGTATGGTCTTACCTAGGAACTCCTTGTATTTCTCTACCTTTACTTCAGGGAGAAAATAATTTACCTTTAGGCATACAGTTAGTTGGAGAAAAATACGATGATAATCGTTTTTTAGGTGTTGCTAGTTGGATAGAAAAAGAAAGTAAAAAATTTAATGAATAAGATTACAACAATTATCGGCCTTTCATTTGCGATATTTTTCTTAGTTGGCCTTGCTACAACCCTTACAAGATCAATGTTAATTGGATTTTTTGATGTTTTACCTGTTTATATATTAATGATACTAGCTATTTCTATGATGCTTTACGAAGCATTTTTCGATAAAAAATAATTTTCTAATTTTATAATTGTCTAGCCAAAATAAAAATTTATTAGCTTTATCTCTTTTATTTATTCAACCAATATTTATGGCATCGAATTTAATTGTTGCTAGAGGTGGTGTTGAATTTGTACCTCCAATTTCATTAGCTTTTTGGAGATGGACATTTGTATTTTTTCTTCTTTTACCTTTCACGTATTCATCCTTAAAAAAAAATTACACAGTTATTAAAGATGAGTACACAAAATTATTTTTTCTAGGAGCAATGGGATGTGGAGTTTGTGGGGCTTTTCCTTTTTTAGCAGGTAAAACGACTACCGTTACAAATATGGGAATTATTTATACTTCATCTCCTATTTTTATCATTATGATTTCAGCAATATTTTTTAAAGAGAAAATTAATTTTTTAAAAATTGTTGGTTTGATTTCATGTTTGGTTGGAGTTTTAGCAATTATTATTAAAGGTGATTTAAATTTACTTTTGAATTTAACATTTACCATTGGAGATTTATGGATGTTGGCAGCAGCAATTGGCTGGGCACTATATTCTATTTATTTATTTTATTGGAAATCTCAATTATCGATTTTTGATAGGTTTTCTATGATATCTTTTTTTGGAGCGGTAAGTTTATTTCCATTCTATCTAGCAGAAGAAATTTATTTTGAAAAAACTATATTTAATTCTGATTTTTTATTGTGGACTTTATTTGCGGCGGTTTCTCCAGGAATTATAGCATTTACTTTGTATACTAAAGCTCAAGAAAGTTTAGGAGCTTCACTTACTGGCTTTACCTTGTATGTATTTACTATCTATGCAGCAATTTATGGATTTATATTGTTTGATGAAAATTTAGAAACATTTCATTATATTGGTACTGCACTTGTTTTTGTTGGAGTTTACTTGGCAAAGAAAAATTATGATACCAAAACCTAGGAAATTAATTTTGCAAATTTTATTTTGGATTTTAGTTATATATTTTATTTTATTAGCTTATCTTTTTATATTTCAAAGAAATCTAATGTATCATCCTAAGGAAAATAATTATTCAGGAGATAAAATAGAAGTAAAAATAGAAAAAGTTCAAATTCAAACAACAGATAATATTAGTCTTCTTGGATGGTTTCATAAAAAAGATTTGAAAAAATTTAAGACAATTGTTTTTTTTCATGGAAATGCAGGGAGCTTAGAAAACAGAGTTCATAAATTAAATCATTTTAAAAATATGGATGTAAATTTTCTAATTATCGCTTGGCGTGGATTTAGTGGAAATTTAGGAAAACCATCTGAAAATGCTTTATATGAGGATGGAAAAAGCGCAATTAGCTGGCTTAAAAATAAAGGTTTGAGTGACAGTGATTTAATTATTTATGGAGAGTCACTTGGCACAGGAATTGCAACTGAGGTATCTCAAAATAAAAAATATGCTGGCTTAATTTTAGAAACACCTTTCACTTCAATGGTTGCAGCAGCTAAGATTTTTTATCCATACATTCCTGTTTCTCTAATATTGAAAGACAAATATAAAAATCATGAGAAAATAAAAAATATCAATATTCCAGTTTTAGTAATGCATGGCGAAAAAGATCAAATTGTTCCTTTTTCAATGGGAAAAAAGATGTTTGATTTAGCAAATGATCCAAAGTCCTCTTATTTTACCAAACATGACGATCATATGATGGAATTTGATAATAATATGGTTTTTCAACTAGGTTCATTTATAAAAAGTTTAAATTAAGCCACAATCAAAACATTTTTATTCCAAAAATTAGAATTAAATTCTAGTTATGAAGAAATTATTCACTTATATTTTTTTGACATTTCTTATTTCAGGAACTTCCTTTTCCAAAGAAAATTTATATTCAATTGAAAATTTATTTTTTATTGATCAAATGAACTCGCATGATGAAAATTTTGCTTTGTATTTTAAACCAAGAGAAAAGGCTATTTTAGCAAAAGGGGAAGTAAGTAATTACATTAATGATTTCCCTAAAGATCTTTATATATATGATTATAAAACAGAAGTTTCATCGCCATTGATTTCTTATGAATGGTTTCCAAGAAAAGCAAAAAATTTTTTGAAGGAATATAATTTTCCAGTTTTCCCAGATGATTTTGCTTACTATCTATTAAAGGATAACAAAACATTGGTCATGATTAGTGCTGTAAAAAGTTTAAAAGTAAATTTCAAATACGATATTGTTGAAAAAAAATTAGATTTATATCCAACTAATGGAAAGTTTGATTTTATTATTTCATCTATTGCAAAGGATTGTGGTCACTATAAATTCAAGGATAATTATGAATGTAGTTTCTATAAACCTTTAATATCAAGTGCTTTAATTAAGTAATTTGTGTAAATGCATCAGCAAATTTTTCAGCTTCAAAAACTTGCAAATCATCTTCTTTTTCCCCTAAACCAAGTGCAATAATTGGTATTTTATACTTTTTGGCTACAGCCAGAAGTATTCCTCCCTTAGCTGTTCCATCTAATTTTGTCATCACTAAGCCTGTAATTGGAATAATTTTATTAAATTCTTCGACTTGATTTAAAACGTTTTGACCTGAAGTTGCGTCTAAAACTAAAATCACATCATGAGGAGCGCTTTCATCTATTTTTTTTGTTACGTTTGCAATTTTTTTGTATTCTTCCATTAGGTTTTTTTTATTTTGTAATCTTCCAGCTGTATCTATTAAAACTTGATTAAAATTGTTTGATATAGAAGTTTCTATTGCCTTATAGGCTACAGACGCAGGATCAGAACCTTGTGAAGATTTTGTAATTTCAACATCAATTTTTTTTGCCCAATTTTCTAATTGCTCTATAGCAGCAGCTCTAAATGTATCTGACGCTGCCAACATAACTTTATTTCCATTTTCTTTTAATATTTTACTAATTTTCCCAATAGTTGTTGTTTTACCAACACCGTTAACTCCAGATACTAAAATGGCATTAAGTTTTACTTTATTTTTAAAAAATTGATTATTTTCTAAAGGTTTCATAACTGAGATAATGTAGTCTTTAAGAATATTATTTATCTCAGCAGTTAAATCTTTGTTTGGATCTATCTTTGTTTTTGCGATTATTTCTCTAATTTCTGAGGCAGAAGCCACTCCAACGTCTGATTGAATTAAATAATCTTCGATTCTGTCTAAAGTTTTGTCATCAATTTCTTTTTTGACAACTATATCTCTTAAGCCTGATGTAAAAGCTGAAGCACTTTTTTTAAATCCTGATTTAAATTTTTCGAAAATTCCCATTAAATTTCTATATCAATTTCTTTTATATCAGAAACAGGACCTTTCATGTGTATACTATTGTTTTCATCTATAGATATTGTCAATCTTCCAGTAGAAAATTCGATGTTAACTTTATCGCTAGCAAGTCCCGCTTGCTTAGCAGCATAGGCAGTAGCACAAGCTGCAGTTCCGCATGCTTTTGTTAAACCAGCTCCTCTTTCCCAAACTTTTACTTTTATTAACTCTTTATTTATTATCGTAGCTATTGTGACATTACATTTTTCAGGAAACAGTCTGTGGTTTTCTATTTCTGGTCCAATTTTTTCTATTTTGAATTGTTCGTTGTCTTCTACAAAAAAAATTATATGAGGATTTCCCACATTAACAGCGGCTCCTCCAAAAAATTCATTATTATTTGAATCAACAATTTTAATATTTAAGTTTTTAGTTTCTAATTCTTCAGATAATGGAATTTCATTCCATTTAGTTCTGCCCAAACCAATTTCAGTAGATACTAATTTTTCTCCTAAAATATGAGATTTTAAATGGCCAGACAAAGTCGTTAACGTAATTGTGTCTTTATTTTTTTCTTTTCCTAATAGCTCAGCCACACACCTTGTGCCATTTCCACAAGCACCAGAAACCCCACCATCAGAGTTAAAAAATTCTATTGAAGCATCGTAATTTTGGTCTTTATTAATTAATATAAGTTGATCACATCCTATAAAGTTTCTGTTACAAATTTTAATTATTTGGTCTTTGGTAAGATTTGTAACTTTTTCTCTATTATCAATAATTACAAAATCATTGCCTAAACCGTCCATTTTAAATGCTTTAATATTCATAATTAGATATTTAACTTATTTATTGACTTTTTGAACCTCTATTATAGGTTGTTGCCGTTTCCGCAAAAACATTAACTTTGCGGTGTCTTTGGAAACAAAGAGATCGACACTAGTCAGCGAGAGTTCGCCCACTAGTGCATTACTGCTATGCGTAACAAAAAAATATATGTTTGAAAATTTAACTAATAAATTCGAAGAAATTTTTTCTTCTTTAAAAAAAGCACCCTCTCTGAACGAAGCTCAGGTAGATGAGGGCTTGAGAAGCATTAGACAAGCATTGCTTGAGGCGGATGTTTCTTTAGATGTTGCAAAAGAATTTATTGAAAAAGTGAAACCTAAAGCTTTAGGACAAGAAATCATAAGATCAACTTCTCCTGGAGATATGGTTGTAAAAATAGTTTACGATGAACTAGTAAACTTACTAGGTTCTAGCAATGTAGACATAAATTTAAACGTTGTACCGCCAGTTCCTATGATGATGGTTGGTTTACAGGGTTCAGGTAAAACAACTTCGACTGCAAAATTAGCTAAATATTTAGAAGATAACAAAAAGAAAAAAGTGATGATGGTCAGTTTGGACATTTATAGGCCAGCAGCACAAGAACAGCTTAGATCTTTAGGTGAACAGAATAATATTTTGACACTTCCTATTATTGAAGGTCAACAACCAACTGATATTTGCCAAAGAGCAATGAGTGCAGCAAATTTAAATGGAGCAGATATAATTTTATTTGACACAGCCGGAAGAACTCAAATTGATTTACAAATGATGAGCGAAATTAAACAAATTGAGAGCATGATTAATCCAGCAGAAACTTTTCTAGTAGCGGACTCTCTTACAGGTCAAGTTGCTGCTTCGGTTGCAAAAGAGTTTAAAAATACAGTTAACTTGTCTGGAATAATTTTAACTAGAGCTGATGGTGATGCTAGAGGCGGAGCTGCTGTAAGTATGAAATATGTATCAAATGTTCCTATAAAATTTTTGGGTATAGGTGAAAAAATTGAAAATTTTGAGGTATTTCATCCAGATAGAATAGCAAATAGAATTTTAGGAATGGGAGATATTGTTTCCCTTGTAGAAAAAGCGGCTCAAGATTTAGGTGAAGAGAATATTAAAAAAGCAGAAGAGAATTTAAAAAAAGGTCAATTTTCTATGGAGGATTACCTTTCACAATTAAGACAGATGAAAAAAATGGGAGGCATTGAAGGGATCATGTCTTTTATGCCAGGAGTATCTAAAATTAAATCTCAAATGGATTCAGCAGGGATTGACGAAAGTATTATCACAAAAAACGAATCTATCATTTTATCAATGACAAAAAAAGAGAGACAGAATCCAAAAATAATTGATGGTTCAAGAAAAAAAAGAATTGCTAATGGCTCTGGTACAGATCCAGCCACTATCAATAAATTGCTTAAGCAATTTAAAATGATGTCTGAAATGATGAAAAAGATGTCAAAAGGAAATCTGAAAGGTATATCTGATCAAGGGATACCACCAGAGCTATTTAATAAACTAAAATAATAAAATAAGGAGAACAAATGTTAAAACTAAGATTATCAAGGGGAGGCACTAAAAAGAGACCAGTTTACAAAGTTGTTGTAGCTGACAGTCGTTTCCCAAGAGATGGAAGATTTATAGAAAAAGTTGGTTTTTTTAACCCACTACTTCCTAAAGATAAAAAAAAAAGAGTAGGTCTTGAAGCTGAAAGAATTAAATATTGGCTAGGTCAAGGCGCCAAACCAACAACAAGAGTTGCAAGAATTTTAGGTGAAAATGACTTAATCCCTATGCCAGCAGCTGGAAATAATCCAAATAAAGCTATTCCTAAAAAAGAAAGAAATAAAAAAGAGGAAGATGGTGCAGAAGCTCCTAAAGCTCCAGCAACAGAAGAAGCACCAGCAGCAGAAGCTCCTAAAGAAGAAGCTCCTAAAGCAGAGGCTCCAGCTGAGGAAAAAAAATAAACTAAGGACAGTATATGTGGCAAGCTCAAGTGTTTACACTTTATCCAGATATTTTTCCTGGTCCTTTGTCTAAAGGTCTATATGGAAAAGCAATGTCTAAAAATATTTGGAATTTAAAAGTAGTAAACATTAGAGATGCTGCTGAGGATAAACATAAAACTGTAGATGATACTCCTTATGGAGGTGGTTCTGGTATGTTGATGAAAGCTGATGTATTAGCAAAATCATTAGATCAAAATAAAAATGAGGGAGAAAAGATATTATATTTATCTCCAAGAGGAAAAAAATTTGATCAAAATTATGCCAAAGAATTATCAAAGGAAAAATCGGTTTCGATAATTTGTGGACACTTCGAAGGAGTTGATGAAAGAGTGTTAAGCACAAGAAATATAGAAGAAGTCAGCATTGGAGACTTTATTTTATCAGGAGGAGAGTCAGCAGCATTTGTGGTGATTGATAGTATTTTGAGACTTTTACCTGGTGTTCTGGGAAATGAAAATTCTACGGTAAACGAAAGTTTTGAAAATGGATTATTAGAGTATCCTCAGTTCACAAAACCTCAAATATGGGAGGAAAAAGCTGTTCCAGAAGTACTTTTGTCAGGAGATCACAACAAAATTAAACACTGGCGTTTATCTCAATCTGAGGCTATAACACGCGTCCGAAGACCAGATTTATGGGAAAAATATAAGAAGAATTAATTTGATAAATATTACTATGAAAACAATTGAAGAGATAAATCAACATAACGTTAAAAAAATACTTTCAGAAAAAAAGATACCTGAATTCTACCCTGGAGATGTAGTTAAAGTAGGTGTCAGAATTACAGAGGGAAAAAAAGAGAGAATTCAATATTTTGAAGGGGTTTGCATTGCAAAAAAAAACAGAGATTTAAACTCGTCTTTCACAGTTAGAAAAATTTCTTTTGGTGAAGGTGTTGAAAGAACATTTCCACTTTATGGAACTCTGATTGACTCAATTAAAGTTATTAGATCAGGGAAAGTAAGAAGAGCAAAATTATATTATCTAAGAGATAGAACAGGAAAGTCAGCAAGGATTGCAGAAAAAATTAGAAAAAAAATTGGTATAGATGTAGATGTAAAACCCGAAACAGTTACTGAAGAAAATGTAGCATCACCGACAGAAGCTCCAAAAGAAGAGGCTCCTAAAGTAGAAGCAGCTCCAGCAGAAGAAGCTTCAAAAGAAGAAGCCCCTAAGACAGAAGAAGCTACTGCCGAACAATCAACAGAAAGTACTTCAGAAAAAAAATAATTTTTTTTTCAATGTCCACTACTCTTTACGATAAAATTTGGAATGATCATCTGGTAGATCAGCAAGAAGATGGAACAGCTTTATTGTTTGTCGATAGACACTTAATTCATGAAGTTACTAGTCCACAAGCGTTTGAAGGTTTAAGAAATTCAAATAGAAAAGTTCGTCATCCTAATTTAACTTTAGCTGTTGCTGATCATAATGTTCCAACGACGGATAGAACTAAAGGGATATCAGATCAGGAGTCGAAAATACAAGTTGATACATTAGAATCAAATTGTAAGGAATTTGGTGTGCAGCTTTTTGGTATGGATGATAAACGACAAGGAATTGTTCATATTATTGGACCAGAACAAGGATTTACTCAACCAGGAACAGTTATTGTATGTGGAGATAGTCATACGGCAACACATGGAGCTTTTGGTTCGCTAGCTTTCGGTATTGGAACATCTGAAGTTGAACATGTTTTAGCAACGCAAACACTCGTTCAAAAAAAAGCAAAAAATTTTAGAATTAATGTTAATGGAACACTTCCATTAGGAGTAACATCTAAAGATGTAATTCTTCAAATCATTGGCAATATTGGTACTGCAGGCGGAACAGGGTGTGTAGTTGAATATGCTGGAGATTTAATAAGATCGTTAAGTGTTGAACAAAGAATGACTATTTGCAATATGACCATTGAGGGTGGTGCAAGAGCTGGATTAATTGCTCCAGATGAAAAAATATTTGAATATTTAAAAGGTAAACCCATGTCTCCTAAAGGACAAAATTGGGAAAAAGCACTTGAGTACTGGAACAATTTAAAAACAGATGCTGATGCAAGTTTTGATAAAGAAATAAATCTTAATGCAAATGAGATTTTACCTATGATTACTTGGGGGACATCACCTCAAGACGTAATTACAATTGATGGAAAAGTACCTAATCCTCAAAATGAAAAAGATGAGGATAAAAAGAACTCAATTGAAAGAGCGCTAAAATATATGGGATTAACACCTGATATGGCAGCAACTGATATTAAAATAGATAAAGTATTTATTGGAAGCTGTACAAATGGAAGAATTGAAGATTTGAGGGAAGCTGCTAAAATCTTAAAGGATAAAAAAATATCATCTCATGTAAATGCTATTGTAGTTCCCGGGTCAGGATTAGTTAAAGAACAAGCTGAGCAAGAAGGTTTAGATAAAATATTTGTAAATTCAGGATTTGAATGGAGAGAGCCAGGTTGTTCTATGTGTTTAGCAATGAATGCAGATAAATTAAAACCAGAGGAAAGATGTGCGTCTACCTCAAACAGAAACTTTGAAGGAAGACAGGGAAGAGGTGGCAGAACGCATTTAGTAAGCCCTGGGATGGCAGCTGCAGCTGCAATCTCTGGCAATTTAGATGATGTAAGAAAGTATCAAAATTAAATGCAAAAATTTAATACATTAAAAAGCATTCCAGCTTATTTACCAATCGTAAATATCGATACAGATATGATTATTCCTAAGCAATTTTTAAAAACGATAAAAAGAACTGGACTTGGAAAAAATTTGTTTTTTGAAATGAGATATGACGATAATGGAAAAGAAATTAATGATTTTGTATTAAATCAGGAACCATTTAATAACTCAAAAATTTTAATTGCAGGAAACAATTTTGGATGTGGTTCATCAAGAGAGCATGCTCCATGGGCATTGTTAGATTTTGGAATTACTTGCGTGATTAGTTCAAGTTATGCTGATATTTTTTATAGTAATTGTTTTAAAAATGGAATTTTACCAATAATTCTCGAAGAAGAAAAAATAAAAGAACTTTCTGAATACGCAAATAGAAAAGAGGAAATTTCTGTAGACTTAAATGATCAAAAAATTATTTATGGAAACAATGAAATTAAATTTGAAATAGATCCATTTAAGAAAAAATGTTTGCTAGAAGGACTAGATGATATTGCTCTCTCTTTAAAAAAATCTGACAAAATCGAAAATTTTGAAAATAAATTAAAAGATAAAAAACCTTGGGTTTTTAATGATTAAAGTAAAAAAAAGAAAAATTCTATTATTACCAGGAGATGGTATTGGGCCTGAAGTAATTGGCGAAGTTAAAAAAATAATTAACTGGTTCAATGATAAAAAATCTTTAGACTTTGAAATAGATGAAGATCTTGCTGGTGGATGTTCTTACGATAAACACGGTACACCTATAACAGATGAAGTTTTTTATAAAGCTTTAGAGAGTGAAGTTGTTATGCTTGGTGCAGTAGGAGGACCTAAGTGGGATAATATTGAGTTTTCAAAAAAACCTGAGAGAGCTTTATTAAAATTAAGAAAAGAATTAAAATTATTTGCAAATTTGAGACCTGCAATATGTTTTGAACAATTAGTTGGCGCATCAACACTTAAACCAGAAGTGGTTTCTGGTTTAGATATAATGATTGTAAGAGAATTAACAGGTGGAATTTATTTTGGTGAACCGAGAGGTATTAAACCAATAGAAAATGGTGAAAGAAAAGGAATAAACACTCATACTTATACTACTAGTGAAATTACTAGAGTTGCAAGAGTTGCTTTTGATCTTGCTAGAAAAAGATCAAATAAAGTTACCTCTTGTGAGAAATCTAATGTAATGGAAGCCGGACAACTATGGAAAGAAGAAGTTCAGGAACTTCATGAAAAAGAATACAAAGATGTCGAGCTAAGTCATATGCTTGCAGATAACTGTTCAATGCAATTACTTAGAAATCCAAAACAATTTGATGTAATTGTTACTGATAATTTATTTGGTGACATGCTTTCAGATCAAGCTTCAATGTTAACAGGATCTTTAGGTTTATTACCTTCTGCATCTTTAGGTGCAAAAAATAAAGATGGTGAAATGAGAGCAATGTATGAACCCATACATGGTTCAGCTCCTGATATTGAAGGAAAAGGACTAGCAAATCCAATCGCAACAGTACTTAGTTTTGCAATGGCTTTAAGATATTCTTTAAATCTTGATAGTGAAGCTGATGCTTTAGAGAATGCAGTACAAGCTGTGTTAAATGATGGTCTAAGAACGAAAGATATCCTTTCTGAGGGTATGAAAGAAGTATCTACTTCGCAAATGGGCGATGCGATAATTTCAAAATTGCAATAAACCTCTAAGTATTCTAAGCTTTTCAAATGCCAAGTTATTCTGCACCTGTCAAAGATATGATGTTTCTCTATGAAAAATTAAGAGATAACAAAAATTATAATGATCTTGAAAGATATAATGAAGTTAGCTCAGATTTGGTTAAAGATATTTTAGAAGAAGCAGCTAAAATCAATCAAAATTTAATTTTACCACTTGCTAAAGCTGGTGATGAAAATCCGGCAGTTTTAGAAAATGGTGTAGTTAGAACACCACCAGGATATAAAGAAGCTTATCAGAAATATATTGAGGATGGATGGACTTCATTGTCATGTGATCCAAAATATGGTGGTCAAGGAATGCCAAAAACAGTAAGTGCTTTTTTTGACGAAATGCTGTCCTCTGCGAGTTTATCTTTTAAACTTTATAGTGAATTAAGTATTGGAGCATACAATTGTATTAATCATCATGCTACTGATGAAATAAAAGATAAATATTTACCTAAAATTGTAGAAGGTAAATGGAGTGGCACGATGTGTTTAACTGAACCTGTTTGTGGTACTGATTTAGGTTTACTTAAAACAAAAGCAGTTAGTCAATCTGATGGAACTTATAAAATAACTGGCCAAAAAATTTTCATCACATCAGGCGATCATGACTTAACAGAAAATATTGTTCATTTAGTCTTAGCAAGATCTACCGACTCTCCTCCAGGAACAAAAGGAATAAGTTTATTTTTAGTACCCAAGTTTTTAGTAAATCAAGATGGATCAGTTGGACAAAGAAATGGTATTTCAACGGGATCTATTGAAACAAAAATGGGAATTAAAGGTTCGGCAACTTGTGTCTTAAACTTTGATGATGCAACAGGATATATGATTGGTCCTAAGGACAAAGGTTTAAATGCAATGTTCACTATGATGAATCTTGAGAGAATTGTAGTCGGCATTCAGGGATTGGGTATTTCAGAAATTGCTTACCAAAATTCACTTGCTTATGCAAAAGAGAGAAAACAAGGAAAAACTAATAATTCTAAATCTACAAATGGTGCAGATTTTATTATTGACCATGCAGACATAAGAAGAACTTTATTAAACATGAAATCAATAATTGAGGGAGAAAGAGCTTTATGCTTTTGGCTGTCTCAACAAACCGAAGTTAGTCTTCATCATCCAGATGAAAAAATTAAACAGGAAGCTTCTGATTATGTTTCTTTGATGACACCTGTAGTTAAATCTTTATTTACTGATTTAGCCATGGAGATTACGAGTGATGCTATGCAGATTCATGGAGGGTACGGTTATACTAAAGACCAAGGTATTGAACAATTATATAGAGATAATAGGATCACACCGATATATGAAGGAACCAATTCAGTTCAAGCTGCTGATTTAGTATTTAGAAAGTTAATAAATAGAAATGGTGATGTAATTTCTAAATTTTTAGAAATGATAAAATCTGAATGTGAAAACAAACATGAAAAGGTAAAATCTTTTACAAAAGATCTTACATATTATCTTGATATTTTATCAAAGTTCACTGGTTGGATTGTAGATAAAAATAAAATCGAAAAAGATGATGTTTCTGCAGCTGCGAATGATTATTTAAAAACACTTGGTTATATTTCAATTGCTTTTTCATGGATAAAAATTTTAGAAATTAGTTTTAAAGATTATGAAGAAAATAAAGAGTTTTATTCAGATAAAATTAATACAGCTAAATTCTACTTTGAAAAAGTGTTACCAAGAGCAGAATATCACTATAAATCTGCAGTTTCAGGCAGCTCAAATATAATGAAATTTAAATTTAATTAATAATGAATCATTACGATATTAATCTGGATAGAAATAATGCAAATTATGTTCCATTAACACCACTAACATTTTTACAAAGAGCTAAAGATATTTATCCTGATTATGAGGCTATAGTTTATGAGGATAGAAGCTATACTTGGAATGAAGTTTATAAAAGAGCAGTAAAATTTTCCAGTGCACTTTCTAAAATTGGTATTCAAAAAGGAGATACAGTATCTTTTTTAGCTTTTAATACTCCTGAAATTTTTGAGGCACACTACTCAGTTCCAATGACAGGAGCTGTTTTAAATACAATAAATATAAGATTAGATGCTAATACAATTAATTATATTTTAAATCACAGTGATGCGAAGGTATTAGTTGTAGATAGACAATTACATGTAGAAGTAAAAAAAGCTTTAAAAAATTTAAATAAAAAAATCACTGTTATAGATATTAACGACAAAAATGCTGATCAATCGAAATTGGAAAAAATTGGAGATTTAGAATACGAAAGTTTTTTAAATACTGGAGATGAGAATTTTAATTGGAAAATGCCTGATGATGAATGGCAGGCAATATCTTTAAGTTATACTTCAGGTACAACTGGCAATCCTAAAGGTGTTGTTTACCATCATAGAGGTGCGTACTTAATGTCCACAGGAAGCACTGTTGCCTGGAACATGCCTAATCGTTTAAACTTTTTAACGGTTGTGCCTATGTTTCATTGTAATGGTTGGTGCTATCCATGGACAGTTCCAATGTTAAATGGAAAAACAATTTGCTTGAGAAATATTGATGTTAAGAAAATTTTTGAGCTTATTGATAAATATGACATTACTCATTTTGGAGGAGCACCAATAGTTTTAAATATGATAACGGGTGCTCCTGAAAGTGATAGAAAAAAATTAAAGCATAAGGTTTATGTCTTAACTGCTGGAGCACCTCCCCCAAGTATTATTTTTAAAAAAATGAAATCCCTTGGATTTGAAGTTATGCATGTTTATGGTCTTACAGAAACATATGGTCATGTTACACAATGTGCGTGGAATGATGGATGGAATGATTTAGATGAAGATAAACAAAATGAGATTAAAGCAAGACAAGGAGTAAGATATCCTAACACAGAAGGAGTAACAGTTTTAAATCCAGAGACAATGAAAGAAGTTCCTAAAGATGGAAAAACCATCGGAGAGATCATGATTAGAGGAAATGTAGTAATGAAAGGTTACTTTAAAGATAAAGAAGCTACTGACAAAGCAATGAAAGATGGATGGTTTCATAGTGGTGACTTGGCAGTTATGTTTCCTGATGGATATGTAAAAATCCAAGATAGATCGAAGGATATTATTATTTCAGGGGGAGAAAATATTTCATCAATAGAAATTGAAAATACATTGTCTAAACATCCTTCTGTTTCAATAGCGGCTGTAGTTGCTAAACCAGATGAAAAATGGGGAGAAGTACCTTGTGCTTTCATAGAGATGGTTCAAGATAAGCCTGTTACTGAAAAAGAATTAACTGATTTTTGTAAAGAAACTTTGGCTGGATTTAAAGTTCCCAAAAAGGTTGTTTTTTGCGAACTACCTAAGACATCAACTGGAAAAATACAGAAGTTTGAACTGAGAAAAAAAGTTTAGGAATCTAATTGAATTTTGAAATCGAAAATAAAAGTATTTTTGCTTCAGACAATGGCAAAGGTATAGATAAAAACAAAGATACCATTGTTTTTCTTCATGGAAGTGGCTTATCCCATATTGTTTGGTCATTAAGTGAGCAATTTTTTTCAAATAATAATTTCAATGTATTATCTATTGATCTACCAGGACATGGAAATTCTAAGGGGCCATGTTTAAAAACTATTGAGGAAATTGCAGAATGGTTGGAACTTGTATTTGATGCCTTAGATCTTCAAAATTTAATTTTAGTTGGTCATTCACAAGGATGTTTAGAAATACTTGAGTATTCCCATAGATACAAAGATAGACTTAAAAAAATAGTCTTTGTAGGTGGATCTAATAAAATGCCTGTTCATCCTGATTTGATTGAGCTTGCAGAAAATGGAGATTCTGGTGCAGTAAAGTTAATGATGAAGTGGGGATACGAGGGTTCAAAAAAATTTATAGGTGGAAATCCAGTTGAAAGAATTATTCAATCTCCAAAAGATATTAGTGAAATACTTGCTGTAGATCTTATAGCTTGTAATAACTACAAAAATGGTTCAACCGCAGCTGGGTCTATCGAGGTTCCATCAATGTTTGTTTTTGGTTCTCTAGACAAAATGGTTAATTTAGAATCTGGAAAAAAATTCTCTCAATTAATCAAAAATTCAACTATTCATGTAATTGAAGGATGTGGACATATGATTATGATTGAAAAAGCATTTGAAATGCGGGACAAGGTTTTAGAATTTTTAAATAAATGAAAAGTTATTCGATAGCAAAATCTAGAAGACTTAGAAGTACACCATATACTTCAAGAATAGAAAAACAAGGTGTAACAGCTTATACAATATATAACCATATGTTACTTCCTGCAGCATTTGGATCTGTAGAAGATTCTTATCATCACTTAAAAGAACACGTTCAGATTTGGGATGTTGCAGCAGAAAGGCAAGTTGAAATTTCAGGAAAGGATTCAGCTAAATTAGTTCAATTAATGACTTGTAGAGATTTATCTAAATCTAAAGATGGTAGATGTTATTATTGTCCTATTATAGATGACCAGGGTGGAATAATTAATGACCCTGTAGTGTTGAGACTAAATCAAGAGAAATGGTGGATATCTATTGCAGACTCTGATGTAATTTTATTTGCAAAAGGATTAGCAATTGGAAATAAATTTGATGTAAAAATTATAGAACCAAATGTAGATATAATGGCTGTCCAAGGACCAAAGTCATTTAAATTAATGGAAAAAGTATTTGGTGAAAAAATTACTAAATTAAAATTTTTTGGATTTGATTATTTTAATTTTGAAGGAGTTGATCATTTAATTGCACAATCAGGTTGGTCTAAGCAAGGTGGTTATGAAATTTATGTTCAAAATACAGAGTCTGGCCAAAAGTTATATGATCATCTATTTGAAGTTGGTAAAGAATTTAACATTAAACCTGGATGCCCTAATTTGATAGAGAGAATTGAAAGTGCTCTTTTATCATTTGGAAACGATATGGATAACAATGACAACCCGTTTGAGTGTGGTTTCGATAAGTATGTTAATTTAGATAGTGATGTAAAATTTTTAGGTAAAGAAAAATTAATAAAAATAAAAGAAGACGGAATTAACAAAAAGTTAATGGGTATCAAAATTGATATTAACGAAATTAGTGTGACAGGTTCTCTAGATTTGACAGATGAAAACAACAACTTAATTGGAGAATTAAGATCTGCTTGTTATTCACCTCACTTCAGAAAAGTAATTGGTATAGCCATGATGCAAAAAGGACACTGGAATCCTGATCAAAATGTAAAAGTTATTATAAATGGATATAATTGCGCTGGAAAAGTTTGCGATTTACCATTCATTTAGTATAACAACCTCATCATGAATATAGCTATAGTAGGTGCTACTGGTAACGTTGGTAGAAAACTAATAGAGATTTTAGAAACAAGAAATTTTGAAATCTCTGAATTATATTTAGTTGCTTCGTCTAGAAGTGAAGGAAAAAAAATTAAATTTCTTGAAAAAGAACACACAGTAATAGCTTTAGAGAAATTTGATTTTTCGAAAGTAAAAATTGCTTTTTTTGCAGCTGGAAGTTCAATTGCAGAAAAATGGGCTCATATTGCTGCAGAAAAAACTATAGTAATTGATAACTCTAAATATTTCAGAAAAGACCCTGATGTTCCATTAATAGTACCAGAAGTGAATTCTAAAAAATTATCTGATGTTAAAAATAAAAATATTATTGCAAATGGAAATTGTTCAGTAATTCCAGTTGTAGTAGCTTTAAAACCCCTTCATGATTTGTATAATGTAAAGAGGATAGTTGCCTCGACTTATCAATCTGTTTCAGGAGCCGGCAAAGAACCCATGGATGAGCTTTTGTCTCAAACAAAAGAGTATTTTGAGAATAAAAAATTAGACTCTAAATTTTTTACAAAACAAATTGCATTTAATGCAATTCCTCATATTGATAGTTTTCTAGAGAGTGGTTATACGAAAGAAGAGCAAAAAACTTCTGATGAAATTAAAAAAATATTAGATAAAAAAATTAAAGTAACTTCCACTTGTGTAAGAATTCCAGTTTTAGTTTCTCACTCTATAAGTGCAAATGTTGAGTTTGATAAAAAATGTGATCTTGATGAAATAAGAACTGTTTTATCTAGCTCTCCAGGATGCAAGGTTGTTGACGAACATAAAGATGGTGGTTACATAACTCCTGTTGAAGCTGAAGATAAGTTTGAAACATTTATATCGAGAATTAGGCTAGATGATTCTCAACCAAATACAATAAATTTATGGATAGTTTCTGATAATTTATTAAAGGGTGCTGCACTAAATGCAATTCAAATAGCAGAAGGATTAATTAAAGAAGAATTTTATGGAAGATAAAAGACCATTGTCACCTCATATTAATATTTATAAATGGCATATATCTTCACTAGTTTCTATATCGCATAGAATTACAGGTATTATAAATATTATAGCTATAACTTTAGTTTGTGTCTGGGTTTCTTGGCTAATTTTAGGAGAAACTAAATATGATTTGATAAACTTTTTTTTTAATTCATTTCTTGGAAAATTTGTTGCAATAGGGTTAGCATGGTCTTTTAGTTTTCAAATACTTAGTGAAATCAGACATTTAATAATGGATATGGGTTATGGCTATGAACTGAAAACTACTCGTATAACAGGTTTGATGGTGATCTTTGGTTCATTAATTTTAACTATTTTATTTTACTTAATTGGAAAAAACTTTTTTTAATATGAATTTAGCTACAAAAAAATGGGTGTTTTTAAAATTATCATCTATAATTTTAGTCCCTTTAATGTTTTGGTTTATAATTAATTTCATATCAGTTTATGATGGAGATTATTCTGAAGTAATTAGTTTTTTTTTAAACAAAACAAATAAGTTTTTATTTAGTATATTTTTAATTTTTGCTTATTTTTTTTCTGCCATAAGTATTAGTGAGGTTTTTGAGGACTATATTTCTAATGAAAAAACCAAATATGTCGCAAACAGACTTCTCTATATTTCTGCTATAATAATCCCATTATTAACAATAATAATTTTACTTAATCTAAAATAATGAGTGCTTATAATATTATAGATCATGAATATGATGTAGTTGTCTTAGGAGCTGGTGGATCTGGCTTGAGAGCTGCTGTTGGATTAAGCGAAGCTGGATTGAAAACAGCCTGTATTTCAAAAGTATTTCCAACTAGAAGTCACACATCTGCTGCACAAGGAGGTATCTCAGCTGCACTTGGTAACATGGGAGAAGATGACTGGAGATGGCACATGTATGATACGGTCAAAGGTGCTGACTGGTTAGGAGATCAAGACAGTATTGAGTATTTATGTAAAGAAGCTCCAAAAGCAGTTTTAGAATTAGAAAAATATGGAGTTCCATTTAGTAGAACTGAAGAGGGAAAAATTTATCAAAGACCTTTTGGAGGAATGACAAAAAATTATGGAAATGGAATTGTACAAAGAACGTGTGCTGCTGCAGATAGAACTGGTCATGCAATTCTTCATACGCTTTATGGACAGGCCCTAAAACATAACACTGAGTTTTTTATAGAATATTTTGCACTAGATCTTTTAATGAAAGATGGAGCATGCAAAGGCTTAATTGCATGGAATTTAAATGATGGAACAATCCATAGATTTAGAGCACACACTGTAATTATAGCCACAGGTGGATATGGGAAAGTTTATTATTCAGCTACATCTGCGCACACTTGTACTGGAGATGGAAATGCAATGGTATTAAGAGCTGGATTGCCTCTTCAGGACATGGAGTTTGTTCAATTTCATCCAACAGGAATTTACGGTCATGGTACATTGATAACAGAAGGTGCCCGAGGAGAGGGTGGTTATCTTACCAATTCTAAAGGTGAAAGATTTATGGAAAGATATGCTCCAAATGCAAAAGATTTAGCATCAAGAGATGTTGTTAGTAGATCAATGTCTATTGAAATAAATGAAGGAAGAGGTGTTGGTAAAGATCAAGATCATGTTCATTTGAACTTAAGTCATTTAGATAAAGATATTATTGAAAGTAGACTTCCAGGAATTACTGATGCTGCAAGATTATTTGCAAATGTAGATGTAACTAAAGAGCCAATACCCGTTGTACCAACGGTTCATTATAATATGGGAGGAATTCCAACAAATTATAAAGCAGAAGTTTTAACTGTTAATGGTTCAGAAAAAACTGTTCCAGGTCTGATGGCTATAGGAGAAGCAGCATGCGTTTCAGTTCATGGCGCAAATAGACTTGGTTCTAATTCACTAATTGATTTAGTAGTATTTGGAAGAGCAGCAGCAAAGAGAGCTGCAGAATTAGTAAAACCTGGAACTCCTCATGAAGAGATGCCTGAGTCTGAGACGCAAAAATGTTTAGATAGATTTGATAAGTTAAGAAATGCAAATGGAAATAATAGTACTGCAGAACTTAGACTTTCAATGCAAAAAACAATGCAATCTAAATGTGCAGTATTTAGAACAGAAAAGAATCTAAAAGAAGGAGTTGATGATATTAGAAAAGCTTATGATGGAATGGACTCAATTTCTGTCAAAGATAGATCTTTAGTTTTTAACACTGATTTAGTAGAAACTTTAGAATTTGATAATCTAATTAGACAGGCAGTAACAACAGTTGAATCTGCATATCACAGAAAAGAAAGCAGAGGAGCTCATGCAAGAGATGATTATCCAAAAAGAAATGACGAAAAATTTATGCAACACACTCTTGCTTGGTGTGATGGAAAAAATACAAAAATTAGCTACAGACCAGTTCACAAGTCAACTTTGACCAATGATGTTCAATATTTTCCACCACAAGAACGGGTATACTAATGGTGCAATTGAATTTACCAAAAAATTCTGAAGTCAAAAAAGGTAAATATTTTAAAGACAAAACAGGTTCTAAAAATCTTAGAAAAGTAAATGTTTATAGATGGGATCCCTCTACCGAGGAAAATCCAAGAATTGATACTTATGAAGTTGATATGGATAACTGTCCTTCAAAAGTCTTGGATATTTTAAATAAAATTAAAAACGAAATTGATCCAACATTAGCTTACAGAAGATCTTGTGCTCATGGAGTTTGTGGTTCTTGTGCTATGAACATGGGTGGTAAAAATGGTTTAGCGTGCACAACTCCACATTCGGAAATTGATGGAGATGTAGACATATATCCTCTACCGCACTTGAAAGTTAAAAGAGATTTAATTGGTGATTTAGATGGTTTGTATAAACAGTATGAATCTATTGAACCTTGGCTAAAAAATAATTCAAAAAAAGAAACAACAGAAATTTATCAATCTCAAGAAGATAGAGCAAAACTTGATGGTGCTTATGAATGTATTATGTGTGCATGTTGTTCAACATCTTGCCCAAGTTATTGGTGGAATGGAGATAAATATTTAGGTCCAGCAGTTCTTTTACAAGCATATAGATGGATCGTTGATAGTAGAGATGAAGAAAGAAAAGCAAGATTAAAAAAAGTTGCTGATGAATTAAAACTTTACAGATGTCATACTATTTTAAATTGTACAAATGCTTGTCCTAAAGGGCTAAATCCTGCAAAAGCAATTGCAGAAATTAAAAAAATGTTAGCTACGGCCAATGTTTAAATAGACTATTAAGTTTTTTTGATTTAAAAGACCGTATTCATGAAATTAATAGAGCACTTCGTTAATGGAAAAATAATTCCAGGTTCATCTGATAGAAAAGGAAAAGTATTTAATCCTGCAACAGGAGAACAAGAGTCTGAGGTAAGACTTGCAAGTAAATCTGATTTAGATCAAGCTGTAGAAGCAGCCAAAAAAGCATTTGAAACTTGGTCTGCGAAACCTCCCTTACAAAGAGCAAGGATTATTTTTAAATTTAAGGAATTAATTGAAAAAAACTCTGATGAGTTAACAAAGCTAATAGTATCAGAACACGGAAAAGTTTTTGAGGATGCCAGAGGATCTTTAACAAGAGGGCTTGAGGTAGTAGAGTTTGCTTGTGGAATTCCTCATTTGTTAAAAGGTGAATATTCAGAAAACGTTGGAACAAATGTTGATAGTTGGTCAATGCGACAACCTCTAGGGGTAGTAGCTGGAATTACTCCATTTAATTTTCCAGCAATGGTACCAATGTGGATGTTTCCAATAGCAATTGCTTGTGGAAATACATTTATATTAAAACCTTCAGAAAAAGATCCTTCATGTCCAGTCAGATTAGCAGAGTTACTTAGTGAAGCTGGATTGCCAGAGGGCGTATTTAATGTAGTTAATGGTGATAAAGAAGCTGTTGATGCAATTTTAGAAAATAAAGATATTAAAGCTGTAAGCTTTGTTGGATCCACTCCAATTGCAAAATATATTTACGAAAATTCAGCTAAAAATGAAAAAAGAGTACAAGCACTTGGAGGTGCAAAAAATCACTTAGTAGTTATGCCAGATTGTGACTTGGATGGTGCAGTAAATGGATTGATGGGTGCAGCTTACGGATCTGCAGGTGAAAGATGTATGGCTCAATCTGTTGCGGTTGCTGTTGGAGATATTGGTGATGAATTAGTTTCAAGACTTTCAAAAAAAGCAGAGGCCTTAAAAGTAGGACCTGGTATGGATAAAACCTCAGAGATGGGACCTCTGGTTACAAAAGAGCATTTAGAAAGAGTAAAAAGTTATGTGGATTTAGGAGTTAAAGAGGGTGCAAAATTAGTTGTCGATGGAAGAAACTTAAAGCTTCAAGGTTATGAAAATGGATTTTATATAGGTGGTTGTTTATTTGATCACGTTAATAAAGACATGAGAATTTATAAAGAAGAAATTTTTGGCCCTGTTCTATCTGTAGTTAGAGTTAAAACTTTTGAAGAGGCTGCAAAACTAATTAATGATCATGAATACGGCAACGGAGTAAGTATTTATACTAGAGATGGTGATGCAGGCAGAACATTTGCTAGTAAAATTCAAGTAGGAATGGTTGGTATCAATGTTCCAATTCCAGTTCCTATGGCCTTTCATAGTTTTGGTGGTTGGAAAAGATCATTATTTGGAGATAGTGGCATGCATGGCATGGAAGGAATAAAATTCTATACTAAACTTAAAACTGTAACATCACGATGGCCTTCAGGTGTGCGAACAAACGCAGAATTTGTAATGCCAACAATGAAATAAGAGGAAATAAATGAAAAAAATATCTTTAATTGGCGCAGGCCAAATAGGTGGAACGCTAGCACATTTAATTGGAATAAAAGAGCTTGTTGATGAAGTTATTTTATTTGATGTTGCAAGTGGAATAGCTAAAGGAAAGGCTTTAGATATAGCTCAATCATCATCAGTTGATGGATTTAATGTAAAATTATCAGGTACAGACGATTATAAAGATATTAAAGATTCTGATGTTATCATAATTACAGCAGGAGTTCCTAGAAAGCCAGGAATGAGTAGAGATGATCTTCTCGGTATAAATTTAAAAATCATTAAACAGGTAGCTCAAGGAGTAAAAGAAAACGCTTCGAACGCCTTCGTAATTTGTATCACCAACCCTTTAGACGTAATGGTTATGGCGTTTCAAAAGTTTTCAGGTTTGCCTGCAAATAAAGTTGTCGGTATGGCAGGAATTTTAGATAGCTCAAGATTTAAACTATTTTTATCATTAGAGTTTGGTGTGCCTGTAAGAGAGATTGAAGCAATGGTTATGGGTGGTCATGGAGATACTATGGTTCCAATGCCAAGATTTACAAAAATATCTGGTAAACCTTTATTAGATCTTGTGAAAGAGGGAAAGATTTCTCAAGAGAGAGTTGAAGAAATTAATCAAAGAACTAGAGACGGTGGAGCAGAAATCGTTAAGTATTTAGAAAAAGGTTCTGCTTTTTATGCACCTGCAGCATCGGGAGTTCAAATGGCTGAGTCATATTTAAAAGATGAAAAAAAATTATTACCTTGTGCAGTGCAGTTAAATGGTGAGTACGGAGTAGAAAATGTTTATGCAGGAGTACCAGTTGTAATTGGTAAAGACGGAGTTGAAAAAATTGAAGTAGTGGATTTAGGTGAAAAAGAAAATAAAGAGTTTATGCACTCTATAGATGCTGTCAAAGCTCTTTGGGAAGCTGCCTCTAAAATAGATCCAGATCTTTCAAAATAATAATGAATATTCACGAGCACCAAGCAAAAGAAATTTTAAAGAAATATGGAGCAATAGTTCCAGCAGGAGTATTTTCAACAAGTGTTGATGACTTACTTGAAAAAGCAAAAAATTTAAAAACTGAAAAGTATGTTTTAAAGGCTCAAATTCATGCTGGTGGTAGAGGTAAAGCTGGAGGAGTTAAAATTCTTAATACACTTGAGGAATTAAAAAATTCAGCAAAAGAGTTACTTGGAAAAATACTTGTAACTCATCAAACTGGACCTGAAGGAAGAGAAGTTAAGCGATTATATGTTGAAGAGTCCTCTAATATAGAAAAAGAATTCTATTTATCATGTTTAGTTGATAGAGCGAGTTCAAAGATTGCATTTATTTCAAGTGATCAAGGTGGAATGGATATTGAAGAAGTAGCAAGCTCAAATCCAGAAAAAATTATTACAACTAAAGTTGATATAGCTGAACAAATATCAGATGCAGATTGTGAGACAGTAATTAAAATTTTTGATTTAAACAGTAATGCAAAAGATCAAGCAATTTCACTAATCAAATCAATTTATAAAATGTTTATTAGCACAGATGCAAGTATGGTTGAGGTAAATCCTTTAATTTTAACAAAAGAGGGAAAGATTGTTTGTTTAGATGCAAAAGTTAATTTCGACTCTAATGCATTATTTAGACACCCTGAAATTCTAGAACTAAGAGATCTAAATGAAGAAGATCCAACTGAGATTGAAGCTAGCAAACATGATTTAGCTTATATAAAGTTAGATGGAAGTATTGGATGTATGGTTAATGGTGCAGGTTTAGCAATGGCAACTATGGACATCATCAAATTATATGGCAAAGAACCAGCTAATTTCTTAGATGTAGGAGGTGGAGCCTCAAAAGAAAAAGTTTCTGCAGCATTTAAAATCATTCTTTCAGACAAAAATGTTAAGGGAATTTTGATAAATATTTTTGGAGGAATAATGAGATGTGATGTGCTTGCACAAGGAGTAGTTGACGCTGCAAAAGAAATTAATATCAGTGTACCTTTGGTAGTTCGACTTGCAGGGACAAATTTTAAAGAGGGAAAAGAAATTTTAGATAATTCGGGTTTAAAATTAATTTCAGCAGAGAACTTAGATGATGCTGCTAAAAAGATAGTTGAGGCTATTAAATAAATGTCAGTTTTAGTTAATAAAGAAACTAAAGTCATTTGCCAGGGTTTTACAGGTGCACATGGAACTTTCCATTCTGAGCAAGCAATAAAATATGGAACAAATTTAGTAGGAGGTGTTACTCCTAAAAAGGGAGGTCAAAAGCATTTAGACAGACCTGTATTTAATTCTGTAGCTGAAGCCAAAGATGCGGTCGGGGCAGATGCTACTATGATTTATGTGCCTGCAAAATTTGCTGCAGCAGCAATTATAGAAGCTATTGATGCTTCAGTTGAATTGATTGTTTGCATTACTGAAGGTATCCCAATTCAAGATATGCTTAAGGTAAGAAAAAAATTACATGGCTCTAATAGCAGACTTATAGGTCCAAATTGTCCAGGAATTATAACTCCCGATGAATGTAAAATTGGAATTATGCCTGGTAATATTCATAAAAGAGGTTCAGTTGGAATAGTATCTAGATCTGGAACTTTAACTTACGAGGCGGTTGCTCAAACAACTGAAAATGGATTAGGGCAATCAACGTGCATTGGAATTGGAGGAGATCCAATAAATGGCACAAATTTCATAGATTGTTTAGATCTATTTTTAAATGATGAAGAGACACAATCAATTTTAATGATTGGTGAGATAGGAGGGTCTGCAGAAGAAGAAGCAGCAGAATTCTTGAAAAACCATAAGATTAAGAAACCAACAGTTGGATTTATAGCTGGAATTACTGCGCCACCAGGTAGAAGAATGGGGCATGCGGGTGCAATTATTTCTGGAGGTAAAGGTGGTGCAGAGGATAAAATAAAAAAAATGGAAGAATGTGGAATTACAGTCGCAAAATCACCATCAATAATTGGTAAAACTTTATTTGATAAACTGTCTAATTGAAAAATATTTTTTAGAGGGATATATTAAATAAATAAGATGTCATCATCAAAAAATCTCGATTTCGAAAAAAATTCATTTTTACATAAATCAAATAGTGCATTTATTGAGCAAATGTACTTAAAATTTATCAACAAAGATAAAGATCTCCCTGAAAGTTGGCTAAATTATTTTGAAGGAATTGGTGATGAAATAAAAGTAATTGCTAATGAAATAAATGGACCATCATGGGGACCAGAAAAAACTAAAGTAAATATTGATGAGCTGCAAAAAAAAATAGATGAAGAGGAAAATAACAGCTTAAATAATGAAAAAATAGGTACTTCAGAAAAATTTAATTTTCAATTACTTGCAGATTCTAACAAAGATTCAATAAGTGCTGTTGCTTTAATAAGAGCCTATAGACTAAGAGGTCATTTATTGGCTGATCTTGATCCTTTGGGAATGAGGGAGTCTGAATATTTAGATGAGCTTCATCCGGAGTTTTATGGTTTTAAAAAAGAACAATATGATAAAAAAATTTTTCTAAATGGAGTGATAAATAAAAAGTATGCGAATATTAGAGAGATTTTAAAGTTTATGAAAAAAACCTATTGTGAAAAAATAGGTTATGAGTTTATGCATATTTCTAATCCTGATGAAAGAAAATGGTTTAGAGATAGAATTGAACAAGATGAAACAGCATTACAATTTACAAAAAATGGAAAGGAAGCAATTTTAAATAAATTAGTTCAAGCAGAAGGTTTTGAAAAATTTTTAGCAACTAAGTATGTTGGTACAAAAAGATTTGGATTAGATGGAGGAGAAAGTTTAATTCCTGCACTTGAACAAATAATTAAAATTGGCGGCCAACAACAAATTAAAGAGGTTAAAATTGGAATGTCCCATAGAGGCAGATTAAATGTTTTGGCTAATGTTTTGCAAAAATCTTATAAAAGAATATTTAATGAATTTGCTGGTGAATATAGTGACGACTCTGAAGATAGTGCGGGAGATGTAAAATATCATCTTGGTGCATCTTCTGATAGACAGTTTGATGGAAATTCTGTTCATGTTAGTTTGACAGATAATCCATCTCACCTTGAAGCAGTAAATCCTGTTGTTTTAGGACAAACTAGAGCAAAACAATTTTTTCATAAAGATAAAGAGAGAAACAAAGTTATCCCAATACTAATTCATGGTGATGCAGCATTTGCTGGACAGGGCGTGGTAGCAGAATGTTTTGCTATGTCAGGACTACCTGGACATAACACTGGTGGAACTATTCATATAATTGTAAATAATCAAATTGGTTTTACAACGAGTCCTCGATTTGCAAGATCGTCACCTTATCCTTCTGATGTTGCAAAAATGGTTGAGGCTCCAATTTTACATGTTAATGGAGACGATCCAGAGGCAGTTGTTTATGCGACTAGAATTGCAACAGAGTTCAGATTAAAGTTTAACAGAGATGTTGTAGTGGACTTAATTTGTTATAGGAGATTTGGTCACAATGAGGGAGACGAGCCATCTTTTACCCAGCCATTGATGTATCAGAAGATTAAAGCTCACCCAAGTGTATATAGGATTTATGGAAGTAAACTAGTTAACGAAAATACGATTACCAATGAATTACTAGATCAAAATGTTAAATCATTTAAAGATTTATTGGATGATCAGTATAAAAGTGCAAAAGATTACAATCCTAAAATAGAATGGTTTGAGGGAACATGGTCAAGATATAAACCTGCGAAAGGTAAAGATAAAAGAGGAGTTTCAGGTTTTGATGAAGATAAGTTAAAATTAATTTCAGAAAGGATTAATTCTGTACCAGTTGAAAATAATATTCATAAAACCATTTCTAAAATACTAAATGCTAGAAAGGAAGCTGTTGATAAGGGGACAGGAATTGATTGGTCATCAGCTGAGTCACTTGCTTTTGGGTCCTTGTTGGTTGAGGGATATCCGGTTAGATTGGTTGGACAAGATTCTGGAAGAGGAACTTTTAGTCAAAGACATTCGGTATTAAGAAATCAAGTTGATAACTCTAGATATATTCCTTTAAATAATATTTCAAAAGATCAAAAACAATTCGAAGTTGTTGATAGTTTTTTATCTGAACTTGCTGTTTTGGGATTTGAATATGGTTATAGTTTGGTCGAACCAAATACTCTTACAATTTGGGAGGCGCAATTTGGAGATTTTGCAAATGGAGCTCAAGTAGTGATAGATCAATTTATAGCATCAGGTGAAAGAAAATGGAATAGAGCTTCAGGGATTGTAATGTTGTTACCGCATGGATACGAAGGTCAAGGTCCTGAACACTCATCAGCTAGGTTAGAAAGATTTTTACAGTTATGTTCAAATGATAATATGCAAGTGATGAATTGTACAACTCCAGCCAATTATTATCATGCATTAAGACGTCAAATGCATAGAGATTTTAGAAAACCATTGGTTGTAATGACACCAAAATCATTGCTTAGAAATAAATACTGTGTTTCTAACTTAGAAGATTTTAATAAACAAAATACTTTCCATAGAATTTTGTGGGATCATGCAATCGATCCAAACTCAAATGGTTTTATTAAACTTAAAGAAAGTTCTGAGATTAAAAAAGTTATTTTGTGCTCAGGCAAAGTTTACTTTGATTTACTTGATGCTAGAGAAAAATTAAAAAAAGATGATGTAATTATGTTTAGGATAGAACAACTTTATCCTTTCCCAGCAAAGGCTTTGGTAAATGAACTTAAACCTTATGCCAAAAAAGCTCAATTTTTTTGGTGCCAAGAAGAGCCAAAGAATATGGGAGCATGGTTTTCAGTGAGAGATTATATTCAATGGACATTAGATACTTTAGAGGCTAAATATAATAAAATTTCTTATATAGGAAGAAGCCCTGATGCAACTCCAGCAACTGGATATGCAAAGAGGCATAATTCTCAGCAACAAGAAATAATTAATAAGGTGTTTGATTAAATTATAATGAGTGAAAAAATAGTAGTTCCAGTACTTGGCGAAAGTATTACAGAAGCAACAGTTGCAAAATGGTTAAAAAAAACTGGAGATGCAGTTGAAGCTGATGAACCAATTGTGGAGCTTGAAACAGATAAAGTTAATTTAGAAGTTCCATCACCAATAACTGGTGTTTTAACCGAAATTAATTCACAGGATGGTTCTACAGTTGAAGTTGGAGCTTTATTGGGCTCAGTGTCAGAAAATGGTTCAGCTAAAGTGATACCAGCTGAAAAGAAAGAAGAGCCTAAACAAGTTAAAGAAACTCCTTCTGAAAACAATGTCATCCAGTTAGATACAAATAAAAAAGAACCACAAATTTTTGAGGAAGAAAAACAAGAAACTAAAAAACCTAAGCCTTTGGTTTTAACTGAGGAAGTAGTGCCAAGCCCAGCACCAGTTAGGGAGAATAGAAATGATACTTTGTCTCCTGCTGTCAGAAAAATTGTAACCGAAAATAATATTGATATTGGTTTAGTTCAAGGTTCAGGAAAAAATGGTCAGGTTTTAAAAGGAGATCTTATAAGTTTAATGGGAGCAAATCCAAAACCGTCAGAGAGAAAAATTCAATATGGTCAAGAAGAACGAATTAAAATGACCAGACTAAGACAGACAATTGCTAAGAGATTAAAACAAGCTCAAGAAAATGCTGCATTGCTTACAACTTTTAATGAAGTTGACATGGCCAATATCATGGAAATGAGAAAAGAAAATCAACAAGACTTTCAAAGCAGATATGCAATTAAATTAGGCTTCATGTCATTCTTTGTTAAAGCATGTGTGGTAGCCTTAAAGCATTTCCCTGCTGTAAATGCTGAAATTGATGGTGATGAAATCATATACAAAAACTATTACAATATAAGTTTTGCTGTAGGTACGGACAAAGGTTTAGTTGTTCCAGTTTTAAGAAATGCGGATGAGCTTTCATTTGCAGATATTGAAAAAAATATCAAAGATATTTCTGAAAAAGCTAGAGATGGAAAATTAACAATTGAAGATTTACAAGGAGGAACATTCACCATCAGTAATGGTGGAGTATATGGTTCAATGCTATCAACTCCAATTCTAAACTTGCCTCAATCTGGTGTTCTAGGAATGCACAACATAGTAGAGCGACCAGTTGTGGTAGATGGTGAAATAAAAATAAGACCTATTATGTATTTAGCTCTTTCATATGATCACAGGATCATTGATGGCAAAGAATCTGTTTCTTTCTTAAAAATGATTAAAGAAAATCTAGAAGATCCTAGAAGATTGTTTTTGGATATTTAAATGTCAGAAAAATTTCAAGCTGTAGTTATTGGAGGAGGGCCGGGTGGTTATGTTTGCGCAATTAGGCTTGCACAATTAGGTTTAAAAACAGCATGTATTGAATCAAGAGGTTCATTAGGAGGAACTTGCTTAAATGTTGGCTGCATACCCTCAAAAAGTTTATTAAATCTTTCTGAAGAATTTCATAAAGTAAAAAATTTATCCAATAAGGGTATCGAAATAGGTGAGGTGAAACTTAACCTTGAAAAGATGATGAAAAGTAAAGATAAAGCTGTAACAATATTGACCAAAGGTGTTGAATTTCTATTAAAAAAAAACAAAGTTACTTATTTTAAAGGTCACGGAAGCTTTAAATCAAAAAATCAAATTTCAATTAAAGATGACAAGAATAATGAGACAATTATAGAGTCAGAAAAAACAGTTATAGCAACTGGATCCGTGCCAGTTTCATTACCTGGAATTGATATTGATGAAAAAGTAATTGTTTCCTCCACAGGGGCTTTAAAATTAGAAAAGGTACCAAATAAAATGGTTGTAGTTGGAGGTGGCTACATTGGTTTAGAGATGGGTTCTGTTTGGTCAAGATTAGGTTCAGAAGTTCAGGTAGTAGAATTTTTAGATCATATTACACCTGGAATGGATAAAGAAATTTCATCTGAGTTTATGAAAATTTTAAAAAAACAAGGTATTAAATTTAACATGCAAAACAAAGTTGAAACAATTCAGAAAAATAATAATGGAGCAGTTGTTTCAACAGTAGATAAAGATGGCAATAAAAATAATTTTGAATGTGATGTAGTGTTAATTTCTGTTGGAAGAAAACCAAATACGGATGGATTAAATTTAGATGCAGTAGGAATTGATCAAGATGAAAGAAAAAGAATAAAAACTGATAAAACTTTTAAAACAAATATTGAAAATATTTTTGCTATTGGTGATGTAATAGTAGGACCAATGCTTGCTCATAAAGCTGAAGATGAAGGAATTGCAGTCGCTGAAAATATTGCAGGACAATCTGGACATGTTAATTATGATACAATTCCTGGTGTTATCTATACTACTCCAGAAGTTGCATCTATAGGAAAAACAGAAGAACAATTAAAAGAACTTAATCAAAAGTATAAAGTTGGTAAATTTTCATTTATGGCAAATTCTAGAGCTAAAGCAATTGATGATGCTGAGGGATTTGTAAAAATATTGGCAGATGAGCAAACAGATAAAGTATTAGGAGCTCATATTATAGGTCCTCATGCAGGAGAATTAATCGCAGAAATAGGTGTAGCTATGGAATTTGGTGCAAGCTCAGAAGATATAGCAAGAACATGTCATGCACACCCAACATTTTCAGAGGCAGTTAAAGAAGCTGCATTATCAGTAGATAAAAGAGCAATACACTCTTAATTATAATTAAATATTTTTCAAATAAATATTTTATAAAAAAAAATTTTACACATCATTTTTATAAAGTTATATTCTGTAATGAATAAAATAATTTTAAAATTATTTTTTTTAATATTTGCATCTTTTTTGATCCAATCATGTGGAACTCAAGTACCAACTAAAACTAAAGTTACAAAAACCGAAAATATAATAGGTGAGCCAAAAAAAGTATTTTTAAATGAAAAGAGTGAAAAAGTAGATGAAAAGCTATTTTATAAAATTTATTCAGAAAACCTAAATGAAATTTATTATGAATTTAAAGTTAGAGAATACTTTAAAATTCCCGAAGCATTGATGAGGGAAGATATCGCGAGAGAGTATATTACTAGAAAAAAACAAGCAACGATGGTTCATAATCCAATAGGAGAGGGAACGGGATCTATATTTGCTTTAGGTTTAATAGAAGCATGGTGTTTAGCAGAATGGACGACAACAGTATTGCCTGGCAAACAAAAAAATATTTATCTTGATAAATGTAAAGAAAGATATGTCGGGACAAAAACTAAAACAACAAGAGATACTAAAACAGAAAAAATGTTAGGATTAACTGGAAACTTTAAAAAAAGATATCAAGATAGAGACAATTTAGAAATTACTTATCATTTTAAAGACTACGAAAGCCAAAAAATAAATATTTCCTATAAAATTGAAAAAGTCTGTGACAGCGATTCTTATGAAGTATTTAACTGTGGAAAGAGATATCTTGTGGATGGTAGGGCAATTATTCAAAACTATTTAAAAATTCATGGAAAAAAGAATTTATCTTATCCAATAGAATTTCAAGTTAGGGCTAATACACACAAAGTTAATATTAAACTACCGACAGAACAATCAAAAGATCTTGTAAAAATACTTTTTCAAGAGGAGGAAGAAAAGAGGCTAGCTAAAATTAAGGAAGAAAAAGAAAGTAAAGAAAGAGCTAAGAAGCTAGAAGAGGAAAGAAAAGAAAAAGAAAGAATTGCAAAACTTGAGAGAGAAGAGGAAGAGAAAAGAAAACAAAAAGAGCTAGAAGAAAGATACAAACCTGTTGCTGCTTGGAATGGTACGGGCTTTTTTGTAAGTTCTAAAGGTCACATAATCACTAACAGTCATGTTGTAGAGGATACATCACTTGAAACTGCAGATGGAAAATGTGATTCAATAAAAGCCTACTTAAACGATATTATTTATGAAACTGATATTTTATCTCAAGATAGAATGAATGATCTTGCGTTGTTAAAAATAAAAAAAAATCAAACAATTAAAAATTTTGCTAGTTTTAGAGATGATGAACCAATACTTGGGGAGGATATAACTACCTTAGGATATCCATTTGGTAAAACTATAAGCTCAAAAATTAAGCTTACATCTGGTGTAGTTAGTTCATTATCTGGTATAGGGGATGAATTTACAAGGATGCAAATTGATGCTGCTCTTCAGCCAGGAAATAGTGGTGGGCCAATATATGATTCCTATGGAAATGTAATTGGAGTTGCAGTCGCTAAAGCAGGAATATTTTATTTCCTAGAAAATTTTGGAACTTTACCAGAAAATATGAATTTTGGTATTAAACCATCTGTAGTAAAAACATTTCTTCAATCTAATGGAGTAAAGTATAAAACTTCAAATAAAAAAGTTAATATTACTAAGGTTGAAATCGCAAAAGAGGGAACAAAACAAACGGTTTATTTAGAATGTATGATTAGAAAAGATAAATTGGCTAAAATAAATAAAGAAACAAACGAAAGAAATTAATTTAAGAATTAATTGTTTAGTATAAAATTCTAATAAAATAATAAAATATCACTAAATTTACTAAAAAATTCAATGTATTATCATATTTTTAAAATATGAAATTTCCTGTTCTATTACCTAATATTTTTGATCATCCATTTACTTATGAAAGTAGTATTGATCTCAAATTGGGAGACTACGTGGAGGTTCCTTTTGGTAAATCAAAAATTACAGGTGTAGTTTGGAATGAATTTGAAAAAAATAGCAACAAAACATTTAAAATAAAAAAAGTTTTGAAGAAGTTAGACGTGACTCCTCTAAAAAAAAATACTATTAAATTTTTAAACTGGTTTTCAGAGTACAATATTATTCCAAAAGGAATGGCTCTAAAGCTTATTTTATTAAGCAGTCATGCAATAGAAAATAAGGAGCTAAGTTCTTATAATAATTTTAAAAGTGAAATTAAAAATACATCCATAAAATTAACCAAAGATCAAATCAAAGCATATCAAGAAATGGTAAGCACTAACCAAAATTTTAGAGTGCACGTCTTACAAGGAACAACAGGATCAGGTAAAACTCTTGTATATTTTGAAGCTTTGAAAAACCTTATAAAACAAGGATATCAGGGCTTAATTTTGTTACCTGAGATAGGTTTGACAGGTCAATTTGAAAAAAAATTTAATGAATATTTTGGTTTTAATGCAGCAGTGTGGCACTCAGGAGTTTCAAAAAAAAAGAAAGAATTAATTTGGAGTGGAATATCAAATGGAGAAGTTAAAGTAATTATAGGAGCAAGATCATCATTATTTTTACCTTTTAAAAATCTAGGTATGATAATTGTAGATGAAGAACACGATCAATCGTTTAAACAAGATGAAGGTGTAACTTATAATGCACGGGATATGGCAATCTCTAGAGCTTCATTTGAAAATATACCAGTTAATTTAGTCACCGCTGTTCCATCAATTGAAACTTTTGAAAATATTCAAAAAGGAAAATATTCCTTATCAAGACTTACAGAGAGATATAAAAATGCCTCATTACCAAATTATGAAATTATAGATCTTAATAAGACCAAACTCGAAAAACAATCGTGGTTATCAGATAAAATAATTGAAAAAGTAAATTTTCACCTTGAGAGAAAAGATCAGGTTTTATTTTTTTTAAATAGAAGAGGTTTTTCACCTCATGCCTTGTGTAAAAATTGTTTAACAAGTTATTCTTGTCCAAATTGTACTATCAATCTTGTTTATCATAAAAATAAAAATAATTTATTATGTCACTATTGTGGTTTTAAAGCTGATTTAAAAAGAGATTGTTCAAAAGAGGGTGAATGTAATTTTGTCTTTAGTGGACCTGGTGTAGAGAGAATATCTGAGGAAGTTAAAAAAAAATTCCCTAATAAAGAAGTTGAAATTTTTTCAAGTGATACAATGAATAAAAAAGACTCATCAAATAAGTTAGAAAGAATTGTAAATAATCAAATTGAGATATTAGTTGGTACACAATTAATTTCTAAAGGATTTCACTTTCCAAGTTTAAATTGTATTGTTGTTGTTGATATTGATTTATCAGCTAACGGGAATGATTTAAGAGGCGCAGAAAAAAATTTGCAGTTATATCATCAGTTATCAGGACGAGCTGGAAGAACAGGAAAACCTGCAACAGTATATTTTCAAACTTACAATAATAATAAGAATATGATTTTAGAAATTACAAATAAAAATCCTGATATATTTTTAAAAAGAGAACTAGAAATTAGAAAAAAAAATAAACTTCCACCTTATCAAAGATTTATTTCTCTGATCATGACTGGAGAAAATCAAAAAAAATTAGAAAAAGAGGCTTATGACTTTAAAAATTATTTAGAAAATCATATTGAGGGAAATATACTAGGTCCAGTTGAGGCTCCTATATTTAGACTAAAAAGAAATTTTAGGGTCAGATTTTTAATTAGAGGTTCAAAATCTATGAAACTACAAAATGCTATTGCAAAATCAGTTCCAAAATACAAATTTTCTAAAGGAATAAAACTTTCAGTTGATGTTGATCCAATTAACTTCAATTAGGCCCAAAAAAGAGGACTTTTTCGTCAATCAGTCACTTGAAGACATAAAGGTCATATGTTAATTAGAGCGTGATTTTAAAATAATCTTCAACATTTTAGAGGTATCAAGTTGAGCAAAGACACAGGATTTTCAATTACTTCAGCAGAAAGGTATTCACTTGCGCTTTATGAATTATCTACTGAAAGCAATGTTGCATCCCAAATAGAGGAGCAATCACTTTCAATTCTAAAATTATTAGAACAAAGCCAAGATTTTTCAAATTTAATAAAAGATCCAACTACTAGCCAAGATGATTTATTAAAAGTAGTTAATACAATTTCAGAAAATTATAAATTTGATCAATTGTTAAAAAACTTCTTAAGTTTTTTAATTCAAAAAAGGAGGTTCTTTTTTGTGAAAAGAATTCTTAAAAGTTTCATTGAAATTTGTTCAGAAAAAAGAGGTGAGTTAAAAGCAGAATTAAAGTCAGCTAAAGAGTTGTCTAATGATGAAATTACACAAATTACAGAGGAATTAACTAAAAATTTTAGTTCAAAAATAAAATTAAACTACAAGCATGATGAAAGTTTAATAGGAGGTTTGGTGGTACAGGTAGGGAGTACTATGGTGGATACCTCAATTAAAAGTAAATTACAACAAATCGAAAATAGAATGATAGAGGCATAAATGGAAATAAATCCTTCAGAAGTTACAAAGATATTAAAAGAACAAATTAAAAATTTTGGAGATAAAGCTGAGGTTACTGAAGTTGGTCAAGTTTTATCAGTTGGAGACGGTATCGCCAGAATTTATGGCCTTGACAATGTTGAGGCTGGAGAGATGGTTGAATTTTCTGATGGCTCTAAAGGTATGGCCTTAAACTTAGAGAGCGAAAATGTTGGTGTTGTAATTTTTGGTGATGATAGAAATATTAAAGAGGGAGATGTTGTAAAAAGAACAGGAAATATTGTTGATACACCAGTAGGAAAAGAACTTCTAGGTAGAGTAGTAGATGGTTTGGGAAATCCAATTGATGGTAAAGGTGCATTAGACAAAAGTGTACAAAAGAGCAGAGTAGAGGTTAAAGCTCCTGGAATTATCCCTAGACAATCAGTTAATGAACCAATGCAAACGGGATTAAAATCAATTGATAGTTTGGTTCCAATTGGAAGAGGTCAAAGGGAATTAATTATTGGTGATAGACAAACAGGAAAAACTGCTGTTGCAGTTGATGCGATCATAAACCAAAAAAAGATCAATGAATCAGGTGACGAAAAACAAAAATTATATTGCATTTATGTTGCTGTAGGTCAGAAAAGATCAACTGTTAGACAAATTCAAAAAACTTTAGAAGAAGCTGGAGCAATGGAATATACAACGATTGTTGCAGCAACAGCATCAGACTCAGCACCACTTCAGTTTTTAGCTCCATATACTGGTTGTGCTATGGGTGAATATTTCAGAGATAATGGAATGCACGCATTAATTATCTACGATGATTTATCAAAACAAGCAGTTGCTTATAGACAAATGTCTCTTCTATTAAGAAGACCTCCTGGACGTGAGGCTTACCCAGGAGATGTGTTCTACTTACATAGTAGATTGTTAGAAAGAGCTGCGAAATTGAGTGATGAACATGGTGGAGGATCTTTAACAGCACTTCCAATTATTGAAACTCAAGGTGGAGACGTATCAGCGTTTATTCCAACAAACGTAATTTCAATTACAGATGGTCAGATTTTCTTAGAAACTGAATTATTTAACCAAGGAATTAGACCTGCGATTAACGTTGGATTGTCAGTTTCTAGGGTAGGTTCATCTGCTCAAACTAAAGCTATGAAAAAAGTTTCAGGATCAATGAAACTTGAGCTTGCTCAATATAGAGAAATGGCAGCATTTGCTCAATTTGGATCGGATTTAGATGCATCTACTCAACAGCTATTGAATAGAGGATCAAAATTAACTGAGCTTCTAAAACAAAAACAATATTCTCCAATGACAGTTGCTGAACAAGTAATTTCGGTTTTCTGTGGTGTTAAAGGATATCTTGATGATATTGATTTAAAAAATGTTGCAGGTTTTGAAAGTAAAATCATAGAGAAATGTAAATCAGAAAAACCCGAGATTATTGAGTCGATACAAAGTTCAGGAAAACTTGAAGAAGATAAAGAAAAGTTATTAGTTGAACTGATTGCTCAATTAAAGGAAACCCTTAAATTTTAATTAGATATGGCAAGTTTAGACGACCTAAAAAAGAGAATAGCCAGTGTAAAGTCTACACAAAAGATTACTAAAGCTATGAAAATGGTTGCGGCTGCAAAATTAAGAAAAGCACAAGAAAGTGCTGAAAAAGGAAGACCTTATTCAGAAAAAATGAACAATGTAATTTTAAACCTTTCTAGTGGAATTTCAGATAAAGAAAATGCACCAAAGTTGTTAGCTGGTACTAGACAAGACAAAGTTCATCTTTGCGTTGTTATGACATCGGATAGAGGTTTGTGTGGTGGATTTAACTCAAATATAATTAAGAAAGCAAAAAGTTATTTTTCTAAAATTTTAGATGAGAATAAAGAACTTAAAATTATTACTGTAGGTTCAAAAGGTAATGACCAACTTAAGAGAACTTATGGTGATAAAATAATTGAAAACATCTCATTTAAAGAGTCAAAGAATGCTAATTATTTTGATGCAGACAAAGTAGGAAAAATTATTATTGAAAAATTTGAAGCAGGTGAGTTTGATGTATGTACAATTTTTTACAATAAATTTAAAAATGTAATTACACAAATCCCACAAGCTCAACAAATAATTCCTTTAAATGATGAAGGAAATGAAAATAGTTCAGATGAAAGTTATGAATTTGAACCAGACGAAGATGAAATTTTAAGCAATTTGTTGCCAAAAAATATTTCAACACAAATATTTAAGGCAATGTTAGAGAATTCAGCTAGCGAACAAGGATCCAGAATGAGTGCGATGGATAATGCAACCCGAAACGCAGGTGAAATGGTTGACAAACTTACTATCGAGTATAATAGAAGTCGTCAGGCAGCAATTACTAAAGAACTAATAGAAATCATATCAGGAGCAGAAAGTTTATAATTATGAGCAAAGGAATAATCACACAAGTTATTGGAGCAGTAGTAGACGTAAAATTTGAAGGAGAACTACCAGAAATTTTAACAGCATTAGAATGTAAAAATGGTGATAACAGATTAGTTTTAGAGGTTGCTCAGCACTTAGGAGAATCTACAGTAAGAACTATTGCAATGGATGCTACTGAAGGATTAAAAAGAGGAGATGAAGTTGTAAATACAAATGCTCCTATTCAAGTTCCTGTTGGACCAGAAACTTTAGGTAGAATTATTAATGTAATTGGTGAGCCAATTGACGAAAGAGGTGAGGTTAAAACTAAAGAAAGCTGGCCTATTCACAGAGCTGCACCGGAATTTAATGATCAATCAACTGAAACTGAAATATTAGTTACTGGTATTAAAGTTATCGACCTATTAGCACCATATGCTAAAGGAGGAAAAATTGGACTATTTGGAGGTGCGGGTGTTGGTAAAACAGTTTTAATTATGGAATTGATTAACAACGTCGCAAAAGCTCATGGTGGATTTTCAGTTTTTGCTGGTGTTGGAGAAAGAACTAGAGAAGGGAATGACCTTTATCATGAAATGATGGATTCAGGGGTAATAAAAAAAGATGGCCCTGGTTCTAAAGCTGCATTAGTTTATGGACAAATGAATGAACCTCCAGGAGCAAGAGCAAGAGTTGCTTTAACTGGATTAACAGTAGCAGAATATTTTAGAGATCAAGAAGGACAAGACGTTTTATTTTTCGTTGATAATATTTTTAGATTTACTCAAGCTGGATCAGAAGTATCTGCTTTATTAGGTAGAATTCCTTCAGCTGTAGGATATCAACCTACGTTAGCTACTGATATGGGTAACCTTCAAGAAAGAATTACAACAACAAACAAAGGATCAATTACTTCTGTGCAAGCGATTTATGTTCCAGCTGATGACTTAACTGATCCAGCACCTGCAACATCGTTTGCTCACTTAGATGCTACTACGGTACTTTCAAGACAAATAGCTGAAATTGGTATCTATCCTGCAGTAGATCCATTAGACTCTACTTCAAGAATTTTAGATCCAAGAGTAGTTGGTGACGAACATTATAGAGTTGCAAGAGATGTTCAAAGAATTTTACAATCTTATAAATCACTTCAAGATATTATTGCTATTCTTGGTATGGACGAATTATCTGAGGAAGATAAATTGGTTGTAGCAAGAGCAAGAAAAATTCAAAGATTTTTATCTCAGCCATTCTTTGTTGCTGAAGTATTTACAGGTTCACCAGGAAAATTGGTTGATCTTGAATCAACAATCAAAGGATTTGATGCAATCTGTAAAGGTGAATATGATCACCTGCCAGAAGCAGCTTTCTATATGGTTGGTACAATTGAAGAAGCTATTGAAAAAGCACAAAAAATGGAAAAAGAAGCCGCAGCTTAATGAGCGAAGAATTTAAAATTGAGATAGTAAATCCTGAAAAATCTTTTTTAGTTAAAGAAGATGTATCAGAAGTAGTAGTACCTGCTTTTGAGGGAGAAATGGGGATATTAAAAGATCACATTTCAATTATCTCATTTTTAAAACCTGGCATCATTAAAGTAAGCTCAAAATCTGGTGATGAAAATTATTATGTTGAGGATGGTATAGTAGAGTTTAAAAATAATAATTTATCTATTCTAACAAGCTCAATTTATAATTTATCTGACATGGATAAATCTGTTCAACAGGATTTACTGAAAAAAGCTGAAGAAGAGGCAGGAAAGTCAGATATTAATGATCAAGCTAAATATTTAGTAGACCAAAAAATTGAAGTTTTAAAAACTCTTAATTAAGAATTTTTTTTACTTTATCTTTAACTTCTTTGTACACGTGTAGTTTAAAATCAACTACTAAGTCTGTAATTTTATCGAGTTCTACCCATTTCCATTCTAAAAATTCAGGGTGTTTGGTTTTGATGTTTATTTCATTATCCATTCCAACAAATCTCATTAAAAACCATTTTTGCTTTTGACCTCTGTACTTTCCTTTCCAAATCAAACCAAGCAATCTATCTGGAAGTTCATAAGTTATAGTTCCATTTAATTCTTTAATTAGTTCAACGTTTTTAATACTGGTTTCTTCTTCAAGTTCTCTGTAAGCAGCTTTTAAAAAATCTTCACCTTCATCTACACCACCTTGGGGCATTTGCCAAAAATTTTTGGGGTTATCTATTCTTTTGGCAACAAATACTTTGTTCTCTTTATTTAACACAACAATTCCAACTCCACTTCTTAGTGGAAGATTATTTAAATCTTTTTTCATTTTATCCGTTAAGTAATTTAATTGCGTAATTAAGCTGGTTATCTGTGTCGGTTCTTATTTTAAAATTATCACCATCTTCATTCACTTCTATGTCTGGACGTACACCAACCTCAGATATAGATTTTCCAGATGGAAGATAATATTTTGCAACAGTCAAACGTATTGCGCCTTTATTTTTAAGAGGAATAATAGATTGAACTGAACCTTTTCCATAACTGTTTTCACCTATAACAATTGCTCTTTTGTGGTCTTTTAAAGCTCCTGCAACAATTTCTGATGCTGAAGCTGATCCATAATTTATCAGTACTAACAAAGTTTTTCCATCAGTTATGTCTCCTTTTTTTGCAAACCATTTTCTATTATCAGATTTTTTTCTACTTTTTGTGGAGACAATTTCACCATTTTCTAAAAAGAAATCAGATATTCTTATTGCTTGGTTCAGTAATCCACCTGGATTATTTCTTAAATCCAAAATAAATGAATTAAGATTTTTATTTTTTTTTAGTTCCTCTATTTGTTTTTCTATTTGATCACTGCTGTTTTCATTAAATGAAGTTAATCTAATATAACCAATATTTTCCTCTAGTAACTCTGACTTAACTGATTGAATTTCAATTATTTCTCTAGTGATATTAAATGTTAACGCTTTTTTTTCTCCTCTACGTCTAACTGTTAATTCTATACTTGAACCTACTGGACCTCGCATTAAATCAACAGCTTCACTTAGTGATTTTCCTTGAACTTGGGTATTATTAATTTTCACAATGTAATCACCAGCTTTTAATCCAGCTTTTGATGCTGGTGTGTCGTCAATAGGTGAAATAACTTTAACAACTCCTGCTTCCATGCCTACCTCAATTCCAAGGCCACCAAATTCACCGCTAGTTTCTGTTTGCATTTCCTCCAGAATTTCAGGAGACATATAAGAAGAATAAGGGTCTAAAGATTGAAGTAAACCATTGATAGCAGAGTCCATGCTTTCGGATTGGTTGATCTCATCAATATACTCACTATTTATTTTTTCTAAAACCTCACCAAATAAATCTATCTTTTTGTAAATATCTACTTCAGAAGAGTTTGCTGAACTTAAACAAAAAAATGATAAAAAAATAAATGAGTAATATTTAATTATTTTCATATCATTACTTTTTCTTTAGGAATAAATTCTGACCAGATTTTTTCTAATTCATAAAATTTTCTTTTTTCTGGGTGAAAAATATGAACGATTAGATCTATACCGTCTACTAATTTCCATTCACTACTTTCTTTACCTTCAATTTTAGAGTCTTTAATTCCATTATCTTTAAGCTTTCCTAACACTTGTTCAGATAAAGACTGTATATGTCTAGATGATGTACCGCTTGCTATTATCATATAATCTGCCATCGAACTTTTATCTTTTAGATCAATAGTTACTATGTCTTCAGCTTTGTTAAGATCTAATGTGGTGATTACAATTTCTTTGAGATCTGAAATTTTATCCATTAATTAAATTTAGACTATCAAATTTTTCTTAATTGAGAAGATGAAATGTTGACTTTATTAAACTCTATGAATTTGAGGGTGGTATTACCGAGAGCCCTAAATGTCTGTGATTTTAATGAGTTTTTTTTATAGCCATGTCTATCGAAAACTAAAATATTACACTTTTGTGAAATAGATTTTGATTTATACCATTTGTGAAAATTTATTAAGTTATCTGCTCCCATTAAAAAATAGATTTCAATATTTTTATTTTTTTTCAAATGATTAATTAAATCGATTGTTTTATTTGAATTAATTTTATTTTCATAAAATCTCACTTTTATAAATGAATTGTTACCAACAATTTTTTTACAGAATTTTATTCTTTCAGAAACTGAGGTTTTACTCTGGTTTTTAAAAGGATTTTTTTTTGTGATTGCCCAAATAATGTTTTTAAGCTCAAATCTTTTTTTTGCTTCTTTTGAAATTGCCAGATGACCTTTATGAGCAGGATCAAATGATCCTCCTAAAATTCCTATTTTTGTCTTATTTAATTTCAAATTAATTTCTTATTTTACCGTTACTTGTAATTTGATATTTATATGAAACAAGTTGATTAAGTCCTACCGGCCCTCTTGGTGGTAATACATTGGTAGAAATTCCAACTTCTCCTCCGAACCCAAATTCACCTCCATCTGCAAATTGAGTTGAAGTGTTATGCATAGCAATAGAGCTTTTGACTTCCTTTAGAAATTGATTAGCTGTTTTTTTGTTTTTTGTAATTATTGAGTCTGTATGCATTGTTCCATACTTATTAATATGACTTATAGCTTCATTGAGGTTGTTTACTATTTTAACTGAAACTATTGAGCTTAAATATTCTTTAGACCAATCTTTTTCAGTAACTTTAAAAAGTTTACCTTTGTAAAATTTAGCCAAAGTCTTTTCTCCATAAATTTTACAACCATTTTTTTCCAAATTGCCCAGGATTGTATTGCTAAATTTTTTAACAATATTTTTATGTAGAATAATGGTTTCAGTCGCCCCACATATGCTGGTGTTTCTTAATTTTGCGTTAACTACAACGCTATTTGCCATCTTTAGTTCAGCGTCTTTGTCGACATATGTATGACAAATACCCTCAAGATGACCAATTATAGGAATTTTAGAAAGTTCTTGAACTTTTCTTACAAGATTTTTTCCACCTCGTGGAATTATCACATCAATATATTCTTTCATTTTGGAAAGCATTACATCAACCATCTTTCTGTTTTTAGAATCTATAAATTGTATAAAGTTTTCATCGACTTTATTTTTTTTGAGCGCTTTTCTAAAAAGTTTTGACAAAACTCTATTTGAATTTATTGCTTCAGAACCTCCTCTTAAGATTACTGCATTACCTGATTTGAAACATAAACCCGCAACATCTGATGTAACATTTGGCCTACTTTCATAAATTACACCAATAACTCCTATTGGAATTGATACTCTACTAATATTTAATCCATTAGGTCTTTTCCACTTTTCTAAAACATGATTAGTAGGATCTTTAAATCTAATAATGCTATTAATAGAACTTTTGATGTCGTTTATTTTTTTCTCATTTAAATGAAGTCTATTAATTAAATTTTCTTTTAATCCTATTTTTTTTGCATAATTAATATCTTTAGTATTTTCTTTAATTATCAAACCTTTATTTTCGTCGAGCATTTTAGCATAGGAGGCTAAAACATTATTTTTAATTTTTGTGTCTATTTTATATTGACTTGCTTTTCTTGCTCTTTTACCGATTAAATTCATATAATTATTCATTTATACTTCTACCATATCATCTTTATGAATAACTTCAGATTTTGCAACATACCCAAGTAATTTTTGAATTTCATTTGAATGATATCCCATAATTTTTTTTACTTCATCAGAAGAAAAAGAACTTAAACCCCTAGCACATTCATTATTTTTTTTATCTAAAACTTTTATATGATCACCTTTATTAAATTTTCCTGATACATTTTTTATACCTGCAGCTAGTAAACTTTTTCCAAGTTTTAAAGCTTTTTTGGCTCCATCATCAATTACAACATTTCCTTTAGGCGCAATTGAGCTTATTATCCACTTTTTTCTAGCATGAAGTTTTGATACCTTTGGGCTGAACCATGTACAATTATTTTTTTCAATAATTTTTGAAATAGGATTTGAATAAAGTCCGTTTGCAATAATCATACTACTTCCAGCCAACTGACAAATTTTAGCAGCTTCAATTTTGGTTTGCATTCCTCCACTTCCATATTCGTTAATTCCTTTGATATGAATTTCTTTTAAGTCTTTGTTTATATCATTTACTATTTTTATGAGTTTAGCGTCTTTATTTACTTTTGGATTTTTTGTAAAAAGGCCATCTACATCTGAAAGTAAAATTAATGTATCGGCGTTTGTAATTTGAGTTACTCTAGATGCCAATCTATCATTATCTCCATATTTTATTTCAGTTGTTGCAATTGTATCATTCTCATTGACAACTGGGATAAATCCAAGTTCGAATAAATTTTCAAATGTTCTTTTGGCATTTAAGGATCTTCTTCGCTCCTCCGTATCTTCTAGAGTTAATAAAATTTGTGAAATATTTAATTTGAATTTTGAAAAGGTCTGAGAGAATAAATTCATTAGTTCAATTTGGCCAATAGAGGCAATTGCTTGACTTTTATCTAACTTGATATTTTTTTTGTTAAAATTCATTTTTTTACATCCAAGAGCGATAGCACCTGAACTAACAATGACTATTTTTTGATTTTTATCTTTTAGTTTTTTGATGTCCTTTGCAAAGCTTGAAAGCCATTTTTTTCTAATTTTTTTATTTTCATCAACTAATAAGGATGAACCAATTTTAATAACAATAATTTTCGAGTTTTTAAGATACATAGGATAGTAATTTTGCCTTAATTTTTGAAACTGACTCTTTATTTAAAGTTGTCATTGTCATTATCTCACAATTTTTATCTTTAGAGAAATCATCAATTACATCTTTAGCTGTATCTTCGTCAATTAAATCTATTTTGTTAAACACAATTAATTCTCTCTTTTTAAGCATTTTAGAGCTGTAATTTTTAAGCTCATTTTTAACCTGATCATAAGACTCTTTGAGATCAAGATTAGTAATATCAATTAAATGTAATAAAGATTTGCATCTTTCTATATGTTTTAAAAACTGTATCCCAAGTCCAACACCTTCATGGGCACCTTCTACTAATCCTGGTATATCAGCTATTGTGATTTCTTTATCATCATAGCTAGCAACACCTAAGTTAGGATTAAGTGTTGTAAATTTATAATTAGCAATTTTAGGATTTGCGTTTGTAAGTGCTGCTAGCAAACTTGATTTTCCTGCGTTAGGCAATCCAATAATTCCAATATCAGCTATTGTTTTAAGTTGTAACCAAATCGTAAACTCTTCTCCAAAAGTTCCTTTCGTAAATTTTCTTGGCGCTCTGTTTGTGGAGCTTTTAAATCTAGTATTTCCCAAACCACCTTTGCCACCATTAGCTGCAATGTACTCTTCTCCTTTTTTGTTAAAGTCAAATAATAGAGTTTTGTTATCTTCTTCAAATACCTGGGTTCCAAGAGGAACTTTTAAAACCAAATCCTCACCACTTTTGCCTGTTCGATTTTGACCAGAACCATTTTCTCCACGTTCAGCTTTATGATGTTGTTGATATCTGTAATCAATTAAAGTGTTTAAGTTTTCTTCTGATTTTAAAATGATAGAACCACCTCTGCCTCCATCGCCTCCATCAGGTCCTCCAAACTCAACATACTTTTCTCTTCTAAAACTTGGTGAACCGTCACCACCGTTTCCAGCTTTAATATAAATTTTAACTTGATCGAGAAATTTCATAATACAACATTTTCTTGGTTGTACTATTAATTGGGTTTTACTGAAACGTAAGTTCTATCTAATTTAGATTTTTTGAATACAACTTTACCTTTAATAACAGAAAAAATTGAATGATCTTTTCCCATGCCAACATTTTCGCCAGGAAAAATTTTTGTTCCTCTTTGTCTAACAATTATATTTCCAGGAATTACAGTTTCTCCACCGTATTTTTTAACACCAAGTCTTCGACCGGCACTATCTCGTCCGTTTCTCGATGATCCACCTGCTTTTTTTGTTGCCATAATTTACCTAATAATTATTTACTTGCAGCTTCTTTAACTTCCTCTTTTTTGGAAGCTGGTTTAATTTTTTCAGCTTCAGATAATACTTTACCATCTTTTGAAAAAATTTTGTTAATTCTTATCAAAGAAAATTGTTGTCTATGTCCATTTTTTCTTCTTGAATTTTGTCTTCTTCTTTTTTTGAAAATTAGAATTGTTCTATTTTTACTATTTTTAATTAAATCTGCCTCTACCTTAGCTCCGTTAATATTAGGAGTTCCAACTTCAATATTTTTATCATCTCCGTATGCTAGGATTTCATTAAATTCTATCTTAGTTTCAGGCTTTGAGTCTGTTAGTTTTTCGATTTTTAATATTTCACCAGATTTAACTCTGTACTGTTTACCACCTGTTTTTATTACTGCGTATGACATAGTATGAATTTTAAATTTAAGTTAACGCAATATAGTTACCGGAAGCCTATAGTCAAGCCGAATTAGTTAGAAATTATCCTTTAAATCCCTTAATTTTGAAAAGGTTTTTAAGTCATTTGCTCTTAAAAAAATATTACAATCAATTTCATCTTGTAAGGTTGATGGAATAGTAGGCAAATTATTATTTCTTTGTTTTTTTATAAATTCTATTTTCTTTAACAAAAAAGAATTTTCAGAATCATGTTCCAAGCAGAATTTTGAATTGTTTAGAGTATATTCATGACCACAATAGATTTTGGTTTCTTTAGGTAAGGATTTTAATTTATTCAAAGAGTTATACATTTGTTCATATGTACCCTCAAAAATTCTACCACACCCAAGTGAAAAGAGTGTATCTCCTGTGAATAGTAAGTTTTCGTTGAAAAAATAAAAACAAATATGTCCCGTGGTGTGTCCTGGGATATGAATAATTTTAGCTTTAAAATTTCCACTATTCCAAATTTCATTATCTTTTAATAAGATATCAATTTCTGGTATCCTTTTTGCATCTCCATTAAATCCCAAAATAACTGATCCAAATTTTTTTTTTAATTCAGTGTTACCTCCAACATGATCGTAATGATGATGAGTATTTAAAATATATTTTAATTTAATATTTTTACCGCTTAAGTAATCAATTATTGGTTTAGCTTCACTTGGATCAACAACACAAGCTTCAAGTTTATCTTCATCAATAATTAAATAACTATAATTATCTTCTAGACAGGGTATAATTTCTACTTTCATTTATTTTTCTATTAAAAATATTCCAAGATCAGCAAATAAATTTTTAGTTCCTAAATTATTATTTGTTATATTTGAAACATTATTATTATTTAAAACTAAAGTTTTTATCATTTTGATTTCTTTAGATTTTATAAAATCTACAAAATCTTTAATTGTACACATATGTAAATTAGGTGTGCTGTGCCATTGTTCTGGTAATGATTTTGTTATTGGCATTGTGCCCTTAAATAATAGATGCAATCTAACTTTCCAATTACCAAAATTAGGTATCGTTACAATTGCTTTTTTTCCAACTCTTAAAAGTTCATCTAAAACAAGTTCAGGGCTTAAAAATGCTTGGAGTGTTTGACTCAACACCACATAATCGAATGATTTATCAGGAAATTGTTTTAAGTCTTTTTCTGCATTACCTTCTATTACAGTTAATCCTTTAGCAATACATTCTTGTACTTTTTCCTTAGATATTTCTAGTCCTCTTACATTTATATTTTTATTTTCTTTTAAAAATTGCATCAAAGTTCCATCTGCGCAACCTACATCTAAAACTTTTTTATTATCTTCAATTAAATCTGATATTACTTTAAATTCATTTTTCATTTTTTAACTCTGTATAAGATTTGTCTAAGAAATTCTTTAGTGCGTTTAAAAAATCAGGAACATCCAATAAAAAAGAGTCGTGACCTTTATCAGACACAATCTCTACAAAACCAACATCTGCTCCAATAGAATTTAAAGCTATAACAATATCTTTATTTTCTTGGGTTGGATAAAGCCAATCAGAAGTAAAAGAAATTACAAAAAATTTAGCTTTAGTATTTTTAAATGCATCAGATAAATTCCCATAAAATTGTTTAACTAAATCAAAATAATCCATAGCTCTTGTTATGTAGAGGTAGCTGTTTGCATCAAATCTATCTACAAATACAGATCCTTGGTATCTCAAATAACTTTCAATTTGAAAATCTGCATCAAAACCAAATTTCAAATCTTCTCTTTCTTGCAATTTTCTTCCAAACTTTTCCTGCAAACCTTTTTTTGAGAGATAAGTTATATGAGCTGCCATTCTTGCAACAGCAAGCCCTTTACCTGGGTTTGTTTTATTAACTTCATAATTTCCATCTTTCCAATTGCTGTCAGCAGTGATTGCTTGTCTTCCTAGTTCATTGAAAGCAATATTTTGTGCTGAATGACTTGAAGTTGTAGCAATGGGTATAACAGTTTTAGCTTTATCAGGAAAATTGGTGATAAACTGAAGAACCTGCATGCCTCCCATAGAACCTCCGGTAATTGCAAATAGTTTATTAATTCCAAATTGCTCAAGTAAATTATATTGTGCATTCACCATGTCATTAATTGTAATAACTGGAAAATCAGTTCCAAAAGTTTTCTGTGTTTCAGGATCTTTATGGCTTGGTCCATAAGACCCCATACATCCACCAATTACATTTGAACAAATAACAAAATATTTATTGGTATCTATTGCTTTGTCTGGGCCTACAGCAAAACTCCACCAACCATCTTTTTTAGTAACAGGATTTAAACCAGTTACAAATTGATCTCCAGTTAGTGCGTGAAATACTAATATAGCATTGTCTTTATTCTCATTTAAAGACCCATAAGTTTCGAATGCAATTGGAAAATTGTTTATAGTTTTACCGCAATCTAATTTAAGAGGTTTCTTTATAATTAATGTCTTAATATTTTTTTCTGTATTCATTTTAAAGCCTTTAGATGAATTGTGAGAAAAAAAACTATTTTAGCGGTTTTTTTTAAGCGCTCGCAATTCAGTTAAATCAGCGCATAAATTTTGTACAAGAACTTGTAATTTATGTCAATTTTTTAAAATAAGATCATATTCTCTATAAATATTTGTTTTTTTATCTATAAAGAGCTCATAAAAATAAAAAAATGAGCACACCTAAATTTAAAAAATTTAACATAGAAGCTTATAAGCCTGGCAAATCTAAAATTAACAAAATTAAAAAGGTCATTAAATTGTCAGCTAACGAGTCTGCTCTAGGGATGAGCCCGTTAGCAAAAAAAGCAATATCTCAAAAAAATTTAGTGTTAGATAAATATCCAGATGGAAAATCTACCAATCTTAAAATGGCAATATCCAAAGCGTATAAATGTAATTTTGATAAAATTGTATGTGGAGCAGGTTCTGACGAGATAATTCAAATGTTATGTCAATTGTATCTAAATCCAAAAGATGAAGTGATTGTTCCTCAATATAGTTTTTTAATGTACAGGATTTATGCAAAAATTGTTGGTGCAAAAGTTGTATTTGCAAAAGAAAATAATTTTAAAGTTTCAATTGAAGAAATATTGAAAAAAGTATCTAAGAAAACCAAAATAGTTTTTATTGCAAATCCAAACAATCCAACTGGAACATATTTAACTAAAAAAGAGACATTAGAACTTAGAAGAAAGTTGAATAGAAATATTTTATTAGTAATTGATGATGCGTACTCAGAATATATGAAAAATGATGATTACAGCTCTGGTTTAGAATTATTTAAAAATAAAGACAATGTATTTATATTGAGAACATTTTCTAAAATGTTTGGTTTGGCCTCATTAAGAATTGGCTGGGGATATGGATCGAAACAAATAATTAGAGCGTTAAATGTTATTAAACCACCTTTCAATGTAAATGGTTTGGCTCAAGTTGCGGCCGCAGAGTCTTTGAAGGATAAGCAATTCATTCAAAAGTCCATTAGACATAATTTAAATTATGCAAATAGATTAAAAAAATTTCTTGAAAATTACAATATTTTTTCAAATGCTGTATCAGCAAATTTTTTACTATTAAATTTTGATGACTGTAAATATTCAGCAAATTTTGTTTACCAAAAATTAAAAAATAAAGGAATTATATTAAGATCTACTGAAGATGGTTATCATATTAAAAACAAATTGAGATTAACTATTGGCTCATCTAGAGAAAATTTAATATTCATGAATGCAGTGAGAAAGATTTTTAATTAAATGAAAAATATTTTAATCATAGGGTGTGGTTTACTCGGATCATCAGTTTTAAGATCTATACACAAAAATAAATTAGCAGATAAGGTATATATTTATGAAAAGTCAAAAAAGAATATATCAAGAATTAAAAATCTTAAATTACCTGGAAAAGTAGTTAGTACATTAAAAGAAGCTGTAACAAAATCTAATTTTATTATTTTTTGTACACCTATGAGTGAATACAAAAATATAATTATAAAAATAAATAATTATATTTCTCCTAACACATTAATTACAGATGTTGGTTCTTCAAAAATTGAATCATCGAAAATAATAAAAAAATTTTTGAAAAAAGGAATTGCATGGACCTCCAGTCATCCAATTGCCGGTTCTGAAGTAAGTGGACCACAGCACGGAAAGAGCAACATGTTCGAGGGTAGATGGTGTATTTTAATTAAAGAAAAAAATACAATTAAAAAAAATTTAAATTCACTGAAAAAATTTTGGGAGAAAATTGGATCAAAAGTTACAATCATGTCACCTGAAAAACATGATAAAATTTTTTCAATAACTAGTCATTTGCCTCACTTAATTGCATATAATTTAGTTAAGTCAGCTCAAGATTTTGAGAAAAAACAAAGCTATGATTTAATAAAATATAGCGCAGGAGGACTAAGAGATTTTTCAAGAATAGCAGCTTCTAATGAAATTATGTGGCGAGATATTTTTTTCAACAATAATAAAAATATTTCAAATGCTATTGATTTATTTATTAAAAATTTGAAATCGTTTAAATCAGATATTAATTCAAAAAATAATAAATCGATTATTAACAAGCTTATTCAAACTAAAAAAGTCAGATCAAAAATAATTAAACTCAAACAAGATATCAATAAGCCAGATTTTGGAAGAAGCTAAATTTTAATTTTAGCTATTTTTTTAACTTTAAGTTTTGCTGTATTTTCAATTCTTCTAATTGTCTTAAGTATAGGCATAATCAATACTTTTTTCTCAGGTCCATAAGCATGTATCAATTGTGTAGAATTTAAACACATTGCGACATGCCCTTTCCAAAAAATGATATCTCCCTTTTGATAATTTCTTTTTATGTTTCCTTTTAAATATTTAATTTGATCTTTGGTATCTCGAGGAAAAAACTTATTATTATAATAGTAAAATATTTGTAATAAGGCTGAGCAATCTATTCCTCTATAACTTTTTCCACCCCAGAAATATTTTATATTCAAAAATTTTTTAAAGATTTTAATGAAATTTTTTTCTTTATAATTTATTTTTTTTATATCTTTTTTTTTAATCCATTTATTTTTATCAATTCTTGCAAAATTTTTAATAGTTTCTTTAACCGATAACTTTGATCCAAGAGATAGATAAATATTAGTTTTTAAATTTGGTTTTTTATAGATATTTGCTCTTAAACTACTTACTTTATAATTAGCTTTAAATTCTTTTGAATAATTTTTATTTCGGATATACCCTGTATAATTATCAAAGTTAGATTTTATTTTTATCCAATTTTTAGTTTTAGATAAAATTTTAAATTTTTCTCCGTACAATATTTGTGAGGTTACTTCTGAATATCTAGAAGATTTTTTATAAATATTAGAAAAACTACCTTTAAAATAAAATTTATTTTGCACCAATTTTAATTTTATTTTTTATCATCCATAGAAATATTAATGAAGGAATTACCATAATAGTTGTTAAGACAAAAAATGTTCCCCAATCTCCGTTTAACCAATCTACCAAAGCTCCTGATGATGATGCTAAAGTAGTCCTTCCAGCAGTTCCTATTGAAGCAAGTAATGCGTATTGTGTTGCTGTATATGTTCGATCAACCAGTAAAGATATAAATGCTACAAAAGCAACAGTTGCAAATGCTGCAGTAATATCGTCAGCAATAACTGCTATTGCAAATAATAGTTCAGATTTACCAGTCCATGCTAAGACAGCAAATAACAGATTTGTAATCGCCATTAATCCTCCTGCAAAGAACATAGTTTTTATAGTTCCAGCCCTCATGGCCATTATCCCACCAATTAAAGTAAATACGACAGTTGTGATCCAACCTAATCCTTTTGAATAGATTGCTATTTGTCCTTTTGAGAAGCCTATTTCTTTATAAAATACAATCGACATTCTACCCATGAATGCTTCTCCAATTTTAAACAAAAAGACAAATCCTAAAATTCCTGCAGCTATGGCAAAACCATTTTTTTTAAAGAAGCTAATAATTGGCCCACCAATTGTTCCAGTTATATATGCCACAAAAGTTGTAATAATATTGCTAGATCCTAGTTTACCTTTAATTAGATTATCAGTTTCCTTTTGCTTTGATTGTCTGTCAGTTTCCACCGGTTCATGAACAAACATTAGAGCAATATTCATTAAAATAATTAGAACACCTAATATTAAAAAAGTTGCTTGCCAGTAATCTTGGATACCAATATTTTCTAAGAACTCTGCAGTAAATAAAGCAACTACACCACCTAATTTGTAACCTGTCCACCAACCAACTACAGCCATAGCAGCACCTGCTGCCATTGATTTTCCCTCATTTTCGTTAATTTGTTCAATTCTTAATGCATCTACCGTTATGTCTTGAGTTGCTGATGCTATAGCGATGATTAATCCAACTGTAATTATTAACGCTAAGTTTTCTGTAGGATTTATAATACTCCAAACTAGTAAACTTAATAGAATAACTAATTGCATTAAAACAATCCATCCTCTTCGGTGACCTAATTTTTTTGTTAAGAAAGGAATTTGAATTCTATCTATAATTGGTGCCCAAAGATAATTAAAAGCATAAACTCCAAAAATTAGTCCTGCCCATCCAATAGTAGATCTACTTAATCCTTCTTCTTTTAACCAAAGACTTAAACTACTTGCAATCAAGACCCATGGAAATCCACTGATTGCACCAAGTAATAAAATTCTTAGCATTCGGATATCTTTGTAAACTGAGATGGATTCTAACCAGGATATTTTTTTTATTTTAGACATAATTAATTTTTCCAAAATGATGGTAAAAATAATACTAATATTGCAAATAGCTCAAGTCTACCCAAAATCATACCAACTGTTAAAATCCATTTAGAAAGATCTGGTAATGAAGAAAAATCTCCATTTGGGCCAATTATTGGACCAAGACCAGGTCCAACATTTGAAATAGATGTAGCTGCACCCGAGATAGCGGTAATAAAATCCAAACCAGTTAAGGATAACAATGTAGTAAGAATAAAAAATATTACGATATAAAAATAAATAAATGAAATAATTGAAGCTATGAACTTTTCATCAACTGCACTTTGACCATACTTAATTACAAATACTCCTTTAGGATAAATTATTTTTTTTAATTGGTTTAGAATAAATAGATAAAGAATTTGAATTCTAAATATTTTTACTCCACAAGCTGTAGATCCTGCACATCCACCTATAAACATTAGCGCAAGAAATAGGGTTATAGGAAAACTACCCCAACTATCAAATTCTGCATTTACATAACCAGTACCACTCAAAATTGATATAGTATTAAAAAATATTGATCTTAAACTAAAATTTTCATGATTAGAAAATAATAGGTAAATAGATAAAATAATAACAGTGAATATTATAATTTTTAAAAAAGTTTTGATTTGAATATCATTTAAAAAAATTTTTTTGTTTCCACTTATAAATTTAATGTAAGCAATAAAAGGAATACTTCCCAATATAATAAAAAACATTGATGAAATTTCAATTGGTAAACTATTAAAGTATCCAATTGACTCGTTGTAGTTAGAAAAGCCTCCAGTAGCAATTGTAGTCATTGAGTGGGTTAAGCTGTCAAATTTACCCATACCAAATATCCAATAAGTGATTGCACAAAGGCCTGTTAATCCTGAGTAAATATAAATTAATCTAAGTGCTATTTCTTTTGACTTGGGGAGTATTTTTTCTGAAGAGTCATTACTTGAAATTTTAAATAATTGCATACCTCCAACATTCATTATGGGCATTAAAGTAATCGCCATTACAATTATTCCAATTCCACCTAACCATTGCAAAATGGCTCTCCATAAAAGAAGACCCTTCGGCGCGTTTTCTAAATCTGAGATAATTGTAGATCCAGTTGTAGTAATTCCTGACATACTTTCAAAAAAAGAGTCTGTAATTGAAAGTTCAATACTAGAGAATACAAATGGCAAAGATCCAAATATTGCAATACTAATCCAAGATAGGGCAGTTAATAAGAAAGCTTGTTGTAGATTAAGTTTTTTATCATGATCTAAATTAGATAAAAAAAACAAAGTTCCAAAAATTATAGTTACAATAGATGAACCAAAGAAAGATGAGTCTAACTCTGAGTAAAAGAATTGTACTATAATTGGGATGAACATTGATACACCCAATATTATTTGTAGAATTCCCAGTGTAAAAAAAACAGTTTTGTAATTAGACATTTTGAAAGAACAATATTTTATGGTAAATAAATTTCAACTCTATAAGAATTAATATAATCACTAGTTTAAGGTTAAAAAGAGCAATTCATGATTAAAAAAGATGTCCTAGAAAAGACAAGCGCATGGCCTTTTGTTGAAGCTAAAAAAATGCTTCGTGAAAGAAAAGCTTTTATAGAAAAAAAAGGTAAGATTACTCTCCAAACTGGATATGGTCCAAGTGGGTTGCCTCATTTAGGAACTTTTGGAGAAGTTGCGCGAACTTCAATGATGGTGAATGCGCTTAATCAACTAACAGATTTACCAACAGAAATTATTACATTTTCTGATGACATGGATGGATTAAGAAAAGTTCCTGATAATGTTCCCAACCAAGAATTGTTGCAACAAAATCTTCACAAACCTTTAACACAAGTGCCCGATCCTTTTCAAAAGTTTAATAGTTTTGGAGAGCATAATAATGAAATGCTGAAGGACTTTTTAAATAGTTTTAATTTTAAATATAATTTTAAAAGTTCTACATTTTTGTACAAGGAAGGATTTTTTAATCCAACTTTGAAAATAATTTTAGAAAATTATGAAGGAATAATGAATATTATTTTACCAACACTTGGTAAAGAAAGACAAAAAACATACAGTCCCTTTTTACCTGTATGCCCTGACACAGGCCATGTTTTGGAGATACCTGTTATAGAGATTGATCGGTCTAATTCTAAAATAATATTCGATAATAAAGGTAAAAAATTAGAGAGTAGTATTTTAGATGGCAATTGCAAATTACAGTGGAAAGTAGATTGGGCAATGAGATGGTTTGCTTTAGATATTGATTTTGAAATGTATGGTAAGGATTTGATTGAAAGTGCAATTTTGTCTACAAAAATCATTAATTTATTAGGTAAAAAGAATCCATCAGGATTTGCATACGAACTTTTTCTAGATGAAAAGGGTGAGAAAATTTCAAAATCTAAAGGTAATGGAATAACTATTGATCAATGGTTGAAGTATGCTTCACCAGAAAGTTTATCTCTTTATATGTATCAAAATCCAAAAAGAGCAAAAAAACTTTATAAAGAAATAGTTCCAAAAGCAGTAGATGAATATTTAGATAACATTGAAAAATCCAAAAAACAGACTGAGCAGCAATTAGTAATGAATCCAGTGTGGCATGTTCACAATGGGAGCATTCCAAAAGAAGACATGATTATGAGTTTTTCAATTTTATTGAACTTAGTTGAAACAAGTAATGCAGATAGTAAAGATTTGTTATGGAAATTTGTAAAAAAATATAAACCCAATATTAAAGAAACTAATTTTCCAATTTTTGATGGATTAGTAGGTTACGCAATTAAATATTTTAATGATGTAATTAAGTCTCAAAAAAAATACAAAACACCCTCTGAAGATGAAAAAAAAGCTCTTGAGGCATTAATTTCAACTTTAGAAAAATGCAATGATCAGATGCCTCCAGAGGAAATTCAAACTTTGATTTATTCTACTGGAAAAGAAAATGGTTATGCTGAAAATTTAAGAGATTGGTTTAAACTTATTTATGAGGTGGTTTTTGGTGATGAAAATGGACCAAGAATGGGATTTTTTATAAGTTTTTTTGGTGTTAATGAAACAAAAGACCTTATAATGAGTAAACTCAAATAATGTATTCAAATTTAAGATCTTTAATTTTCAAATTAGATCCAGAAAAAGCCCATACTCTAGCAATTCAATCTTTAAAATTTAATTTAGTATCAAATGTATTTGATGAAAATAAAAATGATCCGATTTTTAAAACACAAATATTTGGCAAAGATTTAAGTAATCCAATTGGAATAGCGGCTGGTTTTGACAAAAATGCAGAAGTTTACAATCCTTTGTTTAAATTAGGATTTGGTTTTGTTGAAGTTGGAACCGTTACTCCTTTAAAACAATATGGAAATGAAAAGCCAAGAGTATTTAGATTAGTTGAAGATCAAGCGTTAATTAATAGATTGGGATTCAACAATCAAGGATCTGAAACTATTTTAAATAGAATAAAATCAAATAAAAAAAATGGAATACTTGGAGTAAATGTTGGACCAAATAAAGACTCTGATAATCGATTGAATGATTATTTAATTGGATTAGAAAAATTTTATGAAGTTGCTGATTATATTACAATAAATATTTCTTCTCCTAACACTGAAAATTTAAGAAATTTTCATGATGAAAATAAATTAAAAGAATTATTAAAATCAATTAAAGATAAGAAAAATGAATTGAAAACTAATATTCCAATCGCAGTTAAAATTTCTCCAGACATTGATTTAAAGCAAATCGAATTAATATCAGAGATCCTTTTAGAAAATGAAATATCTGCAATAATTATTTCAAATACATCAGAAAGTACTAGAGATGATTTAAAAAATATTCAAAGTCATCAAAAAGGAGGCTTGTCAGGAAAGCCAATTGAACAAAAATCAAATTTACTTATTAATCAATTCTTTAAACTGCTAAATGGTAGAATTAAAATAATTGGGGTGGGAGGTATTGACTCTGGAAAGTCTGCACATGATAAATTTTTGTCAGGGGCAGATTATATTCAGTTATATACCGGCATGGTATTTCAGGGACCCAACATTGCTGCAAACATTAAAAAAGAGCTAAAAGAATTACTTCTTAGAGATGGAGTGAAAAATATTTCAGAAATCGTTGGAAATAAAACTCTTTCTTAATTTTAATAAACTTGACGCCCTTAATATCTCCCCTTATATAGGCACTGAAATTATGTCAAAAAAATGCGAACTAACCGGTAAAATTCCTATGAAGGGTCATAATGTTAGTCATGCTAACAATAAGACTAAAAGAAGATTTTTACCTAATTTAAAAAAAGTAAAATTTACAAGTGAACTTGCTGGAAGAAGTTTGAAACTAACAGTTAGTAATTCAGGAGTAAGATCAGTTGATAAAAAGGGAAGTTTTGACGAGTTCTTAAAAACTGTAAAAAATAAAAATATATCACCAAGATTAAAAAAACTCAAAAAAGTTATTTTATTAAAATCACCATATAAAAAAAAGCCAATAACTAAATCTGCTTAATGAATAAATTTTTTATCAGCCTATCTTTAATGATGGGTGTGGTTGTTTTATCTTCAAACTACCTTGTTCAATTTCCAATAAATTATTATGGATTAAATGAAATTCTTACTTATGGAGCTTTTAGTTATCCTATAGCTTTTTTGATAACCGATTTAGCAAATAGATCTCATGGAAAAATAATTGCAAGAAAAATAGTTTATTTTGGTTTTTTTATAGGAATTATTTTTACTTTATTTTTTTCGACAAACTTCGAAGATTTAATCTCCATTAGAATTGCAGTTGGATCAGGAGTGGCTTTCCTTACAGCCCAATTGCTTGATATTCAAATATTTGATCGTTTAAGAAAAAAACAGTGGTTTGTTGCACCTCTAACTTCATCATTAATTGGTTCAACTATTGATACTTTTTTATTTTTCTCAATATCATTTTATGGAACAGGAGTTCCTTGGGTCACTTTATCTTTGGGTGATTTGGGTGTAAAAATACTAGTAGCATTAATAATGTTAATACCATTTAGAATGTTATTAAAAATATTTAAGCCAATTAAAGTCTAATATAAAAATTTATAAGATAAAATTTTATAAGCTAATTTAGCAACAAGAAAATTATAGGAGTTAAACCCTTTAATTGGAGAAAGTTCATTAATGTCAGCTCCAACTATATTTGAATTTTTCGCAGCAATTCTAATTATCTCTAATGTCTCGTCCCACAACAATCCACCTGGTTCAGGTGTTCCGGTAGCAGGCATAATACTTGAATCTAGTCCGTCTACATCAAACGTTAAGTAAATAGTCTTATTTTTTATTAATTTTTTAAATTTATTTAAATTCCATTTTTTTTTATCTTTTGCCCAGAAGATATCTATTCTATTTGAATTTTTTTTCAAAAATGGAATCTCACTTTCTGATATATTCCTAATTCCAAAAGAAATTAAAGACACATTTTTATAATCTAAACATCGTCTTATTGCCGATGCATGTGAAAATTTTTCACCATTATAACTTTCGCGTAAATCTGCGTGTGCATCAAAATGTAAAAGACAAATATTTTTATATTTCTTTGTAAAAGGAACAATGCATCCCGGTGTAATTGAATGTTCACCACCAAAAGTCATTGGAAATAGTTTTTTATCTAAAATTTCCCCATTGATTTTAGAAACTTTATTTAATGCTACTTTGATATTTTTACCAATTTTAAATGGTTTTAATGTCTTGATACCTATTTTTTTGTAAGGTTCACAATTTAGCTCCTCATCATAAAGTTCAACTTGATGAGAAGCTTTGATAATTTCTTTTGGTCCATTTTTTGTTCCACCGCCATAACTAACTGTTTTTTCAAGTCCAAATGGAACGACTACTACTTTTTCTTTGAAGTTGAATTTATTATCAATTCCTAAGAAACCATGTTTGTTTGATAAATATTTCAATTTTATATAAATAATTTTGAGAAGTTTTTTCGTTCTCTATTTTTCCACTCACCTTTATGGTAAGCATCGCTAGCTATTAATGGCAATACACTTGTTGCTTCAGCAAATACCATTTGTTCTTTAGTGATATCCACTTTACCCCAAGAACTTGCTTCTTTTAAAGTAGAACTACTACATGCACCATCTCTACTATCAGCAACTGTAATTTGTACAGCATACTTATGCATATCTACATTTTTGCCAAGAAGCTCAGCACAAATAACAGTGTCTTGAATAAAATTTTTAGGAACTCCTCCACCAATCATAAATAAACCAGAACCTTTTGATTTGATTTTAATTTCAGTTAATTCTCTAAATTCTCTAACTGAGTCTATAGTCATATGTTTTTTTGGATTTTTTTCTTGATGCATTACAAGACCAAAGCCTGCGCTTGAGTCTGTGAAAGCTGGACAAAAAATTGGAACATTATTATCGTATGCTGTTTCAATTAAAGAATCTTTCTTTTTTGAATATTTTTTTAAATATTTTCCCATTTCTGAAATAAACTCTCTCGAAGTATAACTTCTTGGTTCTAAAGTATCTGCTATTTGGCAAATAATTTTATCACACATTTGAAGCTCTTCTTCGTCGATATATGTGTCGTAAATTCTATCAATATAGTTGTCTCTTAATTCAGTATCATCTTGAAATTGAGATCCCTGATAATGTTTAAATCCAAGAGCTTCAAAAAAATCCATATCTACAATTGATGCCCCTGTTGCTACAATTGCATCAACCATATTGTATTTAACAAGATCCTTATAAATATTCATACATCCTGCTGCAGATGTTGATCCTGCTAAAGTAAGAAAAATTGTACATTCCTTATCTTTAAGCATTTCGTTGTAAATGTTTGCTGCATTTGCAGTTTCTCTAGATACAAATGACATTTTCTCCATTGAAGAAATAATTGATCTGGAGTCAAATGAAGTAATATCTATATGTTCGACAGGATTTTTTAAAAAATCTCTTTTACTGTTATGTCCTGGATTTTTTTGGTCTGACATTAAGCAACCATATGAGCGCTATTAACGTCTTTTTCATACATTGACATTATTGGTTTATCTTCAACTTCATAAATTTCGTCTGAATAGTAACCATTGAATTGTGTTCTAAAAGTTAATCCATATGCTCCAAGTTGACCAAGCTCAATATAATCATTTTCCTTAATATTATTTGGTAATATAAAAGGTCCTTTCATATAATCCATGCTATCGCAAGTAGGACCGAAGAAGTCAAAAGCAGTCAATTTTTTTGAAATTATTTTATTTGAATTGTCTTTAATCATTTTAGATGGATAAACTATGTTAGGTGTTCCTGCATCAAATAGGGTTCCATATGTTCCATCGTTTATATAAAGTTTTTGTTTTTTTCTTAAATTAACTTTAACAATTGTTGAACCACTTTCTGCAACCATTGCTCTTCCTGGTTCACAAATTATCTCTGGCAACTTCTCTAATTTTAAATTAGATAAACTTTTTGTAATTTCATTGAAGTATTGATCTAAAGATTGAGGAATTAAATCTGGATAAATAGTTGGAAATCCTCCACCAACATTTATTGTATCAGGTATTATTTTTGTTTTTTTAATTATATTCCCAACCTCATTTATACCTTTGGCGTATGAAATAGGATGCATACACTGCGATCCAACATGGAAACTTAATCCAATTTTTTTTGCATTTTGTTTTACTAATCTTAGTAATCCTACAGCTTCAGATGTTAGTGCTCCAAATTTTTTAGATAAATCAATTTCAGCATGCTCATTTGAAACAGCAACTCTTACAAATAATTCTAAATCTTTTGCATTATTTGTGCTTTCAATAATTTTAATTAACTCTTCTTTTGTATCCAATGAGAAAGTTTTTACACCATAATTAAAATAGGCCTCTTTTATACTTTCTCTACTTTTTACAGTATGCATGTAAGAACATTTTGCGTTTTGAGTTATTTTTCTTATTGCCTTAATTTCCTCAATTGAGGCAACATCAAATTGGTTTACACCTGTGTTTAAAATGGTTTGAATAACTTCAGGATGTGGGTTTGTTTTAACTGCATATAATATTTTTCCAGGGAACTTATCTAAGAAAAATTTAACCGAAGACTCTATGGATTTCTTCCTAATACAATAAACAGGCTTTTCAGGTTTCAGCTGATTTATAAGTTCTTCAACTGACTTAAATTTTTGCATTTCATATGCCTCCAAAAAAAATTTAATAAAAAAAAAGTTTTTAATAAAACTTTAATAATTTGAGCCATATAAAGTAAAAATAGACGTTGTAAAGTAAATAATTCAAGCCTGATATGTGTATTTTTCATATATTGTAATATTAGATTTAGACCCCATATATGGATCATGAAAAACGAAGCCAAATTACAAAATTTAAGCGATTTTGAAAATAAATCACTTCTGATTGCTGATGATGATAATCCTTTTAGAGAAAGATTGGCAAGAGCAATGGAAAAAAAGGGCTTTGAAGTTTTTCAGGCTGAGAGTGTAAAAAAAGGTATTGAGTCAGTTAAAAGTAAAAAACCAGGTTTTGCAGTTGTAGACTTAAGACTTGGAGACGGTAATGGTCTTGAAGTTGTTAAAGAAATTCAATCTTCAAATAATGATAGCCGAATTATAATGCTAACAGGGTATGGAAATATTCCCACAGCAGTTGCAGCAATTAAAGAAGGTGCAATTGATTACTTGGCAAAACCAGCAGATGCAGAAGATGTAGAAAAAGCATTGTTGGCAAATCCAGCTAAAAAAGCTGCACCACCAGAAAATCCAATGTCAGCAGATAGGGTTAAATGGGAACATATTCATAGAGTATTTGAATTATGCAATAGGAATGTTTCTGAAACAGCTCGAAGATTGAAGATGCACAGAAGAACCCTTCAAAGAATTCTATCTAAAAGATCTCCTAGATAATATTTCTAATTTTAATTATTTGTTTAGTAACTAATGTTAAAATAATAATTTTAAATAACTCTGCTAATAAAAATGGTTTTGCACCTAGTGAAAATATTGGTTTATCCCAACCAATCAGAGTTCCTAGCCATATTAAACCCAAAATATAGATTGTAGAGGTTGCAATAACTAGTTTAGTTAAAATATTTATAAAACTATCTTTTGTGTTAATTTTTGAAGCTAAATAACAAGCAGTTAAAAAACCAATTAAATAACCCATCGTTGGGCCAGTAAAATAGACTATGCCAACCCCTTTTTCTGGGGAGTTTGAAAATACCGGTAATCCTGCAATACCCTCTAACAAATATAAACCTACAGAAGCTAAACCAATTTTATAACCTAAGCTTACACCTAAAAATAACACAATAAATGTCTGCATTGTCATTGGAACTGGATAAAATGGAATCTTAATTTTTGCAGAAATAGTTAAAGCAATTGAACCTAGAATCACAGCTAATAAAGATTTTATGATTTTTGTTTGTGTTAAGTTTTTTGTAAGTTCCATATTAAAATAATACTCAAAATATAAAAAATAATCTAGCTATATTAGCCTAAAGGTTTAATTTTATTTTTTTATATACAGAAATTGTTAGCAATGTAATATTTGTTAATCTTCATGAATAAAATACAAAAAACAGATCATTTTTATTTAATTGATGGCTCTGGTTATATTTTTAGAGCTTATTATGCTTTACCACCATTAACTAGAAAAAGTGATGGACTACCTACAGGTGCTGTAAGTGGATTTTGTAGCATGTTGTTTAAATTATTAGAGGATTCAAAATCTGATCAAAATTTACAAAAACCAACTCATTTTGCAGTAATTTTTGATTCAGCTAGAAAGACTTTTAGAAATGAAATTTATAGCGATTATAAAGCTAATCGATCAGAAGCCCCTGATGATTTGGCGCCTCAGTTTGAGTATATTAGAAAATCAGTTTTAGCATTTAACTTACCTTCTGTGGATTTACCAAATTATGAAGCTGACGATCTAATAGCTACATATGTTGATCAAATTCTTAAAAAAGGCGCAAAAGTTACAATCGTTTCATCAGATAAAGACTTAATGCAACTTTACAAAAAAGGTGTTCGAATTTTTGACCCTATGAAAAATAAATTTATCACTGAGGAAGATGTAATTAAAAAGTTTGGTGTTGATGCTTCAAAAGTTATAGATGTTCAATCTTTAGCAGGCGATAGTAGTGATAACGTACCAGGTGTTCCAGGAATAGGAGTTAAAACAGCCGCAGAATTAATTAATAAATATGGTACTTTAGAAAAATTATTAGACTCTGCTCATGAGATTAAACAGAACAAAAGAAGAGAAACTTTAATAGAGAATAAAGATAAAGCTTTAATTAGTAAAAAACTTGTAACTTTAGATGACAAGTCTCCAGTAAATAAAAATTTAACTGAATTTAAATTAAAAGAGGTTGATAAAGATAAACTGTATAAATTTTTAAGAGAAATGGAATTTAATAGATTGTTAAGTTCTGCAATCTCAGCTTACGGGGAACCAAAATTATCTGGATCTGAAAATAATTTAAAATCTACTGAAAAACAAAAACCAATAAACAGTAAAAATTATCATTTAATCACAGATATCAATGAAATTGATAAGTGGATAGAAGAAGCTGAAGAAGTAGGGGAAGTTGCTGTTGATACAGAGACAAGTTCGTTAGATCCTCATCAGGCTGATTTAGTTGGAATTTCACTTTGTTCAAAAATTGGAAAAGCTTGTTATATCCCTGTTGGTCATAAATCTCAGGATTCTTTAAATAAAGAGAGTGTTATCAATAAATTAAAAAACTTATTAGAGGACCTAAGTGTTAAAAAAATTGGTCAAAATATTAAATTTGATTTTATAGTTTTTTATAAACTTGGCATTTCACTTTCATCGATGGAAGATACTATGCTTATGTCCTATGTATTAGATGCTGGAAAGAATAGACATAACATGGATACCCTTTCGGATATTCATCTTGGACATAAGACAATTTCATTCAAAGAGATTGTTGGAACAGGTAAAAAAGAAATAAATTTTAGCGATGTAGAATTAGAAACAGCAAAAAATTATGCAGCAGAAGATGCAGACGTTACTTTTAGATTATATAAAAAATTTATTAAAAGCTTAAAATCTGAAAAATTATTTAATATCTATGAGATTTTTGAAAAACCTCTAATTAAAATACTTGCATTCATGGAAATCGAAGGTGTTGAAGTAGATAGTAAATTTTTAAATTCTCTTTCTTCTAAATTTGATAAGAAAATCAAAAAAATTGAAAAAGAAGTTTTCAAAATTTCTAAGAAAGAATTCAACATTGCTTCACCAAAACAACTGGGAGAAATTATTTATAATGACCTTAAGATTGCAGGAACAAAAAAAACAAAAAAGGGAAGTTTTGCAACCAGCGCAAGTGTTTTAGAAGATTTAGCCTTCAAAGGTCATGAGTTTCCAAAATTAGTATTAGATTGGAGGCAGGTTTCAAAATTAAAAAATACTTATTCTGACGCTTTGCCAGAGCATATTAATCCAAATACAAAAAGAGTTCATACATCGTTTTTATTAGCAGCAACAACAACAGGCAGATTAGCTTCAAGTGATCCAAATCTGCAAAATATTCCAATTAAATCTGAAGATGGAAAAGACATTAGAAAAGCGTTCAAGGCCAAAAAAGATCATTTATTGATATCTGCAGATTACAATCAAATTGAGATGAGAATTTTAGCAGATCTTGCAGATGTTAAGGAACTTAAAAAAGCTTTTAAAAATAATGAGGATATTCACTCTTTAACAGCTAGCCAAATATTTAATGTCGATATTAAAAAGGTAAATCAAGATCACAGAAGAAAAGCTAAGGCAATAAACTTTGGAATAATTTATGGTATTTCCCAGTATGGTTTGGCAAAACAAATAAATGTTTCTAATTATGAAGCAGAAGAATTTCTTAATGCTTATTTTGCTAAATTTCCTGAAATTAAAGTTTATATGGATAGCACAATTAAGTTTTGCCGAAAAAGTGGCTATGTAAACAATATATTTGGAAGAAGATCTCATTTTAATGGTATAAATGATAAAAATTTTAATGTTAGAAATTTTCAAGAGAGAGCAGCAATTAATGCTCCAATTCAAGGGTCAGCATCTGAAGTTATGAGATTAGCAATGATCAGATTAGACAAAAAATTAAATGAAGAAAAAAATTTGAAATCAAAAATACTTCTTCAAATACACGATGAGCTTATTTTTGAGGTCCCAAAAAAAGAGGAAAAGGCAATGGTCAACTTAATACAGAATGAGATGACCAGTGTTACTCAAAGTGATTATCATTCTTTTTCTACACCTTTAACAGTTGATGTAAATGTCGGTGATAATTGGGGGATGCTTCACTAATTATATTCAATTGCCTAATTTAGAACAATTTAATATTTTTAAGTTAAATAATAAAAATGCAAACACAAACTATAGCTCTAATTGATGATGATAGAAATATACTGACTAGTCTAAGTATTGCTCTAGAAAAAGAGGGTTTCAAAGTTCAGACATATATTGATGGAGAGAGCGCATTAATTGGTCTAACTAGAATGCCACCTGATTTAGCAGTTATTGATATTAAAATGCCTAAAATGGATGGAGAAGAATTGCTTAAAAAATTAAGAAAAAAAACTTCTTTGCCAGTAATATTTTTAACATCCAAAGATGATGAAATTGATGAGTTGCTAGGATTAAAATTAGGTGCAGATGATTTTGTAAAAAAATCTGGGGGATTTTCAATTAAAGTTTTGATTGAAAGAATAAGAGTTCAATTAAGAAAAAAAGATTCAAACAATACATTAGAAGAAAATAAAAGCTTAATTTCACATGGTAGATTAAAACTTGACCCATCTCAGCTTGAATGTGAATGGAATGGTAAACAATTACCAGACAAATTAACAACTACTGAATTTTTGATTGTTAAAGAATTAGCTAAAAGACCTGGGATAATCAAAGAAAGAGCTCAGCTAATGGATATTGCTTACAGAGAAGATACAGATATTGAAGACAGAACTATTGATAGTCACGTCAAAAGAATAAGAAAAAAATTCAAAAAAGTAGATCCTGATTTTTCAGCTATTGAAACTAGATATGGTAGTGGATATAGATGGAATGTTAGCTGATGTTTAGTAAATACTTAAAGACACTTTCTATACTTAAAAAATTTCTATTTATAAACTTTGTAATATTTACAATTATTAGTTTATTTACACTTATTTATCTTACTAATATTGAACCAAGTTTATTAAAAAAAAAATCTGAAGATCATATTAATATTATTAATAATACGACTGATAATATAAAAAGATTGAATATAAAATTTCAGGAAAATGATATTAGAAAATTTTTATTTTCTACAAGATTTATTTTTCAAAATTTAGACAGAGTTATTTTCTTTGATAATAAATTAGAATTAATTGGTGATACTGATACCTTAGATCTTGATCCAAGATCCTTTTCAACACGATTAGATAAAGTTGAATTTGAAAGTTTGAGTGAAGAAGTCAATGAAGATGAAAACAAAGAAAATAATCTTGGTCAAAATAATGAAACAAAGGTTTCATTCAAAGATTTACTTGAAAGGTATAACAATTCAGACAACTATGGAAATTATTATACTTTTACAGAAGATAATTTAAATCAATTTAAAGTTACAACAGTTAAAAATGTAAAAAGTGATGAAAATAATTTAGGTTTTATTGTTATCTCAGAAAACGCTAACGAGATTAAGACAGCTATAGATGAGAGAAGAGCATTTGTAATTAGAACGGCTATATCAGTTGGTTTTGTAATTTTAATTTTTTCTTTCGTACTAAGCAGATATTTTATTAAACCAATTCAAAACTTAGTTGGATACACAATTAAAGTAAAAGAAAAAAACCCTGGCAAAACAGGTATTGAAAATTTGAAGAATAGAAATGATGAATTAGGCTTATTATCCAATTCAATGGAGGATATGACTAATGAATTGCAAAAACGGATTTCTCATGCAGAAAATTTCTCAACAGATTTAGTTCATGAAATAAGAAATCCACTAGCATCTTTAAAAAGTGCATCTGAAATTTTAAAAGATACAAAAGATATAAATCAAAGGACTAAGCTTTTAGATATTCTTACTCATGACGTGCAAAGAATTGAAAGATTAATTACAGATTATTCACAAATGTTAAAAGATGAAGTTGCTCTTAGTAAAGAGCAAATGAAAAAATTAGATATACAACCAATTATCCAATCTGTTGTTGATGATTATAACAACATTTATAAATTCAAAAAAAATATAAGTATAAACTATCAAAATGATGGAAAGTCAGAGTATCTAATTAATGGAATAGAAAATAGGATTGAACAAATCGTTGCAAATTTACTAGATAACTCTATTTCATTTAGTGAGGATGGTAGTGAGGTAATTGTGAATGTTTCAAATGGAATAGAAAAAAAAATTATAGTTAAAATTTTAGATGAAGGACAAGGATTTAAAGAGAAAGATACATCAAAAATTTTTAATCGTTTTTACAGCAATAGACCAGAAAATTTTGGTGAACATTCAGGATTAGGTCTGAATATTGTAAAAAATTTAGTCGAGCTCCATGATGGAAAAATTGAAGCATCCAATAGATTAGATAAGCAAGGAGCAATGATAGAAATAAAATTTCCTAGTTTGTAATCTTTAGTTGATAAAATAGAACTTAACTGTATAAAGCTCGCTATGGATGATTTTAAAGTAAAAGATATTTCTCAAGCTGAATTTGGAAGAAAAGAAATTTCTATCGCGGAAAGTGAAATGCCTGGTTTAATGGCATTAAGAGAAGAATATTCAAAAGAAAAACCTTTAAAAGGTGCTAGAATTATTGGATGTCTTCATATGACTATCCAAACAGCAGTCTTAATTGAGACATTAGTAGATCTTGGAGCGGAAGTAAGATGGTCATCTTGCAATATATTTTCTACACAAGACCATGCAGCAGCAGCAATAGCAAAAGCTGGAACTCCTGTTTATGCATGGAAAGGTGAAACAGAAGAAGAGTACTTATGGTGTATTAAACAAACAATAGTTGGAAAACCTGATTGGAAACCTAACATGTTATTAGATGATGGGGGAGATTTAACTGCCATCATGCACAATGAATACAAAGATTTAATGAAAGATATAAAAGGTGTTTCAGAGGAGACTACAACTGGAATTAAAGCATTAAATAAAATGGAGAAAGATAATTCTCTATTAGTTCCAGCAATAAACGTTAATGACTCTGTAACGAAATCTAAATTTGATAACTTATATGGATGTAGAGAAAGTTTAGTTGACGGTATCAGAAGAGCTACTGATGTTATGATGTCGGGTAAAATTGCAATAGTTGCTGGTTTTGGTGACGTTGGAAAAGGAAGTGCCGCATCTTTAAGACAAAGTGGTGCTAGAGTTCTTGTTACTGAAGCAGATCCTATTTGCGCACTTCAGGCAGCAATGGAAGGTTATGAAGTAGTTTTAATGGAAGAAGCCATTAATAGAGCAGACATAGTTGTTACAGCAACTGGAAATAAAGATATAGTTACAGCTGATCATATGAGAGACATGAAAGATAGAGCAATCTTATGCAATATTGGACATTTCGATAATGAAATTCAAGTTGAGGCATTGAAAAATTATAAATGGACGGAAGTTAAGCCCCAAGTACACGAAATCGAATTACCAAGTGGAAAAAGAATTATCCTTTTAGCTGAGGGAAGATTAGTTAATTTAGGTTGTGCAACGGGACACCCAAGTTTCGTAATGAGCGCATCTTTTACTAATCAAGTAATTGCTCAAATAGAACTTTGGCATAATCATAAAAATTATGAAAATAAAGTTTATGTTTTACCCAAGCACTTAGATGAAAAAGTAGCAACATTACATTTGAAAAAAGTTGGGGCTAAATTAACAAAATTATCAAAAGAACAAGCAGATTACATAAGTGTTGGAACAGAAGGCCCATTCAAACCTGATGCCTATCGCTATTAAAAATAGCAAGATCGATATAAGTTCAGAAGAAACAACAAAAGTTTTAGCAGAAAGTTTTAAAAATTTTTTACAAGGTGGAGAAATTTTATTTTTGTATGGTGAAATGGGTGTGGGTAAAACTACATTTATAAAATACTTGATTAATGAATTTCAAAAAAGTTCAGATTTTCCAATTACAGAAGTTTCAAGTCCAACATTTAATTTATTAAATGAATATCAAGTAGGTCCCAAGAAGATAAAACATTACGATTTATTTAGGATTAAAAATAAAAGAGATACTAATGATCTAAACATATTTGAAAAAGATAATAATTTAATTACTTTTGTTGAGTGGCCAGAGTTAGTTAAAGATATTCAGGAAAAAGTAATTGTATTAAAATTTAACTATGAAAATGAGCTAAATAATAGAAGTGTTGAAATCACAGGCATTGATTAAGAATATACTAGAATGAAAAATTCAAAAGATTTGCAAAAAATTAAAGGGGATGCATCATTTAGAACATTTTATAGAAGTAAAAAAAATAACTCTATATTTGTTTATGCAAAAAAAGAAAAAGAGAAAAATTTATTAATTTATGATGCGGTCAACAAAATTTTAATAAAAAATAGTATTTCCGCACCAAATCTGATTAGCCATGATTATAAAAAAAACTTCATTGAAATTCAGGATTTCGGAAATGTCACATTATTTAAAATTTTAAAAAATAAAAAAAAAAATAAGTATTTATTTTTTAAAAATATTATTCACACACTTAATAAATTACAAAGTATAAAAACTAAAAAGATAAAAAATTTTTTAAATCAAAATTACAAACTTGAATTATATAAAAATAAAATTTTATATAATGAAGCAAAACTTTTTAGTGACTGGTATGTTGAAAAAAAATTAAATAAAAATAAATCTTTATTCAAAAAAAAATTTAAAAACGAGATAAATAAATTATTATCTAAACTTAATAATAAAAACGTTACTTTTGTACATCGGGATTTTCATGTTTCCAATTTAATGTATTTTAATAATCAAATTGGCTTAATTGACAATCAAGACGCTCTTATTGGAAATAAAGCTTATGATTTAGCATCATTGATAGATGATGTTAGATTTAAAACTAATAACAGATTAAAAAAAAAGATTTTTGATTATTACATAAAAACCAATAAAAAAATTAACTTAATTAAATTTAAACAAGACTTTGAAATACTATCAGTTCTAAGAAATTTAAAAATCATTGGAATTTTCACAAGGCTTGCTTATAGAGATAATAAAAAAAAATATATTCAATTAATCCCTTATGCATGGGAAATGATAGATTACAGATTAAAACAGAATAAGATTTTTAAGGATTTAAAATTATTTTTAAAAAATAATTTTCCAGAATTTATCAATTAAATTATGAAAATAAATACAGCGTTAATATTATGTGCAGGATATGGAAAAAGATTAAACCCAATCACATTAGATAAACCCAAACCATTGTTAGAGTTAAATAATGTAACAATGTTAGAAAAATGCATCCGATTGATTAAAGGTTTGGGAATTAAGAAAATTTTAATAAATTCATTTTATTTAAAAGATCATTTTCCAAAATTTTTTAAAGATAACAATTTTGATGTTGATATTGAAATTATAGAAGATGGAAAAGAAATTCTAGATACTGGGGGTGGTATTTTAAATTTAATTAAGCATTCTAATGAAGATGATTTTATAGTTTTTAATCCTGATACTGTTTGGACAAAAGAGTATTTTAATGAAATTAATAAAATGGAAGAGTTATATTTTAGTGAACAATTAAAAAATATTCTTTTATTAGTAAACAACAATTTAAGTTTTGATAAAAATTTAAAGGGTGATTTCAAATTAGAAAATAATCTTATTACTAAGGAATTAGATAAAAATTATATCTACATCGGCTGTCAGATAATAAGTAAAAAATTGTTTAAAAATGAAACTAGTGAAAAGTTTTCAATCTCTAAAATTTGGGACAAATTGATTGATACCAAAGATTTACATGGATATGAAAGCAAACAAAATTTTTATCATTTAACTAATTTGGAAATCTTCAAAAAACTAAAAGATCTTTAGCTCTATCAGAGTCTAAATATTTAGCACTTAAAACTTTTTTATCTCCATTTACTTCAATGAGTAAAGGATTACCCGTTGGTATTTCTAATTTTGAAATTACATCATTATCCAAATTAAATAGGTACTTACAAAGAGCTCTAATTGAATTTCCATGTGCAGATATTAAAATATTTTTATCATTTATGATTTCAATTTTCTTTTTGTAAAAATCTATTACTCTTTCATAAGTGTCTTTTAGAGACTCTGTGCTAGGTATTTTATCTTCAGGAATATTTTTATAAATTTCTAGATTAGATGGATGATATGGATTTTGTTTATCTAGAGGATCGGGTCTTAAATCCCAAGACCTTCTAAATTGATGTACCTTATTTTCCCCCAATTTTACCTTCATTTCGTCTTTGTTAAGACCAGTAAGTGCACCATAATGTCTTTCGTTTAATTCCCATGCCTCACTAGGAACTTTATTGTCCTTTAATTCTCCTTGAATTATTTTTAATGTATTTTTGGCTCTTAATTGAACAGATGAGAAATAAAGATCTATTGTAAGGTTGTTTATATTAATTAATTCACCTGCTTTTTTTGCTTCAGATTTGCCATTTTCTGTCAAATCAACATCTACCCATCCTGTGAATTTTTTTTCTAAATTCCAAACACTTTGACCGTGTCTAACTAAAACTAAATAACTCATCTTTCACCTTTTAAATTAATTTGATAAATAAAACTACAAGATTAATGAAATATTTTTTTCAAAAATATAAATATTTTTTTTTATTATTTATATTTATTTTACTTTCTTCTTGCTCATCAATTCCATCTAATACCGCAGATAGTTGCTCAATATTTAATGAAAGATATCTTTGGTATAAGCATGCTAAAAAAGCAGAAGCAAAGTGGGGTACACCAGTGTATTTACAATTAGCTATAATAAAGATGGAATCTAGCTTTGATAGGTTGGCAAAACCTCCAAGACAAAAAATATTCAAAGTTATACCTTACAAAAGACCTTCTAGTTCTTTTGGATATTCTCAAGCAGTCAAAGGTACTTGGAAACAATACAAAGAAGAAACTGGAAATAAATTTGCAACAAGAACAAGATTTAAAGATAGTGTAGATTTTATTGGTTGGTATACAAACAAAACTGAGAAAATTTTAAAAGTTTCAAAGAAAGATGCTTTTAGACAATATGTTGCATACCATGAGGGTTGGGGGAATTATAAAAATTATAAAAAAAATAACAAGGTTATTAATTTAGCTAAAAGAGTTGAGAAACAGTCTAATATTTACAAAAAACAATTATCAGATTGTAAAAATAAATTAACTACAAGTAAGTATATTGTTTTTTAATTTAATTGTTTTTTCAGCTCTATATCTACGGCATCAATCCGCTTAGTATTTTTTGCTAACGCCAAATACATTGTAGGAGTTACATATAGAGTAAAGAATGTTGATATAATCATTCCACCCAAAATAGTTGCACCAACAGCCAATCTTGATCCTTCACCAGCACCAGGACCTATATTTCCGATAACCAAAGGTATCATTGCAATCATGGTACTTAATGATGTCATTATGATAGGTCTTATTCTTAGTTTACAAGCTCTCAATACTGCTTCTTGAATTTTAACACCTGTTGTTCTTATTTGGTTAGCGTAATCGACGATTAAAATACTATTCTTCGTTGAAATACCAATAAGAATAATTAAGGCAATTTGTGAAAATATATTTACTGAACTATTTAAGAATAAAATAAATACAAGACCACCAAATACAGCTAAAGGAACCGTCAAAATAATTATGAAAGGGTGTATAAAAGAATTGAATGTTGCTGCCATTACCAGATAAGCAGTCAATAAAGCTAAAGCAAAAATTAAATATATTTCATTTGTAGTTTCTTTTAGTTCTTCTGATTTTCCTTTCCAGGTAATTTGGTTCTGAGGTGCAACTTTTAACATTACATCTTCTAAATATTTAACAGCTTCAGTTAGAGTGTAATTTTCTGATAGTGCAGCCGAAATTGTAACTGCTCTTTGTCGATTATATCTTGGTAATACTTCAGCAGTTCCTTTTTCCTCAAATTCTACAAGACTTGCGACAGAAACCAATTTTCCTGTAGTTTCTGATCTTACAAATATTTTTGATAAACCATCTTGATCACGTCTATCAGCCAAGTATTGCTGTAAGATAATTGGATATTCTCTACCTTCCTTACTAAATGAAGTAACTCTTTTTCCACCATATAGTGTTTCAAGAGTTCTTCCAATATTCTCAGTAGATACTCCTAAGTCATTAGCTCTATTTTTGTTAGTAATTAATTTTACTTCAGGTTTGTTTTTCGTGTAATCACTCTCAATTCTAGACATGTTTCTATTTTTTCTTAATTCTCTAAGAACATTATTTTGTATTTCTTCTAACTCCTCGTAACTTGAACCATAAATAACCATTTGAACTGGTTTATTGTAACTCGAAACTCTTATTCCTTGTGGAGATATTGGAAATGCAAAAGTTTCTGGAACAGAAACCACTTGTCCAATAGCCTCTCTTAATACAGTTTGACTATTTTTTTCTCTATTTTTCCATTCATCAAGCAAAGCAATAATAATGAACGAGTTATAAGATGTTGCAGATCTTCCAAAGCCAGGAACTCTCATGATTAGTCTTTGATATGGGCTATCTTCTGCTTGTAACAGTTTTAGTATTCTACCTTCTATTATTTGAGCTTTTTCTTGAGTGTACTCAAATGAACTACCCTCATCTGTTGATCCTATAATTAAATAAGACCCTCTATCTTCTATGGGTAATAACTCTTTTTTCGAAAAATTAAACAGATATGCAGATGCTAAAATAATAAAAATAATAAATATCGAAATTGTTTTCTGCTTATTTATCCAATACTTAAGTGAGTTAATGTAAAATTCTGTAAAAGATTTAAATGAATTATTAAATTTTTTAACTAAGAAATTAATTTTTTCTTTTTTATTTAAAAATTTACTTCCAAGCATAGGTGAAAGAGTTAATGCAACAAATGATGATACAACAATTGAAAATGATAATGCAATTGCGGTCTCTTTAAATAATGTCCCAGATATTCCTTTTATGAAAATCAACGGCAAGAATACTGCAACCAAAATTAAAGTAGTTGCAATGATAGCAAAGGTAATTTGTTTTGAACCTTTATAGGCAGCAACTAATGGTGTTTCACCATTTTCTATTCTCGTATAAATAGCATCAGTCATAATAACAGAGTCGTCAGTAATTATTCCTATTGCTAGAATAAAACTTAATAATACAAAAATATTTATAGATAGATCAAAAATATATAATCCAAGAAATGAACCAATTAAACTTACAGGCAAAGCTACAGCAGGTACAATGACTGCTTTAAGATTACCAAGAAAAAGATAAATTATTAAAACTACTAAGACAAAAGCAATAATTAAACTTTTGTATACTTCTTCGATTGCAGCACCAATATATGTTGCTCTATTAAATGCTATTTCTAAATTTAGCCCATCCGGGAGCGATTTATTTAATTCTTTTATTTTAGCTTTAATTTGATTTGATAACTCTACTGTTGAAGCACCACTTTTAGCATATATACCAATTCCTACAGTTTTTAAGTTAAGTGCATTTTTACTTTGTGCTTTGAATAATGTTTTTTCTGAAACAGGTCCAAATTCTATATTTGCAACATCAGAAAGTATGACTACTTTGTCTTTATTTTTTCTAAGAGGAAGTTGCTTTATAGTATCTATATTTGAATAAGACTTATCTATATTTAAAGTTAAATCTTTATTATTTGCTTCTAATGTACCAGCAGGAATATTAAGATTTTCATTTCTTAAAGCTCTTTCAACTTCTTGAATTGTAAGGTTGTTGGCTGCCAATTTAATGGGGTCTATCCAAACCCTCACACTAAGCTCTCTTAGTCCACCAACTAAGATCCTCCCAACATTTGGAACACTTGAAAAAGCGTCTATTAGATACCTTTCAGCATAATCTCCAAGATCAAGGTCGTTCCATGTAGGTGATGTGAGAGCTACCCACATAGTAGTTGTGAAACCTGCTGCTTGTTTTAGAATTTGGGGTGGATTAGACTCGCTAGGTAAATTATCAACAACACGAGCAACTCTTTCTCTAATATCATTCGCTGCATCGTCTAAATCAATATCTGTATTAAATTGTATGTTAATTCTACTTCTTCCATTTAAAGAACTAGAGTCTATGTTTTTAATACCTTCTGCACCACCTATAACATCTTCAAGTTTTTGAGTTATTTCTTCATCAACAATTTCTGCTGATGCTGATTTATAATCAGTTTGAACTTGAACGACGGGGGGCTGTATTCCATCTGGAAGTTCTCGAACTGGTAGCTCCGCAAAAACAAATATTCCAAAAATAATTAGAATTAATGACATTACCCAAGCAACAACAGGTCGTTTAATACTAACTTCGGTTATATACATTTAATTATTTTTTTTCTTTTTCAGATTTTTTAAAAATATTTTTTAACCAATCAAATTTACCTTTTTTTTCTTCAGGTTTTTTAGATTCCTTTTTTTTACCCCAATCAGAATTTCCTTGTTTTTTCTTTGCACCTTTTTCTATAGGTCTGATGGTTAAATTTGGTCTAACTTTTTTTGTTCCCTCAGCTACAATTTTATCACCTTTATTTAATCCATCTAAAATTTCTACAAATCCTAAATATCTATCACCTACAGTAACGTTTGTTTTCGTTACTTTATTTTTTTCATCCACTTTATATATAAAAATATTTTCACCCTCGACTATTGTGCTTGTATCAGGTGCACTTAAACCATCTCTAACATTGTATTTAATTGAAATTTCTAAAAATGAACCTGGTAAAATTTCTCCAGATTTATTATCCATTTTTATTCTTGTAGCTAAAGATCTGGTGTCTTGACTTATTCTGCTTGCAAAAGAGTCAACTTCACCTATGTAAATTTTATTTTTATATCCAGAAAATTTTATATCAACAGGTAAACCAACTTTTATAAATGGAACAAAAATTTCTGGTATATCCACATCGCAATATAGTGAGCTAGTATCCTCTAAATTAATTAATAGAGAAGATTTTGATACTTCTAAATCTTCAGAAAATTCTCTTTTTCCAATAACCCCATCAAATTGAGCAATAATTTTTCTATTCTTAAGATTAGCAACAACATCACCTTTTTTAACTTTTTTATTAAAATCTATTGGCTTTAATATCTCATACTTTTCAACCTTAAATGACTGAGTTTTAACTGGTGCTGCTGTTCCGTATGTACTTATAACATTTTCAAAAGTTCTCTCTTGTGTTGTGGTTACTATTATTCCAGGAGGAGGTCTTTTACTAAATTTTTTCTTAAAATGATTTCCAATCATTGTTCTGCCAATAATCACTATGGCAATAATTAAAAAGAAAATGACGATTATACTCGTGATTTTAGTCGATGTTTTCATAATTTAAATTTTTCCATAGTCTGACCAAGATCCGTCATAAATGGTTGGGAGATATTTAGTATTAAGTAAAGAATATGCAAGCGCTAAAACACAAGCAGTAACACCAGATCCACAAGAAAAAACTAAATTTTCCTCAAAATTTTTTGATATTTCTTTAAATAATTTATTTAAATCCTCTTTATTTTTAAAAGTCTTATTTTCATTTATTACCTCTACAAAAGGTAAACATACCGAATTTGGGATAGAACCACTTCTTACATTTTTTCTTGGATCTGGAGCTTTACCTTCAAATCTTTCTCTACTTCGCGCATCTACTACCATGAATTCTTTTTTAGAAATATTTTGATCAATTAAGACTTTATTTTTTACAAGTTTAGATAATTCATTACCCTTATAATTAGATTTATTTAAATTTGCTGAAATATTAGAGGTCTTTTTATTTTCACTTTTCCATTTTTTAAAACCACCATCAAGCACACTAACCAATTTTGGATCATGACCAAAATAAATGAAATTATACCAACCTCTGCATGAACTTATGACATTTGAATTATCATAAATTACAATTTGATCATCATTTGAAATTCCTAAGTCTGAAATTATTTCATTCCAAACCTCCAAACTTGGAAGCATATGAGGAAGGTCTGTGTCTTGTTTTGAATTTTTATCTAAATCAAAAAAAAAAGCATTTGGGATATGCTCTTTATCAAATTCATCTTGAGCATTTCTATTTTCAGCAGGCATATGCCAAGAACAATCAATTATTTTCACATTATCGAGATTTTTCTCTAGCCAATCTGTATCAACCAATGACATACTATCTTTTTTCTAGATACTTTTGGTGATATTCTTCTGCTGCACAATAGTTTTTAGTTAATGAAATTTTTGTTACTACTTTGCCAGATAGTTTGATATTTTCTTTTTCTACCATCTTTTCTGCAATAGTTTTTTGGTCATCGTTTGTATAAAAAATTTCACTTCTATACTGAGTACCAAAGTCAGGCCCTTGAGAATTTAACGTAGTGGGGTCATGAAATTTAAAAAAATGTTCAAGAATATTTTCGTAAGAAATTATATTTGGATCAAATTCTAACTTAACTACTTCAGCATGATTGGTTATACCAGAGCATACTTCTTTATAATTTGTTTTGTCAGAGTTACCCCCACAATATCCTACTTCTGTTTTTGCAATACCATCAAGTTTGCTGAACTTTATTTCTGGTCCCCAAAAACATCCTAAACCTAAAATTGCTATTTCCATTGATTATTAACTTAATTAATCTAGATTTAATCATATGCTATCAAAAAATCAATTGGGCTTTTTTTACATGTTCATATCCGTATGTGCATTTTCACTTATGGATGTAATTGTTAAATGGTCTGATGATTATCCTGTTGGACAAGTATTATTTTTTAGAGGATTTTGTGGAATAATTCCTATTTTATTTCTTATTCCTAAAGATAGATATTTTGATTTCTATAAAACAACTCGACCTGTACTTCATTTTAAAAGATGCTTAGCAGGACTTATAGCTTTAGTTTCTATATTTGTTGCACTTAGAAATTTACCGTTGGCAACTGTCGTAAGTATTTCCTTTGCTGCACCAATTTTTATTACAATTTTTTCAATTTTTTTATTAGATGAAAAAGTTGGTTTATATAGATGGATGGCAGTGTTAGTTGGATTTTTAGGAATAATATTTATTACAGAGCCAGGATTTAGTGCTTTAAATGTATATTATATTTACCCAATTATTTTTTGTTTAGGTCTTTCCTATGTAGCAATTGCTATAAGAAAATTATCGTCAACTGAACCTGCCTGGTTGATTAGTTTTTTCTTTTCATTCTCGATAATGCTTCTAAGTTTTTTATCGTTTTATCAAGGTTGGATCTTGCCAAGTTTACTTGATTTATTTTTGCTATCAATGGTTGGTATATTAGGTGGTCTTGCAAATTTATGGCTATCACAATCTTATAAATATTCAGAAGTTAGTTTGGTTTCTCCTTTAAAATATCTTGGATTAGTATTTGCAATAATATTTGGATATTTTATTTGGAATGAAGTACCAACTTCTAAAACTTTATTAGGTGCTTTATTAGTTATTGTTTCATCTATAATTATATTTAGAAGAGAAATGTATTTGAAAAAAAAACTATCTGTTTCACGACATGAGTAAAACACCTTCATATTGGAATAAAGCAAAAAAGTATTTATCAAAAAAAGATAAAACAATGTCTTTTTTGATTAAAAAATATATGTCACCATCAGAAACTGTTCTTACATCAAGGCGAGATGTTTTCTTTTCTCTTTGTAAAAGCATAATTGGTCAACAAATTAGTGTAGCTGCTGCTAACTCAGTTTTTTTAAAGTTTAAAAAAAAGTGTAAAAACAAAATTAATGCAAAAACAGTGAATAAATTATCAAGCTCTCAATTAAAGAGCTGTGGATTAAGCAGACAAAAAGTTAAAGGTATAAAAAGTTTAGCAGAACAAGTATTAAACAAAACATTTAATCCTAAAGTTATTCCAGGTATGTCTGATGAAGAAGCAATTATTTATTTATCTAAACTAAGACAAATAGGTAGATGGTCTGCTGAAATGATTTTATTATTTACTTATAATCGTCCTGATATATGGCCTGTACAAGATATAGGACTTCTAAGAGCTATTTCAAAAAATTATAATAAAAAATATCTTCCACCAGAAAGCTATGTAAACTTGTTGCAAAAAAGATTTTCCCCGTATTGTTCTGTAGCCACATGGTATCTTTGGAGAAGTATAGATCCTGAGCCTATTCAATATTAAAAGCCTCGACTATCTGTAAATTTCTTTCAGTAGTATCTTTTGCGAGCGCCCAACCTTCTTGATATTCTTTAGAGTCGTGACATTCTATAGCTTTTTCATAACTAGGAAATGCCCAAATTACTGTTCTTGGGTAAGTTTCACCCTCTAAAGTATTAAACTTTCCTCCTCTTACCAATGGTACACCTCCATAACTTTTTATTATATCTGTAACTTTAGCTCCATATTTTTTAATATTTTCTTGGCTATCTATCTTTTTATACAATGCAATCCAGTAAACTTTCATCATTTCTCCTTTTTAAATTTTTTTACTTATGATACTAAACTTCATGGCTGACAAACTCATAATCTCTTTTGATGAATATATAAAAATTGTTGAGAAACTAGCAATACAAATTCACAAAGAATACAAACCTACAGTTTTAATTGGTATTATGAGAGGTGCTGCACCGATCCTTGATATCTTATCAAGGATTTTAAAATTACCAATAGCCTACATTGTTATTCAAAGTTATTCAGGTGAAGGAATGGAAGATAAGCAAGGTGAACTTATGTTTGCTAGAGAAATAAGCTCATTAGCTAATAACGAGGATTTTAGTAAAGTTTTATTGATAGATGATCTTTCTGATACTGGTTTAACTTTAAATAAAAGTATTGAGTGGTTAAAAAATTATCCTCAAACAAAAGAATTTATTAAAGAAGTAAAAACTGCCTGTCTTTGGAAAAAAAAATCATCAACTTTCGAACCAGATTTCTGTTCTGTAAGACTAGATTCTGACCCTTGGATTGTTCAGCCAACTGAACACTATGAAGAATTATCTATTGAGGAATTAATTAAAAGAAATTAGTTAACAGGGCTAGTTTACTAGCCCTGTTAAAATTTTATTTAACTTACAGCAAAACTTACAACACTAAGTATTGCAACTACCCATATCGCTGGAGAAGTGCTTGAAAACTTACCAGTAAATATTTTAATTAATGCGTAAGAAACAAATGCTAGGGCAATTCCATTACTAATACTGTATGTTAACGGCATTGCTATCATTGCAAGTATTGCAGGAGCAGACTCAGAAATATCGTTCCACTCAATATCTGTAATATTTCTTACAAAAAGAACAGACACAAAAAGTAGAGCTGCACCATCAATTTGTTTGGGTAAACTAGTTGCTAAAGGAGCAAAAAAGATACATACTAAAAACAAAATACCTATCACAAGAGATGTCATTCCTGTTTTACCACCTGCTTTTACACCAGCACCAGACTCAACATAACTCGTTACAGTAGTAGTTCCCATCATTGCACCCGCAACTGTTCCAACACTGTCAGATAACATTGCTTTATTGATATCTTGAACTTTTCCATCTTTACCAACTTTACCCGCAACGTTTGCAACAGAAGTTAAAGTTCCAGCCGTATCAAAGAAGTCGATAAACAATAAAGTAAAGATTACTGTAGACATACTAGCAGTCATTGCGGCAGACAGATCAAACTCAAAAAGATATGTCATTGGAGGAGGTGAGCTAGCTAAACCATTAAATTTAGCAAGGCCAGCAGCCCAAGCAATGATACTAAATACCAATATCCCTATGATGATGTTACCTTTTACATTCATTTTTTCTAAAACAATGATTGCTATAAAAGTTGCACATCCTAAAAGAACTAATGGATCTCCAAGATTACCTAATTTAACTAAAGTAACAGGATCATCTACAACTACTTCCATTATTTGTAATCCGATAATCGCTAAAAATAATCCTATACCTGCACCAATTCCTAACTTTAAACTTTTTGGAATTGAATTAATTAGCCATGCTCTTATTGGTGTTAAAGATATTATTAAGAATAATACACCTGCTACCAATACAGCACCAAGTGCTTCTTGAGGTGAGTATCCCATTCCTGCACATACTCCGAATGCAACGAATGCGTTAATACCCATTCCAGGCGCAAGTCCTATTGGCCAAGTTTTTCCGTAAAAAGCCATAATAAAACATGCTAAAGCTGTGGCTAAAATCGTAGCTGTATATACCGCGCCGAAATCAAAGAAACCTTTTTCGGGTCCGGCGAATTCTCCCGATAAGATAAATGGATTTAAAAACATTATATAAGCCATCGTTAAGAACGTTGTGGTTCCTGCTATGACTTCAGTTTTAAAATCTGTTTTGTGTTTTTTATAATTAAAATAATTATCAAGCATTTGTCCTCCTAATGTCTGATAATTATTTGATTCTGTTGAATAATACTTTGAATAAGTCCATTTTATTCACAAAATTCAACCCATAAGTTTATATTTATGCCATAATTGTAATGATAGTGTGATTAATATGAAAAATTTGAAAATTTTATTCACTATATTTTTTATCTTTTTATTTGTTTCTGGTTGTCAAACAGTGAAGCAAAAAACAGACGCAGCTATTCAAAAAGAAAATAAAAAGTTGAGTGAATTTATTGGTCAATCAGCAAGTAAATTACAAATGGAACTTGGAAAACCTGATGAGGATTATGAAAATGAAAAGGGTAATTTTATTTTTATTTATAATACCAAGAAGTATGGCTTTCCATGTGAGAGAAGATTTGAGATTAATCCAGATAAGTTAGTAATTGGATTTGCTTCCAACGGATGTTTTTAAATTTTACCTGCGAGGATAAATCCTCGCAAGTAAGGGTAAACTTATTTAATTTCTATAAGTTTTTTCTTTTTGTGCTCTGGTATAATTCTTTCACAAGATATTGTTAAAAGACCATCTTTAAGTTCAGCACCGTTAACTTTTACATCATCAGCTATAGTGAATGATCTTGCAAATTGTCTTTGAGAAATACCTTTGTGAATTATTTCTCCATTAACATCATCGTTTTCAGATTTATCAACTTGTTTTGTTCTTACCGTTAATAAATTATCTTCAAACTCAACCTCAACATCATTTTTATTAAAACCAGCCAATGCAACTTCAATTGCATAATTATCCTTACCAGTTTTTCTGATGTTGTATGGAGGGTAGTTTGATTGCATTGTCAAACTTCCGTTACCCAACATGTTTTCAAATTGGTCAAACATATCGTCAAAACCAATTGAAAAAGGTCTTAGTGAGTTAAATATAGATAGATCCTTACTTGTCATAATATCCTCCTTTTTTAAGCAAGTTTATTTTATGCAAGCCCCATAAGGCGACTTGCATTGTATATTTAGGTATGATTAGAACGATTTCAATATCTGAAAAGTTAAATTTTTTCAGAAATTTTTAATGCAAATGCATAGTCGAGTGCGATTTCTTCTATTGCTCCATCTCTACCAGATTTACCTCCATGACCTGCATTCATTTCTGTTTTGAGAAGTAATAAATTATTATCAGTTTTGTAGTCTCTAAGTTTAGCTGTAAATTTTGCAGGTTCATCAAACAAAACTCTGTTATCACTTAAACTAGTTGTTATTAGCATATGAGGATAATCCATTTTTTTTATGTTATTATATGGAGCATATGAAAATATATAATCAAAGTGCTCTTTGTTTTCTTTAGCATTACCAAATTCATCAAATTCACCAACTGTAAGTGGTAAAGAGTGATCGAGATTTGTTGTTAATGAGTCCACAAAAGGAACAGCCATAATTATACCTAAAAATAATTCAGGAGCTTGATTAACAACAGCTCCCATTAATAAACCACCTGCAGATCCACCCATTCCAATTATTTTTCCCTTTGAGGTGTAGTTGTTTTCAATTAAATATTTTGCAGCAAAAATATAATCTTCAAATGTATTTTTTTTATTTGTTAGCTTTCCTTCTTTCCACCATTTCATTCCTTTTTCCATTCCACCCCTAATGTGTGCAGTAGCCCAAATAATGTCTCTATTTATTAAGCTCAGTCTTGTTGAAGAGAAACTTGGACTCATCGAACTACCATACGATCCGTATCCGTATAATAACAAATTTGCTGTTCCGTCTATTTTTGTATTTTTGTGTCTTGTAATCGTTAGTGGAACCATTCTTCCGTCATGGGATCTAAACTCTATTCTTTCAACTATATAATCATCTGTATTATGGCCTGATGGTATTTCTTGTTCTTTTACAAGTGTTTTAGATTTAGTTTTTAAATTGTATTTGTATACTCTTGAAGGTGTTTTAGGTGAAGAGTATGAAACATAAACCTCATCTGTATCTCTATTTCTTTGTGTTAATGAAACACCAGGAACACACACTTTTTCATCAGAAAAAATTAATTCTTCTTCATTATTTGATGAAGCATCAACAACGAATAGTTTGTCCATGGCCTCTGATGTTTCGGATCTAATTATCCAGTTATTTAAAAATGAAAGTCCACCAATTAAAACTTCTTTTTTTGCAGGAATAAATGTCTCCCAATTCTGATTTTCTAAAGTTTCTGAAACATCTATTTTAAAATCCTCTGCATTTTTATTTGTATGATTATAAAATTTTCCATCCCATGAATTTATAGAGTAAAGAATTCCCTTTTCTCGTTTGATTATTAATTTTGGATTTGGTTTTACATCATTAACATGAAAGTAATATTGCTCTGAAGTATTATGATCCGAAGTATTTATGAAATAATATTTCTCATCAGAACTTAATCCAATACTAACAGTGAAAGCTTCACTTTTTTCCTCAAAGATTAGTTCATCTTCACTTTCAAAATCTCCAATTTTATGTCTATAAATTTTTCTAGCTCTATGATTTTCATCTAACTTTGAATAAAAAAGATACTTATCATCTAAGCTGAAAATTATACTTCCTGATGTTTCTTTGATTTCTTTTGAAATTATTTTATTATTTTTAATATTTCTTACATAAATTGTATAATACTCAGAACCTTTGGTATCTAGTGAGTACCCAAGATATTGATCATTGTTACTTACCTCTAAATCTCCAACACCGAAATATTCAACATTTAATTTTTCTTTTTCTTTATCTCCATTCCAAATTTCTTCAATTTCTGATGAACCAATTTTTTTTCTTAATTTTATAGAGTAATTTCCTTTGGCAGTAGTCTTTGTCCAATACTCATATGAATGATCTTTAAAAGGTAAGCTTTCATCATCTAATTTTATTCTATCTTTAATTTCATCAAATAATATTTTTTGAACATTTTTCGTATTTTTTAGATGATAATCAGTATACTCATTTTCATCTTCTAAATATTTTTTTACTTCTGGAAGAAGCTTAGTCTTGTCTTGCAAGACTTCTAAAATATTTTCTTGATGTATCCAGCTATAGTTATCTTCCCACTCAACATTGTGACAAGATTTTAACTCTGGTTTTTTTTTTAGATATGGTACTTTCATTTTTAACTGGAAATATATGAATTTTATAATTTATACATTATTAATTTTAGTTGGTTTATATTTTTTATTAAGACTTTTTACTCAAGTTGCGTCAAAAAAAATATCCAAAGGTTTAAGATTATTCTTATTCATAGTTTTAATCATCTTTGCAGTTTTGTTTGCAATAGGAGGTAAATTTTTACTTACTTTGCCATTTACACTTGCAAGTCTTGCTCTTTTAAAACTTAAAGGTATGTCAATTTTTCAATTAATTTCGTTGTACAGATTAATACAAACTTTAAGAAATTCTGGGAGATTTTCATTTAATAACACTGCATCAAATTTGAATACAATGTCCACTGAAGAAGCGTATCGTATACTTAATTTAAATCCCTCAAAAAATTTAACTAAAGAGGATGTAAATAAAGCCTACATCAAAATACAAAAAAAAATTCATCCAGATATCTCACCTGAAACTTCCAGGTTATCTACATTGGTAAATGAAGCTAAAGAAATAGTTTTGAGAGATATAGCCTAGACAATTTAAACTTTACTATATTTTTTTTTTATATAAATTTTATCTATGAGCAATATCAGTGGAATATATGCAGCGTCAATGTCTATCTTGAATAAAGATTTAACTTTAAACATTGATAAAACCATCACACATGCGGAGATGGTGATTGATAACGGTTGCCACGGTGTTGCAATATTTGGCAGTACTGGCCAGGCTCAACTAATTCCTGTTGCGGAAAAAATTAAATTGTTAAATAAAATATCAACCAACAAATACAAAGATAAATTTATTATTGGAACAGGATTAAATTCTTTAGGAGAAACAATAAATTTAATGAGAGTTGCAATGTCATTAAATTTAGAAAAATTTCTTATAATGCCACCTGCATTTTATAAATATACTGATGATGATGTTATTAATTTTTATACTAAATTAGTAGAAGCAACACCAAGAGCTAAAATTATTTTATATAATTTTGAAAAGCTTTGTGGTTATAAATTTAGTGTAGAGTGTGTTGAAAAATTGGTAAAAAATTTTCCAAAACAAATTGTTGGTGTAAAAGATAGCTCATATAATCTTTTTGAAAATTTAAAATTAGATAATTTTTCTGTTATGCCGGGATCTGAATCTAAATTATTGAAGGGACTTGAATTAGGTTGTTCAGGAATAATTACAGCAACGTCCAATGCAACATCTAAACTTGCTAGAAAAGTATATGATGATTTTAAAGATGGAAGAGAGCAAGAAGTTAATACCCAATTATGCGATGTAAGAGGGACATTTGAAAAATATAACCTAATTTCTGGCTTACACACTTTTTATAAGAATAAAGATAGTTTTTATGAAAATTTACTACCACCATTAAGAATTCTTAATAAAGAAGAAGAGGTGGATCTTTTAAATAATTTAGAAAAATTTAGTTTTTCACTAAAATCATCAATGGTAGCATAAAATGCAGTTAGCAAGGTTCTTAAATAGTGTTTTTAAGAAAGATGGATTTATATTGGTCGATGCAAATTCTAAAAGTTATATTATTGGAAATCCAGAGAAGGAAAATCCCATAAAAGTTAAAATATTAAATAAAAAGCTTCATTATAAACTTTTATTTCATCCCGACCTTTACTTTGGGGAAGCTTATACCGATGGAGATATAGTCATTGAGAATGGAAGTCTCACAGATTTTTTAGATTTATCTTTGATGAATTTTGGAAGAGGAGAATTAAATTTTTTTAGTTACTTAATTAACAGATTGAGAGGTTCATATAGATATCTAACAAATTTCAATTTTATCAAAAAATCCAAAATGAATGTTTCACATCATTATGATATTAAAGATGATCTTTATGATTTATTTTTAGACCCTAAAAGACAATACTCATGTGCTTATTTCAAAAATGAAAATGATACTTTAGAGGATGCCCAAAATAATAAAATTCAACACATAATTAAGAAATTAAATATAAAGCCAAACCAAAAAGTTCTTGATATTGGATGTGGGTGGGGATCATTAGCAGTTGATATTGCAAAATCAGCTAATTGTGAAGTCACTGGAATAACATTATCAGAAAATCAATTAGAATATTGCAAACAAAAAGTTAAAGAACTTAATTTAGAAAATCAATTAAGATTTAGGTTAATGGATTATAGGGAGCTCGATGAAAAATTTGATAGGATTGTAAGTGTTGGAATGTTTGAACATGTGGGAAGAAAGTTTTATAAAAAATTTTTCTCACAAGTTGAAAAACTTCTTAAAGATGATGGAGTTTCACTAATTCATACCATTGGATCAGTCAATCCTCCAAGAGACCCTCATCCATGGATAACAAAATATATATTTCCAGGTGGTTATACTCCAAGTCTAAGTGAAGTTACCAATCCAATTGAAAAAGCTGGCTTAATTGTGTCTGATATTGAGGTATTAAGGATGCATTATTCTCATACGTTAAGGCATTGGAAGGAAAATTGTATAAATAATAAAGATAAAATTATTAACATGTTTGATGAGCGTTTTTTTAGAATGTGGGAATTCTATTTAGCGGGTTGCGAAATGGCTTTTAAATGGGGAGACCAAGTTGTATACCAGTTTCAGCTAACCAAAAACTATTCTTCCACACCAGTTACAAGAGACTATATTTATCAATAATTTATTGATAAAAAATAAATT